>JBBRDQ010000086.1:0-19363 GCA_038203695.1 Chitinophagales bacterium
AACGATCATATCTGCCCAGCCCAGTTTCTCTTCAAAATCCAGCAGGTGTAACACCACCTCTATACCGCGCTTCAGTTCGGCCTGCAAAAAACACATCGCCCCAAAACCCATCCCGCCGGCCGCGCCGGCTCCCGGGTAGTGTGGGTCGCATGGATAGCCACTTTCTGTAGCTACCTGTGCAAAATGTTGCAATCCGCTATCCAACTCCGCAATCGCTGCATCATCCGCTCCCTTTTGTCGGGCATATACGTGCGCAGCACCCGTTGGCCCGAAGAGCGGATTGGTTACGTCACAGATAATTTCCACGCGGACCTCAGGCACAGCCGTTGGGGGAATTATAGAAGTTATGGAGGTCAGATTGCTCCCTATCGGCGCCAAGGCTACTCCGTTTTTATCCAAGAAATTCCAGCCTAATGCTGCTGCCATTCCAATGCCCGCGTCATTGGTCGCACTGCCACCAATGGCCAGTACAACATGTCGGGTTCCCTGGCGTATAGCATCGGCTATTTGCAGACCTACGCCAAATGAGGTCGTGATCAACGGGTTGCGCTCTTTGGGCGACAGCAGTTGCAGCCCTGCGGTTTTTGCCATTTCTACAAAGGCTGTTTCTTCCTGGGCATTGTATCCATAAGTAGCGGTGATAGGCCGAAAAAGCGGGTCCAGCGTTGCTATTTGCACCGGCTCTAGTCCGAGCGATGCAGCGATTGCCGCATAGGTGCCTTCTCCTCCATCCGCTAATGGACATATCCGGATTTTTGCCGCTGGTGTGGCTCGAAGTATGCCAGCCTGTATAGCCTGGCATACTTCGAGCGCGGACAAAGCGTCCTTGAAAGAGTCGGCAGCAATAAGAATATTCATATTAATCTTCGGTAAAGGCTGTTTCCAGCCATAAATTTGAAATGCGCATAAATTTAAACAAAAAAGCCCTTGTTCCACCGGAAAGGAACAAGGGCACAAGGCGCAATCAGTTACATTTAACCTTCGTATTTATTCGTTGTGCTGCCCGCCGGAGTGCGTTTGTGATACCGGCCCCATGAGAAACCAAACTTCAGCGTAGCCTGACCGTACATGCCCGACAATTGCGCATCGGTCAACGGTGCCAGGTCATTGCCATTGATATAGCGGTATCCGCCTTCCAATCCGAGGCGGAACCAGCGGAAAATATTGATCTCCAGTCCGGCCGAAGGTTGTAGTACCAGCGTGTTATCGGAGCCCGACCCGGCCAGTTTAAATTTGCCGCGACCCACTTCAAAGTTTACGATCGGGTGAATGGCTTTATATGGCATGAACGCGTAACCGATTTTCCCGCCGTTGTAGCGATAGTCGAAACGCTGACTTTCGTTACCGCCCAGGTTGATGTCATCCTGCAAATCGGCGTGGCTCCAGCCCAACGTGAGCGATTTTCCAAACTCAAACCCAAAGAAGCCGCCGCGGTTGTAACCGTCGGTTTTGTTATATTGGGTGTACTGGTGGTTGTAACCGCCCCAAAGCCCGGAAAAGCCCCAGTTGCGACCATTGAAAATAGTTTCTTCGCGCTGGGCAAAAATCTGCGTGGCGAAAACAAGAAGGAGAGCGACAAGCAGTACTGATTTGGTGTTTTTCATAATGTGGATGAGTTTGAAAATTGGACGTTAACCGTGAATGATAAGCAGACGTTGGAACAGACCGGAAGGTTACAGCGAGGTTGCAAATGGAATCAAAAAAAGGCGAATATCCCGCGATATTCACCTTTCCCTAACGTTTTTTAACCGTTTTTAACCAATTTGTCCTCCCACCCAATGCGAATCAATCAACCAGGGGTTTCATATCCTTGACCTGGATCGTCAGCACCGGCTGTCCGTGCCAGTCTTCTTCCCGGATATTGAAGGCAATGTCGAACGGATGCTTTTTGAGGCGTTCGAAGGTGTCGGCCAGTCCGAATGCAATGCCCGAAACAATCGTTCTGCTACCGGGATGGCGCAGGGAAAGCCGCACGTGGTTGTTGTCGAGTATACGACTGCGGCCGGTGTCTTCTACCGCTTCCGCCCAGAAAACCGGACTGCGGTTGTGCGGCCCGAATGGTTCAAACCGTCGCAATTGTTGCCAGAATGCGGCGGTTATTTCTTCCAGGCGGATTTTTGCGGCAATGTCGATAATGGGCATCGCTTCTTCCTGGGTCATACTTTCCTGCACGATCCGTTCAAAACGTTCGGCAAAAGCCGCCACATTTTCTACCGGCATCTGCATACCCGCCGCAAAAGCGTGTCCGCCAAACGAAAAAAACAGGTCTTCGCATTGTTGCAACGCTGCGTACAGATCGAATCCGCGAATCGAGCGGGCCGAACCCACGGCGCGATCATTGCTCTGTGTAAGAATCACCGAGGGCCGGTTGAAGTCTTCCGTCACCCGGCTGGCTACGATCCCGATAATACCCTTATGCCACTCTGGATCGAACAGTACGATACTGCGGCGGGTCGCAAAATCGGGCAGTTCGGTAAAACGCCGCCGCGCCTCGGTAGCCGTGGCAAAATCCACTTCCCGGCGTTCTTTATTGCGCGACACCAGGGCGCTGGCTGCGTCGAGCGCACTGTTGCGGTCGGTGGCAAGCAGCATGCGCACGGCTTCGCGCGCATCGCCAAGCCGGCCGGCCGCATTGATCAGCGGGCCCATGCCAAAGACCAGGTCGGTGACATCCAGTGGAAAACGCCGGTTGATACGACTGCTCAACGCCCACAGTCCCACGCGGGGCATATGATTGAGGCGATGCAGTCCGAAATGGGCGAGAATGCGATTTTCGCCGGTGATCGGTACGATGTCGCAGGCAATGCTCACCGCTACCAGATCCAGTAGATCGCTCAACTCTTCCGCCGGCATATTCTGGTGCAAGGAAAAGGCTTGGGCCAGTTTGAACGCGATGCCGCAGCCGCTGAGATCTTTGTAGGGATAGGGGCAGTCGCTGCGTTTCGGATCCAGGTTCGCCACGGCAGCGGGCAGGCCGCCTTCCGGTACGTGGTGATCGCAGATAATAAAGTCGATCCCGTACGAAGTAGCCAGCAAAACTGCTTCGTGGGCTTTAATGCCGCAGTCCATGGCAATGACCAAAGTCGCGCCGGTTGCACGGGCATATTCGACACCGGCGAGACTTACACCATAACCTTCTTTATCGCGGTCGGGTAAATAATAGTCGATATGCTGGTAAAAACTGTGTAGAAATGCAAACATCAGCGCCACGCTGGTCGTCCCGTCCACATCGTAATCGCCGTATAACAGCAGGCGTTCGCCGCGTTGGATCGCGAGTTCCATGCGTTGCACGGCGAGGTGCATATCGGCCATTAAAAAAGGACTGTGCAGGTCTTCCAGGCGCGGCTGAAAAAAAGCAGTTGCAGCAGCGGGCGTATGGATACCGCGTTGCGTCAAAAGTTGACAATACTGAGGAGCAAGCTGCAGTGATTCGTGCAACTGTTGCACGGCTTGTGGATCGAAAGAGAGGATTTGCCAGCGGCTACTGTTCATGCTTCGGCGCGGTATAGAATTATTCAGGCAGTGAAGATAGCGCTTTTGCGATTGCCAGGTACAGAAAATTATTACCTAACAAAAAAGGGCGGTCGCAGCAACGACTTAAAAGTCATTGCTGCGACCACCCCATTAACCATTAACCGTTAATCGTTAACCATTAATTTAGGCTGCTTTCTTTGTCCGCCGAAACCTTGCCGGTAATTTAAACGGTTTGTATTCGCGCTCCTCACCCAGCAGAAATCCGAGCGAATGCAGGCTTTTTACATTGTCGCAGATCACTTTGAACATGCCGCCCACCGGAATGGCCAGCACCATACCCGGTAAACCCCATAACATGCCGCCCAGCAGAAGGGTGACAATGGAAGCCAGTGGGTTTAAATTGACGCTCGAGCCTACTATTTTGGGCGTAATGAAATTGTTTTCCAGGAATTGTACAAAAACACAAACGCCCAGCGCCCCTACAGCATACATTAAAGAGTCTTTGGTCACCAGCGCAATAATGATTGGGAAAAGACTGCCAATCAACACACCGACATACGGAATGATGTTGAGTACTGCCGCCAGCATGCCCAGCAGAAAAGCGTATTTCAAATCCAGCAGTAGAAAACCAATGGCATTCAGTACCGAAAGGATCCCAATTACGATGAACATGCCCCGGATATAATGCTGCGATACCTTGGAAATTTTTCGGACGACCTCCAGTATGTGCTCATGGCGGTCCGGGTCCAGTAACTTTAAAAACTGCTTGAATTTGGGCCGGTACAGCAAGAGAAAAAACATAAATATGGGAATCAGGGCCACCGTGGCCAGGGCAGCGCCCGTCGCACCGAATACGCTAAAGATAGAACCGCTGGCATTGTCGAGTATTTCAGAGGTCTTTTCCTCGATCCACTGCGTCTGCGTACGCCGGCTGATATGTGCCTCTGCCTCGACGTACCGGTTCAGCGACTTAATTTTTAAATTTACGGTTTCTTTAATAGAAGGCAGATCGTTGGTAAAAGACATGATCTGCCACGACAACAAAGAGAACAGGGTGGCCACACTCGCAATGACCGTCAATACGCCCAACAGTGCCGCTAACCACGCCGGGAATTTCCAGCGTTCCAGTTTTTGAATGATTGGCAGTACTAAGAAGGCAAACAACAAAGCCGCTAGCGCGGGAATCAGAATAGGACGACCCACATAGAGCAGCAAGGCCATAAGCCCCAGAAAAAGAAGGAAATACGCGGCGCGTACGTACAAAGGTTGTTCCATTTGAATCGATAGGTTACGTGTTGAAGGTCAGATAAATAAAATCATCTATAGCTAAAAAAACGCCGCCCCTCATTCGGGGCGGCGTACTAAATCAAACTTACTTATCGGCCTTCAAATCTTCTGATATCTTATCCATTTTTCTGGCTACATCGGACTTAAATGTTGACCAACTGTCTTTCATATCTTCGCCCACCCGTTTCATGTCGGCGTTCAATTCGTCGCGTTCCATGACCAGTTGCTTCCGGCGTTCCTGCCAGCGTGCTTTTTCTTTCGCACTTGCCTTGGCCATTTTCATGTCCATTTCCGTCAGTTTAGTGTCGATTTCCTGGGATTGTTTATTCATTTTGGCGGCCATCTCGTCGCGTTCCATCCGCAGCGCTTCAGCTGCTTCTTTACTGGCGTCTTTGACGTCCTGCTGTGCTTCTTTGACATTTTGTTTGGCATCCTTCATGGCTTCATTAGCGTCTTCGCGCCGTTCTGCAGGCGTATCAGCACAAGAGGTCATTAAAAACGCAGCACCAAACACTGCGATCATACCGGAGAAAAAAAGTTGCTTTGTCATTGTTTTGAGAAATAAATTAAGTGTGGTGATGAATTTAGTGAGAGCCTCCCTTGCAAACGAATTACCTTGTTGGCAGTCAGCCTGAAAATTGGCATTCACTTGGCATATATAGAAAGTGCTATGCCGCCGCGTTGGTTAGCATGGAAGCGCGTAACATCCAGGCCATTTTTTCATGCTCCTCCAGGAAATGGGTCAGCATGGTGATGGTTTCAGGGTCGGCTACTTTTAGTTTCTTGCGTAAAACCTCAATATCCTCTCGAATACAGCGGCTCACAGTTTGATGATCGGCTAACAGTTGATTTACTTGGCTGGGCGCATCATAAATGTGCTTTCCTTCATCTAAGCGTGTCCAGGCGATAAACTCGCGCACAGTCGCTGTAGCCGGATATCCAAGTTGTGTCACACGATCAGCTATTTTATCGACCATCTGACTAATCGGTTCATACTGACCATCGTAAAAACATTGTCGGTCCATAAAACTCGGTCCAAACACGTACCAATGATAGTTGCGGGTTTTGGTAAGCAATATATACTCATCTGCCAGCAGCCGATTCAATACATCAGCCACTTTAGCGGTAGATTTTGTAGATATGTCCAAGTTTATGTTCATGAGTGCTTTGATTTACGCGGTTGTATTAATCAATTACAGATTTGCTCTGTTTCTGCCGGTCAGCAGACTAATAATGAAAACGATAATCGCTACAACGAATAAAATTTTAGCGAAATACGCAGCGGTACCGGCAAGACCGGCAAATCCCAGGATGCCAGCTATAATGGCAATTACTAGGAATGTGATGGACCATCTTAACATGATGTTGTTCGTTTTTGAAATGAAGAGATGTGTACTCGTGGTTACACCCCGAATAATAAAAACGCAATGCCAATCAAAATTCAGGATTTTCAAGTCGCTTCGGCTGCAATTACTTTCCCCAAATTGTAGAAAATGATTGCATTTAAGCATTTAAAGCCACATTTTGAGAAGAAATATAAAGTACTAGCGCTGATTTGTGTGCTGCGCCAGCTCCAGGAAAAAATCCATCGCCTCCGGATTTTTCATGGAATCGCGGTTGTACGCCTTGTCTAAAGGTTTTCGCTGGAGAATTTTCTTCACCGGTGTTTCCATTTTTTTACCGGAAATAGTCACCGGTATATCCGGCACTTCGATAATATCATCGGGTACATGGCGCGGACTGTACGCCGTCCGTAAAGTCTGGCGGATTTTGGTTTTTAACGCGTCGTCCAGCGCACAACCCGCCACCAGGGTCACAAACAGCGGCATCCAGTCCGATCCGTCCGGTTGTTCCAGGTTAACGATCAGCGTATCGCGCAATTCCGGGATTTTATCCATCGCCCGGTAGATTTCCGCTGTGCCGATGCGCACGCCCTGCCGGTTGAGCGTCGCGTCGGAGCGGCCCAGTATCACCACCGAATCGCGCGGCGTAATGCACAGCCAGTCGCAGTGGCGCCACACCCCCGGGTAGGTGTCGAAATAACTGTTGCGGTATTTGGAACCGTCGGGGTCGTTCCAAAAATAGACCGGCATGGAAGGCATCGGTTTGGTCACCACCATTTCGCCTACTGCCCCTGCGGGCACGGCATGGCCCTGTTCATCCCAACTCTCCATCGCGCAGCCGAGGCAACGGCACTGGATTTCACCCTCGTACACCGGCAGCAGCGGATTGCCGCCCACCCAGGCCGTACACACGTCGGTACCGCCGGCCATGGACGAAAGCCAGACGTCGGCCTTGATATTTTTATACACCCAACCAAAGGCTTCCGGCGGCAGGGGCGAGCCGGTCGAACCAATGGAGCGCAACGCAGTCAAATCAAATTTATCGCCCGGGATTAGCCCCGATTTCATACAACTCACCAAAAAAGGCGCACTGGTACCAAAATGAGCGATGCGCGCTTTTTCGGCCAGTTCCCACAGCACATCCAGATTCGGGTATCCCGGACTGCCGTCGTACAATACAATGGTCGAACCGGTCAATAGGGCCCCCAGGGTAAAATTCCACATCATCCAGCCGGTGGTGGAAAACCAGAAAAAACGCTCGCCGGCGTGTACATCGTTGTGAAAATACAGGTACTTCAGGTGCTCCAGCAAATTGCCGCCGTGCGAATGGGTGATCGCTTTGGGAACACCGGTCGTGCCGGATGAATATAAAATCCAGATCGGATGCGCGAAAGGCAACGGTTCGAACTGCAGTGCCGGTGGGTTGGCCGGTGCCATAGCTATTTCATGCCAATAAACCGTTGGCTTTGCCGTTTCGAGGCGCGCATTTTCGTCAAGAAACGGAATGAAAACGACGTGTTCCAGACCTGGCAGCAGATCGCATAACTCCTGCACGGTATCGCGTTTGTCAAATGACTTGCCACCGTAGGCATATCCATCTACCGCGATCAGCACTTTCGGCCGGATCTGTGCAAAACGGTCGGCTACACTGGCGGCACCGAAATCGGGCGAGCAACTCGACCAGACGGCTCCCAGCGACAGCGCGGCCAGTGCCGCAATAATAGCGTGGGGAGAATTGGGCAGGTACGCTGCCACCCGGTCGCCCGATTGAATCCCGATAGTGCGGAAATAATGGGCGACATTGGCAGTTTGATGCTCCAGTTCGGCCCAACTTATGGCGGTCAACGCATGTCGTTCGCTTTGGAACAGGATCGCCGGATGCGCCGTGGTTTTTTGCCGGAAAATATGTTCGGCATAATTCAGCGTTGCCCCGCTAAACCAGGCGTAATCTGGCATCTCAGGGCCCGAAAGTACCGCTGTGTAGGGCGTATGACTTTTTACCCCGAAGTATTCCCACAGACTTTGCCAAAAGGCCGGGAGGTCGGTGATCGACCAGTCGTACAACGCTTTATAGTCGGGAAATTCTAGGTTTTTATGCCTTTCCAGCCAATCCAGGTAACGGGTCAGGTGCGCGTTTTCGCGGGTGGCGGTATCGGGTTGCCAAAGGGTGGTGGGCTGTTGGTCGGGCATGCTGCTGGTTTGCGGCGAGGCAAGTTAAAGGAAAGAATACGTATTAAATTTATCCGCTCTCGTTTCCGGCTAGGAAAAGAGCCTTTCCGGTTACTGGATAAATGATACTTTTGCCGCAAAAATCCGCATTTCTTCACACACTTTACACGAATAATGCAAACATTCAAAATCCTGCCAGTTTCACTATTCGTGCTGGCTCTTTTCGCTTGTCATACCACGCAGAAAACGGTCAAAACCATCGGCGACGACGGTATCCTTGAAATCACCTTTCTGCAAATGAACGATGTGTACGAAATCTCGCCCGGCGCTTCCGACAATCTCGGCGGCCTGGCGCGGGTCGCTACTATCCGCAAGCAGTTACTGGCTAAAAATCCCAATACATTTACCTTGCTGGCCGGCGATTTTATCAGTCCCTCGGTGATCGGTACTTTGAAATACGACGGCAAACGCATCCGTGGCAAACAGATGGTGGAGACACTCGACACCCTCGGACTCGACTGGGTGGTGTTTGGCAACCACGAGTTCGACTACGATGATCCGGCCGATCTGCAGGCCCGGCTGGATGAATCTACTTTTACCTGGATGGGCGCTAATGCACGTTTCAAAGGCAAAACCTGGACCCAGCAGTTTTTCAAAAACCGCGATGGGAAAACAGAGTTGTGCCCTGATAATCAGGTAATTGCCATAAAAGATGCCGACGGGACGACCATGAACCTCGGCATGTTCGGCGTACTCATCAACACCGGCCGCAAGCCGTATGTGGAGTACACGGACTGGGCGGAAGCCGCACAAAAAAACTATACGGAGGTAGCGGCCAAATCCGATGTGTGCATCGCGATCACGCACCTTAATATAGTCGACGACAAAAAACTGGCCGTTATGCTGCCTAAGATGCCATTGATCATGGGCGGACACGATCACGAAAATCAAATCTATAAGATCGGTACTGGCACTGTCGCCAAAGCCGATGCCAATGCCAAGACCGTCTATATTCACACCCTTCGCTACGATAAAGCCAAAAATACCTGCACCGTAAAGTCGGAACTGCGCAAGGTCGATGCCACTATTCCCGATGATCCCGCTACGGCTAAAGTGATCGCCAAATGGGAAAAAATAAAAAATGAATCGCTGGCTTCGTCTGGTTTCGATGCGACCAAAACGGTGACCACCCTGACAGCGCCGCTCGATTGCCGCGAAACGATGCTGCGCTACCAGCAAATGGCTGCCGGAACACAACTCAATAATGCCATGCTGGCTGTTGCGCGCACCAAACCCGACGCCGCATTCTTCAACAGCGGCTCGTTCCGGGTCGATGATATTTTGCGCGGTACACTTACGGAACTGGATATTGTGCGCATGTTGCCTTTTGGCGGTTCGGTGGTCGAAGTTGAAATGCGCGGTGCGCTGCTGCGCCGCACGCTCGACGCGGGTTACAATAATAAAGGCAACGGCGGTTATTTGCAATGGCAAAATATCCGCCGCGAAGAGCCGTCTGGTACATGGATGGTGGGCAATACTGCGCTGGACGATCAAAAAGTCTACCGGCTGATCCTGCCCGAATTCCTGCTGACGGGCAGCGAACAGAATATGGATTTCCTGAAAACAGCCGCCACCACCGATGGCAAAGGCACGACCAATCCCGACGTACTAAGCCTGCAAAAACCCGATCCGAAAGATAAAAGCGACCTGCGCAACGATATCCGGCAGGCGCTGATCGGGTATTGGCGGAAATAATTTTGCGTTATGCCTTTCAAAAACCAAAGTTTACGTACTTTTGCCGGCCTTATTGAGAAGGAATCGGTTTTTAAGGCCGAAAACACTGTTTGAACGTACTAATTTTTTGAATTGAACAATGGCAAAACGTAAAGTCACCCCAAGCGAAGAGACTGCGGTCGTAGAAAAAAATGTTCCGGCTGGACCGTCGGTATCGTTTTTAGAAAAAAATCAACATCTGATTCTCTATGCGGTCGGCGCAATCGCGTTGGTAGTGCTGGGTTGGTTTCTCTATAAATCTTATGTAGTAGCGCCCAAGCAAAAAGAAGCCGCCGCCGCGATGTGGCCGGCGCAAATGTCTTTCGAGCGCGACTCCTTTCCGCAAGCCCTCAACGGCCCGGATGGTGGTTATGAAGGTTTTCTGAGCATTATCAATAACTATAGCGGCACTCCGGCCGCCAATGCTGCAAAATATTACGCCGCCGTTTGTTACTTGCAAACCGGCGATTTCGACAGTGCCATCCAATACATGGAAGATTTCAGCCCGAAAGACGCGCTGTTGCCAGCGATGAAATACGGCGTTTTGGGCGATTGTTACTCGGAGAAAAAAGACTTCTCGAAAGCACTAAACTACTACGAAAAAGCCGCTGACGGGACCGAAAATGAACTGTTAGCCGGATACTACCTGAAAAAATTGGGTATGTTGTACGAGCATGAAGGCAAATCGGCTGAATCAAAGGCCGCGTTTGAAAAATTGCGCAAAAACTTCCCAAATCCTTCTTCCCAGGATTGGAACGATGCCGAGAAATATATTTACCGCGCCGGCGGTGGCAAATAACTTTTTAGGTTATGAGTGACGGGTTTTGTACTGGGTTTAAGCGCCCATTCAAAACCCATACTATAAAAGAGGAGCGATCTGGATTTGTCCGGGTCGCTCCTTTTGTCATTTAACCGGTTCTGAAACCTGACTTTTGCAAAAAATAGTGCTCTTTACTTCCCGAAAATACCGGACTTTTGTTAGCGATTAATCATTAACCGTTAATCATTAACCGTTAAATTTGCTTGTTATGAAAAAAACGACCTTTTGCCAGTCCGTTCTCGTCTTCCTCCTGGCTATGTTGCCCTTGTTCGCACAGGCCCTGGATGCCGGGGTGTCGTATGCCGTATATGCCACGCCCGATAACAAGCCCTACGTTGAGATCAACCTGGAAATTGCGGCCGCCTCTATCAACTATCGCCGCACCGATACCCTTATGCAGGCGTCGGTGGATGTACTGATTTTGTTGAAAAATGGCGAAACCGTGGTGAACTACGAAAAATATACGTTAAAAAGTCCTTTGGTTGATTCGCCACAATCGCTGCTCGACGTCCGGCGACTGGCGGTTCCCAATGGCACGTACACCCTGGAAATCACCTTCCAGGACCTCAACGACCCGGATAACCACCGCACTTTCAGTACGACGGTCACGGTTGCGGTCGAGAAGGAAGTCCTGTACCTAAGCGATTTGCAGGTGTACCGCAGTTTTCAAAAGGATGCCGGATCGGGCAGCCTGTTTGCTAAAAACGGTTATATCATGGAGCCGCTGCCCTTTTGTTTTTACGAGCAAGGCGCCAATAAACTGGCTTTTTACGCCGAGATATACCACTCCGACCGTACGGTTGCCGCTGGCGAAACTTACCTGATCCGCTACTTTATTGAGAAGGATATGGGCAATGGGCAGCAGAAAATGATCTCTGCGGGCAACCAGCGTAAAAAACCAGCCGCCGTCGATGTCCTGCTGGTACAAATGGATATCGCCCAACTGGAAAGCGGCAACTACCGCCTGAAAGCCGAGATCCGCAACGCTGCCAATGAAGTAGTGGCCGAACGTCAGCTGTACTTCCAGCGCAGCAACCCATTGCTCAATACCGACGTTTCCACCCTCTCTGAAGCGGAATTATCCAAACAGTTTGTGCAAAACCTCGACGAAGCCGCCCTGCGTTACGCGTTGCGCGCGATCGTCCCCATTCAAATGGGGCTTTACCAAGAAACCCTGCGCGGGGTGCTGAAAAAAGGCGATTTGAAGGAAATGCGCTTCTTTTTGTTCCGTCATTTTGCGGGTGCCAATGCCAACGATCCGGAAAAAGCCTACCGCGATTACCTGTTGCTGGCCAGCGCCGTGGACAAGAAATTTTATACCGCCTACGGCTACGGTTTTGAAACGGATCGCGGCCGTATTTTCCTGAAGTATGGCCGTCCGGATGACCTGGTCCACGTCGAAGACGATCCTTCCGCGCCACCGTACGAGATCTGGGTGTACCTGGCCCTGCCCCGCACCAACCAGCGCAATGTGAAGTTTTTGTTCTACAACCCCACGCTGGCGGGGGAAGATTTCGTGCTGCTGCACTCCAGCGCCCGCGGCGAAATCAATAACCCGCGCTGGGAACGCGTCCTGTACAAACGCAACGCCGGCGAGCAGTACGACGGCGATAATTCGGATGATGCCACGACGATGAAGCGCAATATCAACCGCAATGCGCGGATGTATTTCGAGGATTTTTAAGTAAAAGCCGGATATAATGTCAGAGCACAGCACCCCGGCCTAGCGGTGGACTTCCTCACCGCCCATACGCTTCCAGCCACTTACACTCCTTTACCATCTGTCCATAAAATTCCGTCTTGGCATACTTCGAGATCAGCAGGTCATAATACGTCCGGTAGTTATCCGGCAGCGTAGGGATCAGTTTACTGCCGGGGCGATAACGCGTGTCGGGCTGGGAAAACCATTGTTTTTGCTGGCAGCGGGCGGCCAGAAAAGTGGCACGGGCCGCCAGTTCGGGGGATTGGGTACCGTGCAGGGCGCGCTCGAAGTACGACAGGGCGCGGCTCACGTCGATATTCTCGCGGTTGCCGTCGGGCGAATTGCGCAACGGGAATTCCGGGCCTTGCGCCAGGCGCAACCAGTTGTAGCCACTGCGGTAGTAATCCATCGCTTCCCATTCGTAGCCGAAATAGGACATATTGTAATAACTCAGGCCAATCAGGTAATAATACCAGGCCGCTACCGGATTCTGCTCGGCTTCGGCGGCTTTGGCTTTGAACTCGTAGGTGAGAATCTGCTCCACAATTTGCCGGCGATTGAGCAGCAGCGTATCGGTCAGCGGGCGGTTGACTTTTTCATCGAATACCTCTTTAAACGGACTAAAACGCACCATTTTTGATGCCTCGATCGGGGTGATCTTGCGAAAAGTGGTCAGCGCAGCTTCCATTTCTCCCTGACTCATCAGGAAAGCGCCCTTCATTTCCAGCAAACGGGCGCGGATCTGATCGGGATTGGTATCGATCTCCATAGTCGTTTCCAGCAGCACCGGATCGGGTTCGTCGGCGGCTTTGAGCAGGTCGTTGAGCACATCCAAGCGCGGATTGTAACCCAATGCGCTCGGCGGATAGGCCGCCAGAATGGCTTTGCCGGGATGCGCTGCTGCTGCGTAAGCCGTTGACAACCAGTCCTGTAAGAAGTACTCAAAATCCGGGTTGGCCTTGAATCCCTCGTAACTGCGGATACGAAACGCCTGCTGGTCCACATATTCCCGCGAAGGATCCAAGTTCAGGATTTCCATCAGGATGCGCCACTCGGCAATCTGTTCGGCCAAGTGCTGGTCATCCGTTTTGCTTTTATCGAGCAGGGTACTGGCACGTTGGAAGGATTTATCGGCAGCGTAGCGGTCGCCGGCCAGCAATTCGAGATAGCCGCTCAGGGCACGCCAGAGTGTTGGATTCGCCGCCTGACCTTCACTTAACACGCGGCTGATCAGTTTTTGCAGATCAAGCAGGTGCGTGGCGGCACCTTCGCGCTGCACCATGCCTTGGACCGTGCCGTGTTTCTGGTCCGTTACGCGGGTGCGCAGGAAGATCTTTTCCAGTTGTTGTACATCGCTGATCAGCAGCAGGTCCAGCTGTGGGTTCTTGGGATCGAGGTCATAGATGGTCTGCATGTCCTCCACGGCATGGCTGTGCGATCCGCCGGCCCGCAGCACATAGAGTGTGGCGCGCTCCGCGTCGTTCTGACACAGGGCCAGCGTGGCTTTCCATTCGGCATCGTTGCGGATTTTGAAACTGCGGAACGCCTGGGTGCGTTTGGAAGGACAGTAGCGAAAGACCAGCGAATAGCGATACGCGGCCTCGGCGGGTTGGCCCATTTGCTGCAACGCGCCGGCCAGGTGTCCGACCATCCAGTAAAATACAATACTGGCCTTCTGTCGATCGATCTTGGGCAGCAGGAAGTTATAGAGATCGACGGTGTATTTCCAGTCGCCGGCGTAATGCGCCAGCCGCACGATCTGGTAGGCATAGCGCAATTTTACAAAATGCGAATCCGTGTCTTTAAACCGGCCGCGCCCTTCTTCGATCAGTTGCAGCATGGTGGGTACATCGCGGTCGGCCTGGGTCCAGCCGTCGCCATTGGTAACGACATATGGTTCGCATTTTTTGGCAAAGATCAGGTAGTCGATCACTTCCGTGCAGCCGTTCAGGGCCAGCATTTCCGCGAATGTATTGCGGGACAAACCGGCGGGCAACGGGGTAAGTTTTTTTGTATCCACCGCCGAAGTGCGAATGCTGGCCAGTTCGCTAAAACCGGCTTTATACACGATATATTCCACATCTTTGGGATCGGCCTGATCGCAAAAACGGCCGATCCACTCGTTGATGTTTTCCTCTTTCTGAATATCGCGACTGAAATAATTCCGGTCGTAATAATCGTCCCATTGCACAAAAAACGGCGCATAGGCAGCATTCCGGTTGATGATATCCGGCCGGATAAACGTATAGCCGCTAAAAGGACGGGCGAAGGGATTACAAGGGGGTGTAGGCGGTTTTGGGAAAAAGGAAGTCAGGGTCAGGAAAACCGTCAGCGCGCATGCCTGGATTATTTTTGAGCGACCGGAAGGGTAAGTGAAGCGCATACGTTTTGCAATTGTTGAACAGGGTAACGCCGAAGGATCGTCGTATCGAGGTAAAAAAACGCGACGGTGGCATCGGTGGCCAGATCGGCCGTAGCGGCTATTTGCGCGGCTTCGCGGAGCAATTCCGGCGAAATTGACTCCTGGCGCAACACATCACCGGGGCGAAGATAATGGCCCGCGAGAAATGTTCCCCTACGAATACCAAACCGATCCCGTGAAATAACCTGAAAGCGGGCAGTATCCCTCAATTCGGCCGGCGGCAGATCGGGAATGATCTTCCACAGATCATCGTCGCGGTACACCAGGGTCCAGGAAAAGACCGGCAGCACCAGATCGAGTGGCAAGGTGTAGTGTTCCGGCGCGCCCACAAGGTATTTTCGCGCTTCGGCGGGCTGAAAAATGGAATTGCCCGCCGCTGGATTGTCAATATCGCCGGTATTGTAAAACATTAGCATCCCGCGGTCGACCGGCGGCACGCCTGTTTGTGCGGGAAATTTATACTGATGCAGGCGGATGGTCGCGCTTAGTTCGATCTCCGGCAAAGCGATTTTTACTTTTTGTAAAAAAATGAAATAGGCGTCGCGCGTCGTCTGCGTCCAGTCGCAATCGAATTGCAGCGCTTCTCTACCCGATCTGGCGGGCCAATGACGCAGCACGTCCTGCCGCGCAGCGAGGATATGTGCGACCAGTTCATCGGTTTGCGCCGCCGTGATATCTTTAAAGACCGCATTGGTGATAAAGATCACCGGAATCAATATCCGGTTTCCCAACCCGGCAGTATCGTATACCGCAAGTCGCGACAGGGGAATAATCGCGTCGCTGGCCGGGTCTTTACTTACATCCAATATCTTGATGTACAGTTTTTTACACTGAAATAAATCCAGGTAAACACGTTCTGAAGCATCTAATTGCAAGGTAGTCTGCCAGTGGTAAAATGCCGGGGTGATGTGGCGGGTGGGCGGTGGCGTGCACTGGGCAATACCTAGGCATAAAACCAGTACGCGGAATTTTTGCAGTTTTATTTCCATAAATTCGGCTTAGGCATGTTGCTGGAATAAAGGGACCATTCCTTATTTTTCGCCCCACAAAGAAAAGACAATGGCACTACCCAAACCAAGCAGATTTAGTTTCAACCTCAAACGGCCCAGGGAATGGGTGGTCAAGGTTACCCGGATTGTCTGGCAACGCGCGGATATACGCAGACCGGAATCGTGGTTAAGTACCTTTGTTTCTTTGCTTATGCGCATCGGAACACTGCTGTTGATGGGTACGCTAATTGCGCTGGTGTGGCAGATTTTTAGCAATGACGGTTATGCGATCGACGTATTCAGCGTACCGCAGACGCTGACGGAGGATGGTTATACCGGTGAGATTATTGCCCGTAAAATGCAGGATATGTACCTGATTGTCAAACAGGAAGGCAGTTCGGTCAAAGAAGATTCCGTCAAGACTGATGGCCCCGATCAGGCAGCGTTGCAGGTGGCCGTGATGGGTTTTGGCGTATCGCTGCGCAGCATTGCCTTTCAACTGCGCGAGCTGGTAGGCCGGCCTAATCAGAAGATTCACGGGGAAATCACGCGGGCCGACAGTGCGCTGGCACTCACCCTGCGCATGACTGGTTTTGAACCGAAAACCTGGCGACAAAGTCTTCAGCAAGGCGAATCCATCGCCATCGAACGCCTATTACGCCAGGCCGGGGAGTCGATCCTGGGCAATACCGATCCGTATCGCCTGATTCTCTATTACGAACGCAAGCATCAGTATGAGGCAGCACGCCAAGTGGTGAGTCAAATGCTGGCCACCCGGCCGCAGGAGCGGCACTGGGCGCTTTTAGGCTGGGGAATTATTGAAGAAAACCAACATCGGCCAGCAGAGGCGGAACTGCGCTTTCGGGAATCCGTGCGCAGTAAGCCGGATTTTGCCCTGGCATTGAGCCATTTAGGCATTGTGCTGGAACAGCAGCGGCGCTTACCGGAAGCGCTCGAAGCCTACCAGCAGGCACTGCAATATGCACCGAACGATCCAATTTTCTGGAATAGTTACGCTTTTCTACTGATTAACTTAAAGCGATATGAAGAGGCGGACCGCGCATTCGCACGCGTAGCTGACCTGACCAAAGGCGAGTCGGGCTGGATGTTGAACTGGATACAGGCAAAATTGAATCGCAATGAACGAGACGGCGCCATAGCGATTTACCAGCGAGCCATTGCCGAAGCCAAAGACGAAGGAGATAAAGCGTTTCTAGAGTCCGGTCTGGCAGAACTTCAGGGCGATACGGTCAAAGCGTACCGGGCGATGTTACAGTCTTACGCCATAAATCCCACCAGTACCACCGTGATTGTCAGCGTAGCAAGTCAGTTATTTGCCCAAAAAAACTACCGCCGGACCATTGAGGTGACGCAGCGCTATCGGCCTGATCCTGCCGGCGATAATATCTGGCAACAGCAGGCTATTTACACCTATCTGGCGATGTCTTATAATTTTGAAAACCAGCACGACTCGGCCTTAGTTTGGGCGCAACGCTGTATCGCATTGGACAGTACGGCCGCTTATCCCTACACCAATCTGGCGGAGACGTACGAATTTATGCACCGACGCGATTTATTTTACTATTTTTTTGAAAAAGCACTGCGAAAGGGCCTCAATCCGGTCAATATTGATACCGAACTACCACCGTACCGGCAACTGAAATCAGAAAAACGCTACGTGAACCTGCTTAAAAAGTATAAAAAAAATTTGTAGTGCTGGCAGCGCAGTCACGGGTCCAATTCACAAAACGTCTCGCACCGAATCAATATACGGTTTCCAGTAGGGACTGTTCAGGATGTCGTCTTCGCGCACGCCGTTGGAAGTAGTGCTGTGGATTACTTTCAGACTGTTACCCGTATTGGACACCACCATGGCTACGTGAAAGATAGGTTCTTTACTGCCGCGGCGGAAAAAAACCAGATCGCCCGGCTGGGCTTTGTCCAGCGATTTCTGTTTACCTTGTTTGACCTGTTCGCGCGAGGCTGGTGACAGCGAAACATTATATTCGGCCATCACGTAACTGGTAAACCCGGAACAGTCAAAACCGGTCTTCGGACTTTTACCGGCATAGAGGTATTTGGTGCCGATGTATTTCTTTGCGTATGCTACGATCTTGTTGCGCTGATCGGTGGAGGCAGTGCCCTTGGACGAAGCGGGAGGAGCCTTCGCAGTGCTGCTACGGGCAGGCTGCGAGACCGGATGCATGAGTTTGCATTGTCCCATAATTAAGGCTAAAAGGCACGTTGTGAGCACTTTAGCAATAATTGAATAATTATTCAGGCGAGTGGTCGGCATATATTTTTTGCAGAAAACGGTAAGTTGCACGGCCATAGTGCATGGATTTACCTAATCCTTTGTTAGTAAAAACTTAAATCTTGTCTACCATTGTACCGATCGGGAGCCGCAGTTGCACGGTTGTGCCTACGCCGATAGTCGAGGTTATTTTCAAGGCAGCGCCGATATCCCGCGCGCGGCCGGCCATATTGGTCAGTCCGTTGCCCGTTGCTTTTGCCGCAATATCAAACCCATCGCCATCATCGGTGACTTCCAGGATCAGGTGTTGCGCCTCGACTTTCAGGCGAATTATTTTTGTACGGCAATTGCTGTGTTTAAGGGAGTTGTTGATCGCTTCTTTAAAAATAAGGTAAATATTGCGGTGGGTAGCGACGTCCAGTTCTATGACCGGAAGCCGGTGCGGAATATCCAGTTGATAACGCAGACCCTGGGCTGCCAGCACCTGGGAGGCGTATTCCCGCAGCCGGTCGGCAATATCATTCAGGTAGTCGGGATGCGCCTGGGTCGCCCAGATGAGGTCGCTGGTACTCTCCTGAATGGTGAGTACACTGGCGTGGATTTGTTTGAGCAGCGGCGTCGCTTCGGGCACCTTGTCGGCAAACTGATCTTTGACCACCTGGCTGAGAATGCGAATGGCCGACATGGATGCCTCGATATCGTCGTGTAAGTCGCGTGCAATGCGGTCTTTGATCCGGTGCTCCGCTGCCTGTACGGCTGCCTGGGCAGCTTGTTGCTCGGAAGCAAATTGCAGTTCGTAGTGTTCGCGGGAGTTTTCCATTTTACGGAACTGCCGCCCGAAAAAGAGCGTAAAGATCAGTACCTCAAACATAAAACTGCCGATGATCACATATTGAAAAATTGGGTAAGATGGCATTAGACCACTTTGCACCAGCGTATTCAGAAAAAACGAAAGCATCAAAGGCGTGTAAGCATAAGCCATAATGCGCACGCGTGAATACGTTTTATAGTACTTCAGGATAATATAGAACGTGGCCAGATTGAACAGGACATTGCCCGAAATAATCACGTAAAAAATGACCTGCACAACCGGAAACCACGACATGGTTATACCCAGTGTGCGCAGTACC
>JBBRDQ010000087.1:0-19326 GCA_038203695.1 Chitinophagales bacterium
ACCTACTGCCGTCGTATTGATAGAACCATTAGTTTGCCCGGCACATTTAACATTGGTGACTGCTGCGTTCAGATCCAGCGTGGAAAGGGTGACAAACAATGATCCGGAGCCCGGCCCTATACATCCGTTTGCGTCTGTGACATTGGCAATCTGATAAGCACCTATGTCATTTACGGTAAGGTAATAAGGGTTTTGCGTAATATTCTCGATGGGGGGTTGGGGATTTGAATTGTACGTGTACACTAATGTAAACGGTCCGACGCCGGTAAAATTTATCCTGATCTTGGCACTTTCATCCGGACAAAGTTGTGGCGCAGGTCCAATTAACTGTGCCGTCGGCAATTGATTTACGTTTATACGAACCGATTGAACGGTTGTTTTGCCGCACGCATCAGTAATCGTGACCTTGTAGGTCGTTGAAGTAGCGGCATAGTAGGAAGTAGTCTGCATCGTACCACCATTGCTCCAGAGGTAGGAATACGGTGGAACACCGCCAACGGGTGTAGCAGTTACCTGGCTAAACCCTGCGCCACAGATCACCGTGGTGTCTGGAACGGACGTAAGTAGAGGTAAATCATTGATTGTCAGCGTTATTTGTGGCAGCAGACACGAGCAGGGATTGAGCAGTGTCAAAATAATTGTTTCGGAGCCTTCCACAATGGCATCCGTGAAAATAGTGATCGACAGCACTAGTTTATCCTGCCCGGACGGAATAATAACTGTCGTCGGGATATTGGCATAGTCTACGCCCGGCGTAGCCGTACCGGTAATGGTAAAGGAAACTGGCAGCGGCGTATTTAAATTAGTGCCGACCCGGTCGAAGGTAAGCGTCACGACACCGCAACTCTCATAGGTAACGTCTAAGTCGAAGTCGCCATTTACGGCCCAATCGGCGGACGCATTACCACCGGCGTCAAAAGAACCGGCATTTAAAAATACGGCTGAATCAAAAATTTCATCGCCAACGTCGGCAATTTTGAGTTTGATATGGTAGGTCTCACAGGGTATTACTTTAGCGGTAGCCGTCAGTTTACGTGTAAAGCCGTCGAATTGCACTTCGCTGGGAACAGGTCCGTTATTAGGCATTTGTCCACACAGATTGCCACTCGCAGCGTCTTGATTGTTAAAGTAAAGTCCGCTATTAGAAAGATGATTTACGTTATTGATCGCCACTGGTGTATTGGGGGGTACGATGGCAATATTTCCACTACCGAGCGGGATGCCGGGGCCGGAAATAAAGAAACCGAATACATCATTAAACTGGGTGCCGACGTATTCGCAGTACTCTTCGGAGGCAAAAACATAGTTGAAGGTAATCGGCGTTTGCGTCGGAATAAAATCAAATTCGATCACACATTTATCAAACAGACCTCCTGCGGTCAGTAATTGCAAGTCAGCATCGCCCGTTGGGCCGGCCACATTGGTGCCGGCGCCATCCGAATCATTCGGACCGATGGCAGTGAGCACATTCCCGGTCGACATAATGATCCCGTTGGCAAAACCGATATTGGTTTGCCCATTGGTAAATGTACCGATCTGATTATCCGCTCCCTGAAAAGTTATATTGGACACGTCAAAACAATTGCCCCCGATTAATACCTCTTTGATCAGCTCTTCCGCATTCCCGCCCGGCTGGATTTCAATAGCACTCTCTTGCAAATTTTTAAAATCTTTCCGTTTGCAAGTTTCGCACGACAGCGATACATAGTGGCGTGGCGGATTATCGGTATTCCAGGAACACGTGTATAACAACACAAAGGTCATGGACGTGGCCGTAGCCTTAAATCGCAGGCGATGCAGCGTGGAATCGTAACTCAATAATACCGTCGCCGGCAAATTCGTGGAAATGTCAGGGCGACAAGCACCCAGTGTGGCGTCTTCCGGCACCATCAGGCTATACGTTTGATTCAAGATCAAATGATCAAATGTAACCTGCTGGTTGGCGGAAAGTGCCGTAATAACATGGCGTTGATCCCGGGAATCCAGCAGAACGGGTGCGCCGTTATCGGCAGATTGTGCGTGCAGTTTATGGGAAAAAACAACAAAAAAGGCGGTAAAAAACAGTAAAGACGTAAAAAGGCGCATACGTTTACAGGTTTTGGATTGGATAAATTTAATATTGCTGAAGAGAAGAGGATTAAAAAAACAAAAGGTAATGCAGGATTAGCCGGGAAACTGTCCGGCTACTAAAAGCATACTTACAGAGACTCCAAAATTACCTTAAACGCTGCCAGGCAATGGCTGCAACCATCAAATAGCAGATGCTTTGATTGGGGTAAGAAGATCGAAACTGTTCAGCGTGTCTGGTTTGGCAAGCACCGGATGAGCACTTGTAATTACGGATTATCAGAACCTACAAGAGATGTGTTCAATGGATTGGCCGCTTCAATCGGACGAAGTGGATTAAATTTGTCCGAAAAACCGCGCAATGATAAAAAAATTTAGGATTCAATCTGCCAATTTATAGAAAAAAGTAACTGCATCGCCCTAACTTTAACGCATAGCATCCTGCACAAACTACCTGTCTCCGAATAAAAAGCGGCCGGATGGATTGGTTTTATGATCCAACAAAATAAAATTTCCTAACATTGTGTAAATTTCCAGCCCAATAACCGTTTCAGACTTGTCTGTCAGCAAATGCTACCGTAAGTTTGCACCACCTAAAAAATCTTTATTGCTCACATTTTCACGCACACAATGGACAGTGACCCGCTACTACACACGCGAAAAAAGGCGGCTCGTCGAACTGAACGAGCCGGATCCCGGCTGTTGGGTGCACTTAGCGCCACCCTTTGCGCCTGACGAACTGGAGGAAGTCGCCCGCCGGTTTGAATTTGATCCTGTTTTTCTGACTGACTCCCTCGACCTCGATGAACGCGCCCGTTACGAGCGCGATGAGGACATACGTTTTATTCTGCTCAACACACCGGTCAAAAACCGGAATGCCCAGGAGGAGAATGAGGCGTACTTTATCACGGTGCCGATCGGCGTTATCCTGACGATCGAACATGTCATCACCGTTTCCGCCTTCGAGACGCCCGTACTGGAAAAATTTCTGGAAAATAATGTCCGCAACTTTGACCCGAACGATGAAAAACGCTTTGTCCTGCAAATGCTCGAACAAAACGTTTACCACTTTCTTTCCTGCCTGAAAACCCTGAATATGCGGCGCAACCGCGTTGAAAAAGAATTGATGTCGTCGAGCCGGAATGCCGAATTGCGCCAATTGCTCTCGATTGAAAAAAGCCTGGTCTATTTCGTCAACTCTTTGAATGCCAACGAGTTGCTTAAAATGAAAATGAAACGGACGGATTTTTTGCACATCAACGGCGACGAAGACATGGCCGATTTGTTCGAAGATATTATCATCGATAATTCACAGGCGCTCTCTATGGCCAATGTGTACACCAATATCTTGAACGGTACCATGGACTCCTATTCGAGCATCATCTCGAACAACCTGAATATGGTCATTCACCGACTGACGGTCATCACGGTAGTCCTGATGGTACCAACGTTGATATCATCCTTTTTAGGAATGAATATTCCCAATGGCATTCCCGATCACCCCCTCGCATTCTATATCACGATCGTGGCAACCGGGCTGATAACCGGACTGCTCTATTGGATCATGCAGCGCCGGAAAATGCTCTGAAAACACTTTTCACTCGTTCATTCCTTACGCTGCCCCTCCGCGCCGCCGTACTTCCTCCCGGATGAGCAGCAGTTCGCGCCCCACATCGCCGGTGACCGAAGTATTTTCCTGGGCCCGGCGAATCAGGTACGGAATTACGTCGATCACTTGACCGTATGGCATATATTTACCTACCCGCAATCCTGCCTGGGCAAGGTTGAAGGTAACGTTATCGCTCATGCCGTATAATTGGCTAAACAGGCAATGATGATGATTGCGGGCAATGCCTTTTTTATCCATGAGTTGTACCTGGAGCAGGGCACTATTGGCATTGTGACTGGCATTACAAAGTCCGATGGTTTCAATGTGATCGAGGCAAAACCGGATCCCGGTATCGTAATGATCGTCGGTGGTGGCTTTATCGGGATTGATAGGATTTTCATAACCCATTTCCAGCGCGCGGTTGGCCTCTTTCAGCATGTAGGCACCGCGCACTAGTTTTGCCCCCAGCAAAAAACCGGCTTTCTGCGCCCGGTCATAACTTTCGGTCAAAAACAAAAGTCGGTCTTTGCGATACATCTGAAAAGTATTGTAGACCACAACGCGTTTTTTATTGTAGCGGCGCATCATCAGCCAGACCAAGTGATCGATACTATCCTGAATCCAGCTTTCTTCCGCATCGATGAAAACGGCCACGCCTTTTAGATCGGCCTGGTAACAGATCGCATCCAGCCGCTTCAACACATTCCGGTATTCGCTCAATTCTTCCCGCGTCAGGGTTTCGCCCGATTGAATGCGCTCCAGTAATGCAAACCGCGCCAGTCCGGTTATCTTAGTACTAACCACCGGGATCGTTTTAGCGCGGGATGCAAAATCAAGCGCCCGGATATTTTCATTCATCGTATAGTTGAAATCCGTCTCCGTTTCTTTGGCTTCGGCGCCGTAATCAAGAATGGTGAGCGTATTGAATTCCGCCAGGTGGTCGATGGCTTCTTGGCAATCCAGCAAAGTGGTGCCGCCGACAAATTGTTCGAATATCGTATTTTTTACGATGCGTTCCGCAAACGGCAATTTGTGCTCTACCGCCCATAAACCGATACCGGAGCCGTATTTTACCAGCCAGGATTTGCTCATCATTTTGAACAACCAGGCTGTTTTTTTCAAGGTGCGATTAGAGAGGTGCGAAAAAGCAATTTCGGTATTGGTAAAATCAATAAGATCAGTTGTATGTGGCATAAAACCATTTTTAAGGCACAATTCTTAAACGTTCCAGCATTCCCAGGCGGCTTCGGCTTGTTCTTCCAGCATCTCCAATCCATTTTGTGTCGGACAGCCCTGCGCTAAAGCCTTTTGCAAAAGTAGCGTTTGTGGCGGATTATACACCAGATCAAATACAAGATTTGCAGGACCGAGTTTCGCATAAGGAAGTTCGGGGTATTCCAGTACATTCGGATAGGTACCCGTCGGTGTGGCATTGACGATGAGTGTGCTGGGCGTAAGTCCGACGCCCAGTTGTACATCAGCGTAGGATACTTGCGTCGCATTGACTGGCTGACGCGATACAAAATGGTAAGGGACGCCGCATTTTTGCAATACAAAAGCCACTGCTTTTGCCGCACCCCCGGTGCCGAGAATAAGCGCATTTGAAACGCTGGAAAATGCTAACTTGTTCTTTATCAAAAAGTTGCGGAGTGAAATTTCAAACCCGATCACATCGGTGTTATAACCGGTCAGTCGCCCGTCGCGAATGGCGATACAATTCACCGCACCCACTGCACGTGCAGTTTCATCCAAATTATCCAGGAAAGGAATCACCGCCTGCTTGTGCGGAATCGTCACATTCAAACCATGTAAGGTTGGATTTTGCCGCAACACTTCTCGCAGGGCTCCCACATCTACCATAGGAAACAAAGCATAACCTGTATCGGCAATACCTTCCCGGACAAATTTCTCCGTAAAATATCGCTGCGAAAACGAATGCCCAAGGGGGTATCCAATCAGTCCGAACAAGGTCATAGTACTGCCTGTGCAATGGCTTTTGTAGTGGCGGTATCGCCCATGGTATAATAGTGCAGACAGGGTACCCCTGCGGCTTTCAGTTCGCGCGATTGCTGGATACACCATTCAATACCGACCTGCCGAACGGCTGCATCGTCTTTGGCACTCTGGACGGCCTGGACGAAATCTTCCGGCAAGTTGATGAAAAATTTGCGCGGAATCGAATTGAGTTGATAGCGTTTGGTCAGTGGTTTGAGACCCGGCACGATTGGCACATCGATGCCCCGTGCGCGGCATTGATTGACATAGTCAAAGTAGCGCTGGTTGTCAAAAAACATCTGCGTCACGATATAACCCGCTCCGGCATCCACTTTTTCTTTGGCGTAATGCAGATCAGTCTGAAAATTAGGTGACTCGAAGTGTTTTTCCGGATACCCCGCGATACCAATGCAAAAATCGGTCGGATCGCCGTTCTGAATATTGACATCGAGGTAGCGGCCCTGGTTCATACCGGCCATCTGGTGCACCAGATCGAGCGCATATTTATGTCCGTTTTCTTCCGGCATAAACTTATCTTCAAACTGTCGCGCATCGCCACGCAAGGCCAGTACATTGTTGATACCCAAGAAGTTAAGGTCGATCAGGGCATTCTCCGTTTCTTCTACGGTAAAGCCGCCACAGATCAGGTGCGGAACGGCATCTACGCCATAACGATGCATGAGTGCAGCACAGATGCCGACGGTGCCCGGACGTTTGCGAATGGCCGTTTTTTCGTAGTACCCGGAGGGCCGTTTTTTGTAAATAAACTCCTCGCGGTGATACGTCACATCTACGAACGGCGGCTTAAACTCCATCAGCGCGTCCAGTGTATTGAAAATAGCCTGCATGCTTCCACCTTTTAGCGGCGGCAGCATTTCAAAGGATACGAGGGTTTTACCCTGGGCTTTTTGAAAATGTTCAGTAACTTTCATGTCAAGATTGGTATTGCGACAAAACAACACGTTCATGCAATGGTTTTACAGACGCTATGAATGCACTTTATTCATAGTTTATAATATGCCGCGAGGCTTCTGCACGCACTTTCATTTCATTGGCTTTTGCTGTGTTACCCATCGCCGTATATACCTCAACCATATCTTCAATGATCCGGGTATCCTCGGTATTGCGGTCGAGTGCGAATTGCAAAAAGTGTAAAGCCGCCGCATTGTCCTTTTTCTTTATAAAGAAAAATTCATAACCGATACGGTGACAAAATGCCACGTACTTTTCTGCGTTCGAACCGCTCAAATAGTCGCTCATATTCTGATCGACAAATTTCCGAAACTCTGGATTGGTCGGAATTTTTTCCATGATGTATTCCAGTTCGTGGAAGAACCGGTCCAACTGATGGTCTATCTGAAAGCGGGCGATCGCCACATTCGCTTTCATGATCAATGCCGATCCATAATTTGGATTGATCTCCAATGACCGCGTCAGGTGCTGGTCCATATCTTCCACCCACTTTTTCTTCTCGTTCGGGTCAGTGGCCTCTTTGTAGGGACCATTGAAAATGGAGGTCACGTAAAATACGTGCGACCGCGCGCTGTTGGGCGAGTTATTAATCGCAGAAATATTCAACGACATGGCATCCTTCCAGTCGGGCACCCGCACCAGCGTGCCCGCAATAAACAGTAGCACAATCGGCGTGAAGGCCATTACACCTAAGATATACGGCCTTTCAGGTTGCTCTTTGATCAGACGTGGCAGTTGATCGGCAAAAAACCACGCCACCAGTATACAGAACGCAACCGATGGCATATACGCAAAGCGTTCATTCATGAAAGTTCCTACCGATACAAAGAGATTGGAAACAATACTCAACGTGATAAACCAAAAGGCAATCGCATAGGCGGCTACATGGCGGCGACGTATATTCAACACCGCCCATATCCCCATACCCAGGTAAATGGCCAGGGACACCAGTGCGCGCCAGTCGGTCCAGCCCACTTTCGGGACATGGTACGGATAATAATCATGCGTAAGCGGATACGGAATCAGCAGCAGTTTTAAATACCAGCCCAGCGTAAGGGAAATGGTGGCCAGTCGCTGACTCGCGGTCATTTCCAGAAAAGGCGTGTTCATCAGGTCGACCGACGGAGGTCCGCCGTGATCCAGCATAAAGCCCAGCGCTTTGTAACGAATCAGAATAAAAAAAGCCGCTGCGACCAGAGAAGGCCACAACACGGTTTGCCACGAGATGCCGGATTTTGTATCCTTGGAGGTAGGATTGAAAAACCACACCGTAAGCGGAATAATGGCCACAAAGGTCAGCGCATTTTCCTTGCTCAGCATCCCCAGGAACAACGCGACACTGGAGAACGGCAACCATAACCAGGACCGGGTATCAAAATATTTCAGGGCAGCATATAAGGCTAAAAGGCAAAACAGCAAGGCCAAAATTTCATCTCGTCCTTTTATATTCGCGATACATTCTACGTGGAGCGGGTGGGCTATGAATAACAACGATGCCAGAAATGCGATGCTGAAATACCAGCGACCGCCTTCTTTAAGTGGAAACAGGCCGGCGAGGATGCGGTATAAAAAGACCCCGGTCACACTGTACAATAGAATATTTACTGCGTGACTGATGCCGGCTAAATTCGGATTATCTTTCCCAAACAGACTCACCTCAGCGGCGAATGTTGCCAGGCTCAAGGGGCGATAACGCCCTCCTTCCAGCAAAAAGAGCATTTTAGTATCGTTAAAATAGCCCATAAAACTATCGGCCCCGAAAATACTGCCCAGGCCGGCCAGTCCTTTTTGTACATAGGTATTTTGCCAGATCACCATTTGATCGTCGAGGATGTACCCAAAACGCAGGGCTATGCCATACAGCATAAACGGCAGGATCGCCAGTATCAAGACCGGGATTAGGTTTTGAGACCAGAATCCAGCGCGGAACGTATTGGTGCGCGGTAGCCCCGGTGAAGGGTTCGTTACTGGTTTTGATTTGGTGGATACCGGTGGTTTCGGGACGTTTTTACGTTGATTTGCCATATCTGTTTTACTTCGAGGCCGCAAATATCTCGTTTTGTCCGATATTATTTTTGAGAAAGCACAATGACCGGCGCTAAAAAAACAGCCCTTATCACACGCGGATGTGTAATAAGGGCCTTTATGTTTATATGTCGAGGAGATTTATTCTCCTTTTACCCATTGCGTTACTTGCCAGCCGCGTTCCGCAGTCAGCACTTTCAGACAATACAATCCGGCTGGCAATTGCGCTACTGAGATTTCATTCAGCAAATCACTGGCGGTGACCTGCTGCACCAGTTGTCCGCGAGCATCCACGATCTCCGCCGATATACCGCGCAAATTATTGAACTGCACATGCAGGGTACTGCTGGCCGGATTCGGAAATAAACGTACACTAAAATTATCGGCTATAAAAGAAGTTCCTACCGTATTAGAAATGAAGACGGGCGCAAGGCTGGTACTACAGCCATTAGCATCGGTGATATTGAGCAGATACGCGCCGGCGCTCAAACCGGTAAGGTCTTCTTCATTCGAAAAAAATTCATTGTCCTTGCGCCAAACATATATGTACGGAGCAGTGCCACCAATCGGCGTTGCATCGATACTACCCACTCCACTGTTGTTCACATCATTTTGACTGGTAACTAAAATATCCAGCAATGGAAATACGGTGACGGTAAAGGAGCATTGCGCCGTATTGCCATTGGCATCGGTTACTTTGAATACCTGGGTGGTAATGCCATCGTCAAAAGCGGCCCCACTTGGCAATCCACTGGTTAACACGGGTATGTTATTGCCCAGACCACAGTTATCGCTCACTACCGGCAACGTGTACGCTACCAGATCAGCCCCGCACAATGAAATGTTACCCGGGCAGGCAATGGTAGGCGCAATGGTATCTTTTGCAACAATCGTATAAGAAACCGTGGTAAAGCAGTTGTTAGCATCAGTCACGGTGTTCGTATAGTTTCCAGCACTCAGCCCGGTGACCGGACCGCTAATGGTATACGGCGCTGTGCCGCCCGTACTAACGATCAAAACCGAGCCAGTCTGGTCGCCAGCACAAGTTACATCCGTAGTCTGCGCCAATGAGGCCAGTACGGATGGCTCCGCGATCGTAACGCTTTGCACCACCGTACAACCCGCTGCATCGGTACTAGTGACGGTATAAATGTCGGCTCCCAGATTGACATTAACGGGTACGACTGCTCCGTTGCTCCAGTTGTACGTATAGGGCGTTGCCCCGCCGGTTACACTGATCGTAGCCTGGCCGGTTGCACTGCCGGCACAAGCCGCGTTGACAACTACTACAGTTGCTAACAAATTGCAAGACAACGCATTAATGGTAACATTCTGCGTGGCTGTACATTGATTAGTATCGGTTACGACCACACCGTATTGTCCCGGCGCAAGTCCACTGATACTCGCGGTAGTCAGGCCGGTATTCCACAAAAATAAATAGGGCGCAGTGCCGCCGACCGGGCTTGCCGTTGCCGTACCGTCGTTGCTGGTAAGCGTGGTCGGGCTGGTGCCGGTTGCATTGACAGTCAACGCGATTGGCTCGGTTATCAGTGCGTTCAGCGTTGCCGGGCAACCGTTTGCGTCGGTGATAGACACGGTTACCGTACCCGGAGCCAGGTCGGTGACGGTAGCCGTGGTGGCATTGGTGGACCATACATAACTAACTGGTAAATTTGCACCCGCAACGCTGACTGTAGCGGTACCGTTTGCGGCGGCGTTACAGGTGACATTGGTGGTGGAAATAGCGGCCGATAGGGTACAACCGAAACTATTTACCGTAACGGTTTGCACGGCCGAACACCCGTTCGCATCGGTAACCGTCGACGTATAGATACCTGGCGTCAGACTGGTAATGCTAGCAGTGATAGCGCCATTATTCCACAAATAGGTATATGGCGCGGTGCCGCCGGCAGGCGAGGCCGTAGCGGTGCCGTCATTTACATTGACTGCTGTCTGTCCTGTAGCCGTGGCATTCACGGTTAAAACCGCCGGTTGAGTGACCGTAGCGGATGCCGTGGCCGTACAACTCTGCCCATCACTGACGGTGACAATGTAGATCCCGGCTGCCAATCCTTGCAGGGTAGCAGTGGTTGCATTATTGCTCCAAAGGTAGGTGTACACACCGTTGCCGCCGGCAGGGGAAGCGGTAGCGGTACCATCGGCGGCACCATTGCAAGATACATTGGCCATGTTGCCAATACTTGCTGTAACGGCGGGTGTTTGCACCACAACTGTAGTTGCCTGTGCCGTACAGCCGTTTGTAGTATTGGTGCCCGCCAACGTATAGGTTCCCGCTCCGCTGACTACCGGGGTCAGCGTCGTGCCCCCGGAAACGATGGTGCCATTTGTAGTAGACCAGGCATACATGAAATTACTACCTTGTGAGGAAGCGCCGGCATCTATAACGACAGTGGTCGTATTGCAGTTTAAAGCAGGAGGTGGTGCAATGGCTAACGCAGGTAGTGTTATGTTTTGCGCAAGGGTGGTGGTGGCGGAACTTGTGCAACCATTGGCCGGATTGGTAATAACAACAGTATACGTACCCGGTACACTGGTCGTTGCCGTACTGGTAGTCGCCGCAAAATTATTCGGTCCGCTCCAGAGATATATCGGATTGGACACAGGCGTGGTGCCAACCAGTTGAACCGACGTGGTAGCACAGGTCAGCGGACCATTATTTGCCGCGCCGGAAGCGGGCGGCAGGGTGTTTTCCGTTACAGTAGCGGTAGCGGAGGCTGTACAGCCATTCGCGGCTGCGGCCACAGTAACCGTATAGGTGCCGGCGACACTGACGGTAGGATTTTGCAGGGTAGCCGTAAAATTATTCGGACCGACCCAGGCATAGGTCACGTTGGGCGTCGTCGAATTACCCATGATAATTACACTTGGATTGGCGCAGGTGATCGCAGCGCCAGTTGCAGTGGCATTCGGCGGTGTCGTATTGGCCACTGCGGTGACGGACGCCGTAGAAGTGCATCCGTTGCTGCTGGTGGTGGTTAGTGTATAAACCCCTGGCGTAGAAGTGGTTGCATTCTGTTGATTCGCAATAACCATTCCGCCGGCATTGCGCCAGATGTACGTAACACCGCTGGTCGGAGAATTGCCGAGCAGCATTATACTGCCGTTGGTACAGGTTAGCGGGCCACTTACAGCGGCCGATGCTCCCGGCGCTGCTACATTGCTGGTTACGGTTACGGTAGCCGTAGCGGTACAACTGTTGCTGGTATTGGTCACCTGCAACGTATATAGACCGGCCGCATTGACTACCGGCGAGAGCGTAGTCGCGCCCGATACAATGTTTCCGTTGGTCGTCGTCCATTGATAGGTAAAATTAGCGCCCGCAGATGATCCGGCACCACTCAAGGTGGCGGTCGGCGCAAGACAGGAGATGGAACCCTGCGGTGTAGTGGTAGCGACCGGTGGTACCACATTGCTAACGATGGTAAATGTCGCGGTTCTGGCACAACCATTATTGTCCGTAACGACGACATTGCCGGCACCGGCGACCGTGTAATTGGCTACCGGGCCACTATTGCCATTTGACCATTGATAACTGTAAGGCGAAACACCTCCACCGACATTTGCCGACACATTGGTGTTGTTCAGCGTGCAGGAAAGTGCATTGGCGACCACTGCCGAAGCGGTGAGGGCAGCTGGTTGCGTTATGGCCGTAGAAGCCGTTGCCGTTCCACTTCCACTGGAGCCTGCTACTGTAACGGAGTAATTGCCCGCCACCAGCCCGGTAGCCGTGGCGGTTGTCTGGCCATTACTCCATAGGTAGGTAAACGGAGGCACTCCGCCTGCACCTTCCACTGTCGCACTGCCCGTATTGCCACCAGCGCAAAGGACATTCGTGGTGGCGACAATTTCAGCCGTCACGGCCGGAGGGCCTGCAAAAGGATATGTGTCTAAAAACGCGGTAACAAAATCTCCGGAATCGTCGTTATTGTTGTTGGTAAAATTACCGACATAATAGATTTTGATCGCGTTGCCACTGGCAGTAGGCGGTGAAGTCCAGTTGAAACTCCAGGTGACCGGATTACCGCCAAAAATTTTACCGCCCCGGTGCTCAAGGTATCGGCGTCCGCCAAACATCTCTGTGCCAGATTGCGCATTGGCCGCAGTCAGCGTACCAGTACCGACATTATTACCATCGACAATAACGAGTTGAAAGCCACCTTTTATCGGAGTGCCTGCCGTTGGTGTAAGGGTAATGGTCAGTGGATAAGCAGTGTTAGCCTGAATAGTGGCTGGCAGTCCGCCGATGGTAACATCTCCATTGTAATTGTTGGCATTGCCCGTATGGCAACCGTTGGCACAAGTACCAGCGGTGTCGAATGGAGCGCCGGTGCGGCCGGTAGGAGGGTTGCTGTTATTGGCTAGCCAAACAAACATGGCAAGGAATAAGCCTGAGAAGTAAAGCAGACGGGAATGAAGAAGTGACCTCATGCAAGATTATATTTAAAAATGTGGTTAAGCCCAGTTGGTGTTTTACCAAAAGGGTTCGTTAAATAAAAGTTGAAAAATTTTTTAGGTGCGTCGGCAAAGATAAAGTTTGCGGAACTATAACGTGGAAACAAACGTGCAGAAATGAAATCTGGTTGCCTAAAAATAGTTTTTCCGGAAATATCAAACTACCATATATCTTTTGCCAGGTAAGGTTCGGATAGCACCACTAAATTCGAGTCCAAGCAGTAAAGCAGCCAGTTCGCCAGGCGGCAATTGGGTTGCGATTGTTAGTTGATCGATGGGGATTTCCGGTGTCTGGCGGATAATTTTTAACACCGCCGTTTCGGCCGGGCCCAGGTCCAGCAATAGCTGCGTCTGTACGGCAAATGGTTGATCCGGGTCGCTCCATTGCATCGCCGTAGCCAGATCAGCCGCACATTCAATCAGTTTGGCGCGATTGTTCTTAAGCAGCAAGTTGCAACCAGCACTTTTGGGATCGCGCACCCGACCCGGCAATGCAAATACCTCACGGTGATGCTGTATGGCCAGATCAGCCGAGATCATCGAACCGCCGGAAGTGGCCGTTTCTATGACGATCAGCGCATCACAAAGACCGGCGATAATACGGTTGCGCATGGGAAAATGCTCCCGATCCGGTTTGGTATCGTGGGTATATTCTGTGAGTAATCCCCCATTCTCCAGCATCCGGAGTGCCGTACTGCGGTGTTGGCCAGGATAAATACTGGCCAATCCATGGCCTAGTACCCCAATATTAGGCAGGTCCATCTGGGTGGCTTTGCGATGCGCCGTAATATCAATTCCATAGGCTAAACCACTCACAATGACTACATTATAGGGCTGCAAATCTTCAATAATCTCCTCGCACAGCGCTTTGCCATAATCTGAAGGCTGGCGTGTGCCGACGATCGCTACGATGCGCAGGCCATCCAATAATTGCACATCGGATCCTTTAAAATAAATAATGGCTGGACTGTCGTAACATTGCCGCAGGCGGGCCGGAAAACGTGAATCGGTGTAGAAAAGTGCCGTTACCTGTTGCTGTTCCAAAAAGTAAAGTTCGCGCTCAGCCAGGTGCAGCGGCTGTGCCGTACTGAGGTGTTGTACGATGGAAGGTCCGATGCCCGGTATTTTGGACAACTCTCTTTTGCTGGCCCGGAATACACTTTCCGCGCTGCCGCAATAACTGACCAGGTTTTTTGCAGTGATGGCGCCCACTTGAGGAATAAGCGTCAGGGCTATTTGATATTGCAGGCTGTCCGGCATGAATTTGAAAAACGACTAAGAGGATATTGATACGCGAATTCGACCTATTTTTGACGCGACAAATGTAAGCATACTTACCATATCCATCCATTATGAAATTGCCAAAAATAGAAACCCTGATTATTCTGGTCTTTTTTGCCTGCGTAGCCATGTGGGCTATTTCCAAATGTTCGGGCCGGCGGGCCGACTCAAGTCGCCGCACCGCCGACCGCACCGAAGAACAGGAAGACCGCCCTACCCGTCTAGATACGGCTGCTTCGCCGGCCCAGCGTGCACAGCCAGTGTTACCGAAGCCTACTTTAACGCCTGCACCTACCACCACCCCGGCGCTTACCACTGCACCACCGCCGACAACACCTGCACCGACGGCCAAACCGGCTTTGACGCCACCAGTTACTGCACCCGCAGTGGCCAAACCGGTACAACCCGCCTATTCTAAACTCTATGTAACCATCGACGGCCTGAAGATGCGCAAACAACCGACGCTCAAAGGCGATGTTGTGGCGAAACTGGAATTGTACGAAGAAGTCTATTTTTTGAATCAAAAAACCGAAAAAACCGAAGAGATCAGTTTAGGCTATGAAAAAGTAACCGATCATTGGGTTAAAATACGCACCAAGGAAGGGAAGGACGGCTGGGTATTCGGTGCTGGTGTGCATTACTATAAAATGAAACGCAAAGGCGTGCTGGAATAATTAAAGCCCTATAACACCCTACAAACACGTGGCAATAAAATTGTAGTAAAAGAGTTAAGCCCCTGTTTGCTGCACCAAAAAATTGGTTTACATTGCTACGATTCGTATGAGACAAACACTTTTCCCCGCGCTGTTTTGGCTATTGCTGATAACCGGACTTTCCGTCATGCCTGGCGTGCAATTACCCAGCTTCAATCTTTTTGCAACGGATAAACTGGCGCATGCACTGATCTATGGCATCCTGGTCTGGTTGGCCATTCGCGGGTCCTATGCTTTTGATAAACAGCTCGTTGCCTGGAAATGGGCCGTTGGCATTTTCTTGTTTGCCGTTGCCTATGGCATGATGATGGAGTTTGTGCAATACGCTTTTATTCCCGGTCGCTTTTATGAATACGGCGATATGCTCGCCAATACTGTCGGTGCAACATTGGGCCTGCTTCTTTCAGCCGGTAAAATCAGAAGACCGGTTCGCGCTTCCTGATCTATCCCCGTATGCTGCTAATATCGCCAGATTGCATCTCCATAATCATAATCGAGCAATACACCATCAAGTAGCGGTTCTGCCCCGAATTGGTATCCTTCTTTGAGATCGTATCCCCATATTTTACCCAGACCACTCCAATAGGTGGCCGCCATGCCGCCGCGTGTTTCACGGATAAGATCGTAAAAGGGTTTATCGAGATTGCGCTCAATCATCTTCACCAGCACCTTGCCCTCCGTTTTGCTCAGGTTTTTCAACTCGTCAGAGAAGTCGCCTTTAAGGTCTTGTCGCTTGGCACGTTTGAAACGACGGTATTCACGCTTGCCCATATCCGCTTTTTCATCCTGTAGATCATTGTATAGATCAATGGCCTGCACGGCGTACGGATATACTTTTCGGGCGGCCCGATTATAGCGATTGTACTGATTTTGCTCGGTAAAATCTTTATAAATACGCGGCCCAACAATACGTGCCGGACGTAACGACATTACATACACGGTGTCTCCATCGAAAATCTCCCGACGGGCCCATGCGCCTTGCGGAACAGTGTCTACCGGCGGGACGACCGATTGTGCCAGCCCGGGAATTGCGTTGAGCAGTATGAAAAAGACAACGAAAAAGGGATTTTTCATCGAAAAAGACCGGTGAAGTGAAAAGGTTTTAAAAAAACGCTTGACTTGGGTTTATGTTTTACGGTTTGCAGTTACGTTTGCGACGGTTTTTGGTCTAAATGTAACAGCACCTTCTTGAAAGGGTCAGGAAGTTGGGCAGTTCGTTGCGCCAAAAATTGAATATTTTTCATCTATGTACGCTGCCATACTTGGTTTTATTACTGCATTTACGCTTACGTATCTGATCATCCCGGTTATCATCCGGGTTGCGCGGGAACGCAGGCTCTATGATCGGCCCAACGAACGCAGCGCGCACATAATCCCTACGCCTTCACTCGGTGGAATCGGAATTTTTGCCGGCACGATTTGCGGGATTGTCCTGTGGACACCCTTGGAAGTTTTCGGCGTGCTACAGTATATTTTTGCCGCCTTCGTGCTTATTTTTTTGATCGGCGTCATGGACGATCTGATGCCGCTCTCGCCTACCAAAAAGATGCTCGGCCAACTGTTAGTCGCTATAATCCTCGCCTACAAAGCCAATATCCGGCTGACTAATTTTTACGGGGCATTGGGCGTGCACGAATTACCTGAGTTAACTGGGTTCGTACTGTCGATCGTCGCCATCATCGGCATCATCAATGCTTTCAATTTAATCGATGGCATCAACGGTCTGGCTGGCAGCATCGGATTACTGGCCTGCCTTTGCTGGGGAGCCTGGTTCTTGGCCGTTGGCGAAGTAGCCACCGCCCTCGTAGCATTTTCATTGGCCGGTGCTATCGTCGCATTTCTAAAATACAACCTCAGCCCTGCGCGTATTTTTATGGGCGATACCGGATCGCTGCTGATCGGCATGGTGTGCGCCATTCTCGCTATCCACTTTATCGCCACAAATTACAAACAACCCCTTACTTCCCCTTTTCGCTTCGGCGCAGCCCCGGCCATTGCGCTCGCGGTTTTGATTCTGCCGGTATTTGATACCTTGCGGGTGTTCGTCATCCGTTTAGCGCAGGGGAAATCGCCGTTTCATCCCGACCGCAATCATATTCATCATCTTCTGCTCGATTTGGGCATGACCCATATTGGCGCTACAGCCGTTTTAGTAGCGGCGACGGCAGGGTTCATTTCCGTCGCGATTGCCCTCAATTCCTTGGGCATGCTGACGGTCATCGGCATCGAATTATCCCTCGCGATCCTGAGTGTTTATTTGTTAAATCGGCTGCGCACCCGGAAAAAAGTCGGGTTGGATAAATGAGGTTCCCATCCACCCATCACACCTTAACTACTCCATATATATTGCAAGCAATCTCCGAATTTCACAAGTCCTGGCGTCGTTTTCGGCGCAATACGCCCGCTTGGCTGGGGTTGTGGATGATTGTTGCAGCCTGCCTGATCGCCCTATTTGGCTACGCACTCGCGCCCGATCACACGCCCGATGCCAATACGCAACTGACCGAACTTGCGCTGCGCCCGCCCGGATTTGAGGCAGACCTGTTGCCACTTCCACTCGATCGTCCGACGGAAAAAACCAACTGGCTCGGGTTTTTGTGGCACGGCCAACCGGCAGCATTTCGCTGGATTCCCGTAGAGGGCGATTCGGTGGAGATTCGGGGCGATTCGATTTATTTTCAACGCCTGGGACAACAAAAATACGAAGCCATTCATGTGGTACGGCGTCTTTTTGCTATACAAGACAGCGTAAAAAAGACCGGTGAAAATTATACGTTTACCGATCAAAACGCTCAATTCCAACAAATTACATCCGCAGAAATTAGCGCAAGGATAAAGAATCAGTCCTTACTCCAAACCCGTACCTTTCCGTTCGGCACCGATCGGTACGGCCGCTGTATTTTAAGCCGTTTGTTGCTGGGGTTCCGGGTTTCTTTGCTGGTGGGTGCCATTGCCGTGTTGATTTCTCTGACCATCGGCATTTTTCTGGGCGCGCTGGGCGGTTATTTCGGCGGCCGCATCGACGATGCGGTGATGTTGCTGGTCAACACGATCTGGTCGATCCCCACTTTACTCTTGGTGTTTGCTATCGTACTGGCGCTGGGTCGCGGCATCGGCATTATTTTTCTGGCGGTCGGTCTGACCATGTGGGTAGACGTAGCAAGGCTGGTGCGCGGACAGGTGCTGGCATTGCGTGAAATGCAGTTTGTAGAAGCGGCGCGCAGTATGGGTTTCGGGTCCGGGCGGATTTTATTTCGGCATATTTTGCCCAATCTGCTGGGCCCCGTTTTAGTGGTTATGGCCGGCAATTTTGCCACTGCTATCCTGCTGGAATCGGGCTTGAGTTACCTCGGTTTCGGCGTGCAGCCACCCGCGCCTTCCTGGGGCACCATGCTCAATGAAAACTACGGCTACGCCATGAGCGGCAAACCATTGCTGGCGCTGGTACCCGCTTTGGCCATTGCCGGGACAGTACTGGCGTTTAATGCCGTGGGCAATGGGTTGCGCGATGCGCTGGATGTGCGGGGTTAATTACCCCATCAAACCCGCTTTCGCCGACACTTCCAGCATGCGATCGATTGATGCCCGGCCTTCCTTGATGATCCATTCCGGCAGCACGATTTCCGGCAACTCGTATTGCATACACAGGTAGAGTTTCTCCAGCGTATTGCGCTTCATGTGCGGACAATCATTGCAGGCGCAATTATTAGTCGGCGGAGCCGGGATAAATGTTTTGTGCGGACTGGATTTCTGCATCTGATGCAAAATCCCGGCCTCGGTCGCCACGATAAATTCCGTCGCCGGGTCGTTGATCGTATATTTCAACAAGCCGGTAGTGCTGCCGATGAAATCGGCCATGTCCAGAATATGTTCCTCGCATTCCGGGTGCGCGATGAATTTGGCATTAGGGTGGCGGTTGCGCAATTTGACAATACGTTCGTGGCTGAATATTTCGTGCACCATACACGCACCGTTCCACAACACCATGTCACGGCCGGTTTTTTTGATCAGGTAGGCACCCAGGTTTTTGTCCGGCGCAAAAATGATCGGCTGGTCTTTCGGAATGCTTTCAATGATCTGCACCGCATTGGTACTCGTACAGCAGATATCGGTTAGTGTTTTTAATTCCGCCGTGCAGTTGATGTAACTCACTACCACGTGGTCGGGGTATTTTTCCTTGAATTTACGGAA
>JBBRDQ010000088.1:0-19301 GCA_038203695.1 Chitinophagales bacterium
AATCCAACGGTTTTGCCACACTTTACGGCGGCGCAAAACCAAACTCGCCCCTCCTACGTCGGGACTCAAACATGGTTTTGCTTCATCCGCCTCCAAGCGCGCAAAACCGGGATTTGCATAAGGCCGCACCCTAACCCAAACCAAGATTTGGGTAACACTACATGCGAATATTGAGTTAGAATTAGGAAGTGGTTGTCAATCAGTTGCTTAGTGACGGAGTGACTTAAAGTCACCCCCGTCAATAGCCCTGGCAATCAAGCATTTATCTTAGCCCAATATTCACATGTGTAGTTGATAAATGCTACGTGGTGGCACGACTGGAGTGGTGCCACCACTTTTTTTACTGCACCTTACGCCCCTTCCAATTATACTGCTTAAAAAACAAACTTGCTGTGCCCACCCCGGCAATGTAGAAAATGTGCAAGAAAAAGGCGGGAACAAACGAACGCATTAAATCCCGGCGATCGAAAAAGCGGCACATTTCACGCAAAAAAATAAAGTCAAAAACTGTTTTGACGGCGATTTGAAAAATCAAGAGCCAGCCGGCCAGCGCCCAAAAGGGAGCTAACAACGCCAACAGTACCATACTCCAGCAAAAACAGAAAACGATCCCAAGGACAAACTTAACGGGCCACTCAGGCAAGGCGGCATTTTTGGTGCTCCAGCGTAGGCGTTGCTGCCAGAAACTGCGCCAATCCGGTTTGGCTTCCGTGCGTACTGTTGCGTATCTGTTTTTTAGAAAAGTCACGCGGGTCGGATCGCGTTGCGCGACTTTTTGAATCAGGAACAGATCATCGCCGGAAGCATGGTTTTCATTACCGGCAAAACCATCCACTTCGGCAAATAAGTCCCGTGGATAGGCCAGGTTGGCACCGTTGCCCATGCGCTGAAATCCGAGGTGAATACCGGCGCCGGTAATACCCATAAGACCGAGAAAATCAAGGGATTGAAAGCGCTGCAATACGTTTTTTTCCCGATGAAAAATGACGGGCGCGCACACCAGTGCACCTTTGCGATGGGTGCCGATACTACATGAAACGATATAATTCAGCCAGTCGATTGGAACTATACAATCTGCATCGGTCGTAACAATCAGATCGCCCCGGGCTTGCGCAATCGCAATTTCGAGGGCTTTTTTCTTGTGCGCACTTACCTGCGCACCCGGCAGAAGATAATCCGCCATGCGTGTCAGACGAACAGTCGCATGACGCGTATTTTCAGCGATTTGTGCAACCAGCGCGGCGGTCGCATCCGTGGAAAAGTCGTCGATGACAATGATTTCCAGCAAAGCCGCCGGATAAGTTCCCCGCAGGATGGACTGCAGGCAGGCTGCTATATTTTCCGCCTCATTGCGCGCCGGAATGATAACCGTGACCGGCATAACCGGTATAAAACCGACGGGTATTTCCCAGCGGGGCAAATTGCGCCAGCCAATCAGGTACAACAGCATGACTGCCGCATACGCCAATGCCAGCGCGATGCCAATAAAGATCACAAACCCTTGCGTTTGAATACTTTAGCCAAGCCCGTCTGCGAAGTAAAAACCAGCTCGTATCCTTCGCTCAATTGCTGCTTGATATCGGCTGTATTTGGATGATCGGCAAATTTCCGATCCATACACCACGTCACCACATAATCTACAGAACCATTATTGGAGTTTTTCGGATAGTTCAGAAAATCAGCGATCGGCGGCTGGTCTTCGAACATTTTATCATTCTTTTTCAACCGGTCAATTGGATTGCGTTCCCAGCGCCAGATAAGCGGGAAATTTTGCGTGGCCGCTTCGTAGTTGCCGAGCATGACCACACTGCGTTCCGCGCCGATGTAATCGCCGGCGTGCATAAACAACCATACGCGATTGGCTACCTCGCGTCCGTTGGCGTCCTGGCCATTGTGGTCAAAACTGATCGGCAATACCGAGACTTTATCCGGAATAACACTGGCACAACTGGCATACTCTGCCGCCGCCGCTGCCGCGCGCTGGTGCGAAGGCAGCCGGATGCTCCAGAATCCAACAAAAATAATCGCGGTAAATACCAGCGTACCCGTCTGCAACCATCTTGGGTAATTAACCGAAGCCAGCCAAAGTAATAACATCAGGTACGGCAAAAATTGTAACCGGATGGGTAAAATACCGGCACCAGCAATACCGCCCGGTTGCTTAAAATAAATGAGTATGGCAACAGCGGTAACCGGGAGTAGAATATCGGTCCAGCGTATTTGCCGGATTTTAACTTTAAAAATGATTGCCGCCACTAATAACAATGCGAAGATAATCGCGACTCCGATGGCCCATGGACGTTCGGTATTCATCACATTGACCAATGCCGTAAACTCCCGTAGGTCTTTCCATATCTGCTGGTCTGACTCCCCACGCGGAGAAGGGTCCAGGCCTTTGATAAACAAGTATTGGGCAAATAAAACCAACACTGGCAGCGCGGCGATAGCAACGGCAAAACCATTTTGCCAAAAGGATTTCCAGGGCGCGACAGGCCGGTCTTTCGCGAGAAAGCCACCGACAAACTCCGTAAAAAATACGCTGATAATAACCAGAAAAGAAAACAGCAAACCGATTGGGTGACAAAAATAAAGGGTCAGAAAGCCCATCGCCAGTGCCATCATCCGGCCGGTCGTCCAGGCATTTCGATGTTGCAGCCAAAAACCAGTCACCCAGAACATAATAGCAACGCTGCACGAGTAATTGTAAAAACCCATCTGGAATACGTGGTGATAGGTCAACAACAGGCCGAACGTACTGATAAACAGGCTATTCGGATTCAGTTGACGCACCAGATAGCGCAGGCCAAGTCCGAACGACAGCACATAAAAAGTTTGCAGTAATTTTTCCGCCAGATAAGGCGCAAAGCCGATGCCCATGCACAATTCCATAAACGCGTGGCCGAACCAGTTGGGCATAAAGTTCGTATTCACGTACATCCAGGGATTAAAAAAATCCTTGAGTTCGCCGCCGCGCCAGAAATCCAGCAACACATGCGCATTGTGCAGGTGACAGGGACCGTCGCCGGTCAGGAAATAATGAACCGACCACAGCGGAAGGAGATTTGCGGCTAAAAGCAGGTAAAAAGCACTGCGCTCGATTGTTTTGAATGACATGGTACGCGTCGTTAACGGGCCGAAAGGTATCACTTTTGGGTTAATTGGAAGCGTTGCAGCGGAGAATTATTGGCGGACACCACGAGTGTATGCCGGTCTTTGGGGCTGTGTATCAATTGAATATCGCGTACTGCCCCCGTCAGCCAGATGCCAGATACGGTGGCATGCAGCGTAGTAAAATTACCTTTTCCATCCCCTTGCAGTAGCGTGCCGTGGCTGGCATCAAAGCGCCCGATGCTGGGTTGTACTTCGTATAAATTACCGCCCAGCAGCACATCCAGGTTCCCATCGCCATCAAAATCAGCGGAACAGGCGGCAAATACCGGACTCATTTGTGCAGCAGTCGGCAAAGGCCGCAATTGCCAGTTCCCGGGCCCTCTGTTTTCAACATAACAACTGGTCAAGATCTGGGCTTCCCGGTGAATAGCGCCCTCGCACCTATCCGCCGGAAACACTTCTGCAAAGGTGCTGTGTGCATACTTTTCATATTGCACGAAGTCTTTTTTCAGCACAGGGATTTGCATGAGCAGCAAATCCTTGTCCGCAAAGACATAGTTTTTACCCTGCCGGTAATAGGTTAGAATTGGATCGAAAGCACCGTTTTTATCAAAATCATGCACCCATAAGCCGAGCGGCTCGGCAATCGAAGCCTGCAAATTGGAGTTCAAACCGAGATTGCCGACAATCCAGTCAAGATCGCCATCGTGGTCGAAATCAGCGACCGACAAGCAATTCCATAAACCGCTGGAATGTGGAATTTCGGTTTTCGTGAAATTTTTTCCCGTGTTTTGATAGATCGTCAGCGGCATCCACTCGCCACAAATGACCAGATCAGCGCGTTTATCGCCATCGCTGTCAAACCATTGCGCATCGGTGACCAGCCCGCCGATGGGTCCACCTAAACGCGTAGCCGTGACATCGGTAAAATGTCCTTTTCCATCGTTTTCCAGCAAAAAAGAGGTGGGTGCCAGACCGTAAGCACCTGAGACGGAACGGCTGCCAATGAAAACATCCAGATCGCCGTCGCCATCAAAATCGGCGGGCCGGATACAGGCAATATTTTCGCGAATGGTGGGGATGATCGGTTGATCGTATAGCACGAAGTTCCCCTGGCCATCATTGCACAAGAGTTGTGAAAAACCCGTGGCAACATTTCCACCCATACCGATAAAAAGATCGGCATCACCGTCGCCGTCGGCATCGAAAAGCGCCGCCGCAGTCTCTAAACCGGCATCGACCGCAGTCGTATAGGCGGGTCGCGACTTGAAACTGCCGTTAGCAGCCTGAATAAACAATTGATTTCCAGCCACATAATAATCTTCCAGTCCGTCTCCATTGACATCGCCGACCGCCATTTTAGGCCCCTGCGTGCTTAGCGACCAAGGCATCAGTTTTTCGCGGATCAGATCAAGCGATACAGGTACAGGCGGATCAGCGGAAGTGGGGGCGATTTTATTTGCCAGCGGTGCGGGTATGCTGGAAACTGGCAGCGCGGGGTGGTCGTTCGCAGCCTCTTTTTTCACTACGACAATCTGATTGGCAGCAACATATCGCAGTAGCTGTCGCTGTCCGCCCGGCCAAATGACCTCAAGCGAGTCGGCCTGGGTGTTTTTACCCAGCCCGATCGTAATCATACCTGGTTCCACACAGGATTCAAAACCCCGAACCGGCTGATTTTCAAAGTATTGTAGTTGGCGGTTCGACCAACATGTTACCCTTGCACCAATGCCGAAAGGGTTGGCACTATCGGCGGGATTGGCCGTAAATTTCACTTTTAACCAATTGGCGCCGCTGCTATTATTGCGATAAACCGAAGCCGGTTCATTGAGATTATTCGTGATTAAATCCAGATCGCCATCATTGTCCAGATCGGCATACGCGGCACCGTTGGAACAGCCCTTATGCGCCAGCCCCCAAGCCTTGGAAACATCTTCGAACGTCAGATCGCCCCGGTTGCGAAAACCGTAGTTGGGGACCGCGCCGGACGGCATTTTCTCAATTAATTGCAAGTCCGTCGCATTGCGCTGCACTTCGGCGGAAGAAATAAACTTGAGGTAATCCAGATCGTTCGGACGTCGGACGATGCCGTTGGTAATGTATATATCTTTCCAGCCATCCAGATCGAGGTCGGCAAACAAAGCGCTCCAACTCCAGTCGGTGGTGGCTACCCCGGCCAATTGCGCGACTTCACTCCAACCTGTGCCTGTGGGCGAAGGACAGGCAAGTTGCAGGTTGTTGCGTGGTAACTGCCAGTGATACCCGAGACTGTGTTTATAATTATACACTTCATAACTGTCGGCGGGTTGACTCGCTTTCAGGATCGCTTCGTCCTCCGGTTTCATGTCTAACGTCAGCAGATCGGGCAGTCCATCGTTGTTATAATCGGCCAGATCACAACCCATGGAAAAATTAGACGTGTGGCCGAGTGCTGTCGCGACGCTTTCCGAAAAACACCGTCCTTTCCTATTGTAATACAGGTAATCGTTTTCGTGAAAATCATTGGTCACGTACGCATCCGGGTAACCGTCGGCATTCAGATCACCAATAGCCAGACTCAGGCCATAACCGGCAGCGCCGCCAAAAATCCCGCTTCCGGGTGCCGGTATGAACGGCTGAGGGCCTCCCCCTGGCTGCCGGCCCGGATTTAGCAGCAAGCGATCGGCTGCTAATGGGTCATACTTGCGGGTGAGCGTGGTATCGCGGTAACTACCCGCAGCATGCACACTGTGGCAGACCAAGAAACAGTCAAGATCGCCGTCCAGATCGAAATCGAAGAAAGATGCCTGCGTACTAAACGCCTGGATATCAAGCCCGTATGCCGCTGCCTGATCGGTAAATGTACCGTCCTGGTTATTGATAAAAAGTTGATTTTTGCCGGAAAAGGACTTATATTTTCCGACCTGGCAGACGTAAATATCGAGCCAGCCATCCGCATTTACATCGGCTAAAGACACGCCGGTTTTCCAGCTGCCGGTGCCGGCCACTCCCGCGCGGTCGGTGACATCTTCAAAGTTGAAATTGCTGCGGTTGAGGTAGAGTTTGTTGGGACCGATGTTACTGGCGAAATACAGATCGCACAGACCGTCGTTGTTCAGATCGCCCGCTGCTACGCCACCCCCGTTGTAATAATAGAGGTACTGGATAATGTTCATGCCGGCAGGCGTTTGCTCGGGCAGGGTATTGGCGAACGTAATGCCGGTTGCAGTGGCAGGTAATTCTGTGAAAAGCGTAGGGATGGGCGGTGTTTGCCGACAGGCAATAGCACATAACAAAAAGAACACTAATATCCTGACGAAGGCGTAGTTTTTCCGGCAATCGCAGTATAATAAATGTTTCATTTTCAAAGAAGTAAGATTATTGCATCCAACTTTTCAGGCCAAAATGACTATTTGCCCAGCGCTGATTTGCGCAGCCGCTGCAAAAAAGGCGAAGCAAAAATAAAAGATTGCAGATTATCATTCGTGCTACCCAATACGTCGTCTTTCGTGCCGCTCCATTCAAGTTCACCTTCGTGCAGGAAACAGATATTTTCGCCGATTTCCATCACCGAATTCATATCGTGGGTATTGATGATGGTGGTGATATTATTTTCGTGGGTGATGCCGTGAATGAGGTCGTCGATGACGATGGAGGTTTTGGGATCGAGACCGGAGTTGGGTTCATCGCAAAAAAGATACTGTGGTTCGAGCACGATCGCCCGGGCAATGCCGACGCGTTTTTGCATGCCTCCGGAAAGTTCGGATGGATATTTCCGATTGTTACCGCTAAGGCCCACGCGTTCGAGGCAGTAATCAACGCGTTCGAGTTTTTGCTTCGGTGTCATGGTGGTAAACATATCCAACGGGAAGCGGATATTTTGTTCCACCGTAAGCGAATCGAACAAGGCAGAGCCCTGAAACAACATGCCGATTTTCATACGGATCGCGCGCATACCCATTTTATCCAGCGCGGTAAAATTGACATTATTATACCACACACTTCCGGTTGTTGGCGTTTGCAGTCCGACCAATATTTTGAGCAGTACCGTTTTACCGGCACCCGAACGGCCGATAATGAGGTTTGTTTTCCCAGTCTCGAAGGTGAAATCAATCCCTTTGAGTACTGGTTGTTCCCCGAAGGTTTTGACGACTTTTTCTGCGCGAATCATATTTAAGCGGTAGGACGATGGGTATTTTTAATTGCGGCGGCAAAGGTAAGTCGGAACTACCACTTTTCTAACTTTATAGCGATCCTGCCGCCCGTAGCCGGCAGTGTAAAGTTTGCTTCGCCCCAGTCAGGTGCCCGAAAACGGGGCCGCGCATTGTTGGAGAATCCGTACGGTTCGGTTGGCACGCCAAAAAAGTTTTTATTCAACACGCCGTTTCCATCGACGTCGTGAAAACAGCTCAAGGCATACGAACCTGCGGGCAGATCAGGCAGCATAATTTCAATATTGTCCGTCGAATTAACTGGAATGACCCGTTTAAAACAGGTTTTCGCAGGGTTTAAAAAAACATCCGAACGGTTATAAACCGCGACGTAAATGCTACCCTTCGGCACTTTTACATTAGTAAATGCAACTTGCAATCTAGGTTGCCAAAAGCAGCTGAATAATAAGAACAAAAGTGGCATTGCAAAAAAGTTGGTGAAAAGAATGGGGATAGTAACGTTGTTTTCATAACAATCAATATTTTTGGGCCCTGGGGATTTAGACTCATCCCATCTCCGATAATATTTTTAAGGCTACTCTCTTTATGGAAAACACCTCTATTGCGATCACGGCATGGGCCGAAGAAGATCGCCCCCGCGAAAAAATGCTGCTCAAAGGCAAGCAATCCCTCACCGATGCTGAACTTATTGCCATCCTGTTAGGCTCCGGCTCCGTTGGCGAAAGCGCCGTCGAACTCGCACGCCGCATTCTCGCTTCCGTAGACCACAATTTGCACGATTTAGGCAAATGCACGATCAACGATCTCGAAAAATTTAAAGGCATTGGGGAAGCGAAAGCAGTTAGCATCGCTGCCGCGCTCGAACTCGGCCGCCGCCGCCAACTCTCCGATCTGCGCGAACGCCCCCGCGTAGCCAGCAGCCGCGATGCGTATGAAGCCATTGCGCCCTTGCTGACCGATTTGTACCACGAAGAATTCTGGATCCTGCTGCTCAACCGCGCCAATGAAGTTTTTGCCCGCGAGCAACTGAGTTCCGGCGGCACCAGCGGCACCGTGGTCGATATCAAAATGGTCTTCAAAGCGGCATTGGATGCCCGGGCCGTCGCCATTATCGCCATTCACAATCACCCGTCGGGCAGTCTGCAACCCAGCCAGGCCGACGTCGATCTGACCAAAAGACTCCGCAAAGCCGGCGAAATCCTGGACTTACCCATGCTCGATCATTTGATCGTCTCCGAACGCGGTTATTATAGTTTTTCGGATCAGGGAGGGTGAAAAAAGGAGGGAAGAGTGAACGTAATTTTCACTTTTCACTTTTCCCTCCTGGTTTATACAGTTGTTCCATCATGCCGGGCGATTCGCTCATAAGGACCGGTTCAAAGGTCTTGGCGGAAATAACGCGTGCTTTAGTCGAGTATAAAAACACTTCCGGCGCGTCGTCGTGCAGTATCTGCTGGGCTTTTATGTACATGGCATTGCGTTGTGCAGGGTCTTCCGTACAGCGCATTTCTTCGATCAGGTTGGTCAATTCAAGGTTGATATAATTGCTGCGGTTGTCTCCACCTTCCTTGGGCAGACTTTTAGCGCTGTACATTTGTTTCAGCTCTGCCATCACCGGATTTTGGGCAGCAGCGTAAACAGCCGTTTCAAAATCTCCTTTGCGGGTAAGCGGAGAGATTTCTTTAAGCGGTTTAGATTTGAAAACAATTTCTACTCCGGCTTTACGGGCCTCCTCCTGAATGCGTTCAGAAATCATTTTGCTCACGATAAAATCAAGCGAAGTGAGCATTTCCAGGCTAAGTTTAACCCGCTGACCGTTGATCATCTTGTCGACAATCTGATCGCCATCGCTGTCTTTCCAACCGGCCTGGGCCAGCAGTTGCTTGGCTTTTTCAATATCGTGGTTGTACAACGGAATATCTTTGGCGTAATGTGGCTGCCTCGGGCTGACCGGACCAACCACCCGGGTGCCCATGCCCTGTAGGACCGTATTGATAATGTAATCATAATCTACCACATAGGAAAGTGCACGGCGCACCAACGGATCTTTTAACTTTGGATTGGCCAGGTTGAAGACCCAGCGATTATAATTGGGCGACCAGATCGTATCGAAGCGGTACGCGGCAGTGATGTCCGGATTTTGCTGTAGCTCCCGAAATTTCAGCACGCTCATATTGGCAACTACATCGATTTCATGATTTTTCAACTGTAACACAATGGCATCTTCATCGGACATAAAATGGTATACCAGCCGGTCGGGATAGGCTTGCATAAGTGGATTGGAGGAGGCGCTGTTATTCCCCCACCAGTCGGCTTTTTTTCCCAGGGTCGTTTCCTGCTCGGCCATCTGCAACAACTTGTACGGACCGCTGCCGGAAATGGCGGCAGGATCTTTATCAAATTTGGACTGCTTCATTTCCCGGGCAAAAACCCGCAACGAGGAATCTGTGCGCATCAGCGCATTGGTAGCGGTCGTATCGAGCAGCGTATTCAGCGGGATGTTGGCAATTCGGTTATTGGGATCATAATTGTAGGCCGGATAAATCGGCAACTGGGTAATACTCTCCAGTTCCAGAATATAATAGCGGCTCAGATACACCGTGAACTTCCGGGCATTGGCAGGATCGGTGTCAAAACCGCTTAAAAACTCATAATAACCCCGCCAAGGTGCTGCGTCCGGCTGTTCGGGATTAAAAACAATTTTCAAGGAAAATTCAATGTCTTTGGCGGTCACGGGTGTGCCGTTATCCCAGCGGGCAGCATCGTTTATTTCAAACGTATAGGAGCGTTCCCCTTGGTGTTTACCGTCGGTCACCCGTTGCATTTGGGGAATAGACTTGGCGAGGATCGGCTCCAGTTTAAGCGTTTTGGGATCTACCGCGCCCAAGGTCTGGAACACCCGCATGGCTGCAAAACGGGAATACCCGCTGCGGGTGATGATTGGATTGAGCGAGGAGACAGGGCCTTCCCAACGGAGTCGCAGCGTTACGAGGTTTTTATCGCTTTTGGTTGGATCGTCACTTTTGCAGGAGGCAAAAATAGCCACAGCCACCACAACGACTGCGACCAGAAAGTAAAGTTGCTTTTTCATGTTCAGGATTTATAGTTAAAAAACGGATAAAAATACGCTTTAATAGGGGATATTTCGCAAAATAACGCACTTACTCCCTTTTTTGCGAGACGACTGAAGAGGCGGACATCAGTCGTTCATAACGTTCGCCAAAGGGGTGATAGTAAATTAACACGGTATAAACATTGCTAGTCTCGTGCCAGTTTCCTTCCAGGCCATCTTCTTCTACCGCATTGGTGAGGCTATTTACAACCATATATTCGTAGTTGTAATAACCCTGCTTTAAGGGCACTTCACACACGTAGGCTTGTGCGATATCGCTGTACGCCATTTTAAATTCAGGCTTCAATTGCCAGTCGGACAATTCACCAAACACGTACACATCTTCATCTTCCAGCGGCGCAGCGCGTTTAATAGAAAACAGGACATGGCCATAGTCGCATTGTGCGACCGTCTCGTTATTATTGGCATTTTCGATGGAAAATCGCCCGTTGATATCGCCGTGGTAAATATAACTGGTGCCTTGGCGACTTTCATCCGTTCGCAGGGTGACTTCGTAAAAATTATCGCGTTCACTGATCGATTTCACCCATTCGCCCCGGTAATTAAACGAGCGCATATCAAAGTAACGCCATTCTTTTCCGGCGGGGAATACAATCTTATCCTGGTAATCGAAGACAAATGCGCCATCTCGTTCAATAAATGGCTTGATCGGGCCAAGTGCATTGTCCCAGCGGCCGTTCTGCAATACGAACGCCCGGACCGATTGTTGGGGATTATTGACCTGAACGCCGTCGTGCCGGATGGAGAAATCCAGTTCGTGGTGTGTATCCATTTTCTGGACCGAGGCCGGCTTTCTGACGATCTCGCCGGTCGCCCGCCATTTGGTTGTTTCTACGACCAGGAAACGCCGCACCAGCACCAGCGCCTGGTCGTTGCTGTTGTCATAAATTTTAAGCAGGTAATTGCCCGATTTTATCCAGCGCATATTGGCGTTCGGCAAAGCAAGCGTGTAATGTACGTATTGCGTCAGGGTGTTCAGCGAATTTTCAAAATTGGTGATTCGATCTTCCGTGTAGCCGTCAATATATTCATTATCAACCAATTCGGAGGGCTGCCAATCGGCGTTGCAATGCTGAATGGTGTAGAGATAATCTTTTATATCGGTAGACAGGCAGTCGAATTGCAGCAAGAGTGAATTATTGGGTGCCTTGAGTGCCACAATGGGCAAGGTCATCGGTGTTCCAGAAAGATACAATTGCACCGCAGTGATCTGCTCATCTAGGATGACCGCTTCGGTGACCGGATTTTTGTCTTGTGCGGCAACGAGGCAAGGAAACAGGGCAAAAATGAAGGGTGCGAAAAAGAAACGCATGGTTAGCTATGAGTTAGGAATTAGACCTACCAGGTGTCGGGCGGCAACGCTTCAAAAGTCATTGGTTCGCCGGTTTTGGGATGGGCAATGGTTAAACGATGCGCATGCAATTTCATTTCATGTTCTACCCAAGGTTTGGCACCGTACAACACATCACCGGAAATTGGGCAGCCGATATGGGCCAGCTGCGCCCTTATCTGGTGGTAACGGCCGGTGACTGGATGTACTTCGAGCAGCGCGCCGGCACCTTTCTTGGCCGTTATTTTATACGATAATTCACAAGGTTGACTACCGCGCTCCTCCTTGACAAAAATCAAAGCCTTTTTACCGTCGGCGTCTTTTTTCAGCCAGTTGGTCAGCGTATTCTCCGACAAACGCGGCGTTTTATCGGTTACCGCCAGGTAGATTTTCTCAACGGTACGCTGCTCAAATTGCGTCATCAGCGCCACCAGCGCCATTTTGGTTTTGGCAAAAACCAGCACACCACTGGCTGCTCGGTCGAGCCGGTGTGCAGCCCGCAGGTACGGCGTGACTTTCAGGCGTTTGGACGTAGAGTTTTTAAGCAGGGTCTGGGTAAAATACAGCAGCGCTTCGGTCTCCGCAGAAGGATGACTCGCACCGCCGGCTTCGGTCGACAATCCCGCCGGTTTTTCCACCACTAGTAAATAATAGTCTTCAAACAAAATTTTCATGCGGCGAAGGTACTACAGGCCGGACGCACCGGGCAGGAATATGTAAAGTTTCGTGCAGTACACCTGCAAAATTGACGCATATTATGTACCTTTGCGGCGCATTTTGACAACCAAACCAAACGAAGTTCTGTTTGACGGTTTCAAAAACGTTTGTTCCCAAATAAAACCAGCACAGTCGTCGTGCTGTTCGTTCACCGCTCATTCACTCATTCATCTTTTTTGGACATGGCCGTAGCAACCGAAACTCGCCCGCAATACAAAGTAAAAGACATCGCCCTTGCCGAATGGGGCCGCAAGGAAATTGGACTCGCCGAAGCAGAAATGCCGGGCCTGATGGCTTTGCGCGAAGAATTTGGCACCACCAAACCGCTTGCCGGCGCACGCGTTGCCGGTTGCTTGCACATGACGATTCAGACCGCTGTGCTGATCGAAACGCTGGTGGAACTGGGCGCGGAAGTCTCCTGGTCTTCCTGCAATATCTTTTCCACGCAAGACCATGCCGCTGCTGCGATCGCTGCTGCCGGCATTCCGGTCTACGCTTGGAAAGGCATGAACGCCGAAGAATTTGACTGGTGCATCGAACAAACGATCTTTGCGTTTTCGGAAGGCCAACCGCTGAACATGATCCTCGACGACGGCGGCGACCTGACCAATATGGTGCTGGATCACTTCCCGGAACTCGTGGCCGGCATCGGCGGCATTTCGGAAGAAACCACCACCGGCGTACACCGTTTGTATGAGCGCGTAGCAAAAGGCACCCTGCCGATGCCCGCGATCAACATCAATGACTCGGTGACCAAATCGAAATTCGATAATAAATACGGCTGTAAAGAGAGTCTGGTGGATGCAATTCGCCGCGCGACCGATATTATGATGGCCGGCAAAGTAGCCGTAGTCGCCGGGTACGGCGACGTAGGTAAAGGTTCGGCCGCTTCGCTGCGGGGCGCCGGTGCCCGCGTGATCGTGACAGAGATCGACCCGATCTGTGCGCTGCAAGCCGCGATGGACGGATTCGAAGTGAAAAAGATGGAAAATGCGATCCCACGCGCCAATATCGTTGTGACCGCTACCGGCAACTGCGACATCGTGCAGGAGCGGCACTTCCGCATGATGAACGACAAAACCATCGTCTGCAACATTGGCCACTTCGACAACGAAATCGACATCGCCTGGCTGAACACCAATTACGGCGACACGAAAGTAACCATCAAACCGCAGGTCGACCTCTACAACATCGACGGTAAAGACATCATCATGCTGGCCGAAGGTCGCCTGGTGAACCTCGGCTGCGGCACCGGTCACCCGTCTTTCGTCATGTCGAACTCCTTTACCAACCAGGTACTGGCCCAACTCGAACTGTGGCAAAATGGCAAAAACTACGACAACAACGTCTATATGCTGCCAAAACACCTGGACGAAAAAGTAGCCCGCCTGCACCTCGCTAAAATCGGCGTGGAACTGGAAGAACTGGCTCAACACCAGGCTGATTACATCGGCGTACAAGTAGCAGGACCGTTCAAACCGGAATACTACCGGTATTAATGGTTAATGGATAATGATGAATGGTTAATGGCGGTTTCGCCTGGATAACTGGTTCATTTTGAGGATATTAAAACACCGATGTCAGGAGAACTGGCATCGGTGTTTTTAATTTGGTGAAATATTTTTTGCCATGCCTTGGCAATCTAACATATTCATCAGGCTAAGCATTTTAGAGCGCACATCAGCACATCTTGTAACCGCCGACTTTCAATCGGCGGGTCAGCGAAACTTCCCATCACATCCATCTTCTTTTCAAAACATCCCATCATAATGGCAGATGGGGATGTTTTGAAAAGAAGATAGATGTGATTTGTTGGGTGCCTGGCCGCTGGTTGAAACGAGCGGTTACAAGATGCGCTGATGTGATTCGTTCATTATCAAATGATTAGGCTGTTAATTATTGTTTAGCCTGACCGCTATGTCAAAACTAAAAGCGCAGCGAAAATTGATTTTCAAGTATTTATTGTCCAGTCTCTATACCAATCGCTGGTATTCCAACCACCTGGCCATTCGGATTAAAATGTAGTTTAAATCTCATGCAGCCACTCATACTTTCGCGAATTGGATAAGAGCAAAATGAATAGATGCCTTGTCATAAAAAGTGAGAGTAAACGGTTAAATGGCTTTGTAGCCTCGCATAAGTTTTCATTTCTGGACATACTAAAACACCGATGTCAGGAGGCCTGGCATCGGTGTTTTTAATTTGGTGAAATATTTTTTGCCATGCCTTGGCAATCTAACATATTCATCAGGCTAAGCATTTTCGAGCGCACATCAGCGCATCTTGTAACCGCCGACTTTCAATCGGCGGGTCAGCGAAACTTCCCATCACATCCATCTTCTTTTCAAAACATCCCATCATAGTGGCAGATGGGGATGTTTGAAAAGAAGGCTGATGTGACTTGTTGGATGCCTGGCCGCTCGTTGAAACGAGCGGTTACAAAATGGTATGGGTTACTAAACCACCGATGCCAGATATTCGGCATCAGTGGTTTAGCATTGGCACTTCTTCAATCTCTATCAGGCTGAATGATGAATAGCATAATTTTACTCGCGTCCCATGCCGCCGACACCTACTATTTTTCGATTTACGTCAAAGTAAACTTGTACTCTGATACACCCAGGAATTCTATGGCTATCTCCACGGGCAGTACCCTGGCAATTAGCGTTCATGTAATAATCAAACCGGTTCTGAAACTCTTTTGAAGGTTGTCCGAATAAGTTTTTTATACTGTCAACATTGCTACCGATTAGACAATTTCTTCCAATTATCCTAGTATACGACACGCCTGAATTGCCGTGTATTTTTTCATCGCATTTTGGCAAATCAGCAAAATAGTAATATCCGGCAGAATCCTTTTTCCAATTATTTTGGATGTACATTTTATAATTAAGGCAATTTGAACAATCATAACTTTGTTGCGGCGCTTCGATTTTTTTTACCTTACACGAAAGTACAGCCATCATGCAAACGAGTTGCACGATTACTAAGATAATTAATTTCATAGCACTACCCTTTAATTATGATAGTGCTGTATGTACTATTTATGGATGATATTCTTATGGTATATACCCCGGGTGGGAGTTCTTTGCCCGGATTAATCTGGTAAACCATATCCGCAGATTGCACATCATCTATATCTGCTGAATACAAAACACGCCCTGTTAAATCAAATATTTGCACTTTAAAATCTTGATAATCTGCACCTTTTATTTTAATATTTATTGAATTAGAGAACGGATTAGGATAGACTAATACTTTATTCGTATTGGCAATTTGCTCATGTATAGAATTAGTGCCGCAGGAAACAGTATCATGAATCATAATTGACGCACAAGAGCCAATTGACTGCCAATTTAGACTAAAATCAATCACATCTTTACCGCCTGCAACATCATTAAATGATGGCGAGTCTAGACTCGGATATATTAAATATGTGTGCATTATCTCATCCTCCTCGACATTGTGCTCAAGCATGTGACAATGTCCTAATTCATGCAAAAGCGGGCTGAAAAAGTCAGTAATACTCCCTATCGTATCAATATCTGAACAATCGTAAGCAAATGAATTATATGGATTAACATCAATATCCATATAATCAATATAGTAAATTTTTTTAGACCCATTATTACATTCTCTGATATATCCAGATAGAGAAGTTCTCATCAAAATATTATATCCGCTCGTATCTGGCAGAATAGTATCTCCAATAAGAATTACTGATTTCCCATCATCGGAAGAAAAAGTTTGTTCTACCTCCGCAATTTCTTTGAACGACCAATTCACACCTGTCAGGCATTTCCATGCGTCGATTGCTTTTTTGATGCAGGCTCCAGCTCCTTCTGTTTCCAATTGAGTATCCATCTCAAATGTATAGCCACCTATACCATTTTGATTAATAAAACTAATACGATAAGCAGTATCGGGTTCCCGAGTATTGGTTATCGAATATATGATATTAATGGGATTGTCGCTTGTGGCTATTTTATTAAGAGAGTTCTCAACTTTAATTTTCCCGCTTCCTGCACCATTCTGACTTCCTGAGAGGCTACTTGGTACATATACTTTTATTAATGTATCTGTATACAAAACATAATCATCAATATAGGCGTTATTATATAGTAGGGAGTCGGTAAGTCCGGCGTCTCTAAAAAAACCACGTCCTAAATCTGTAAAAGGTTTAAAACCTTTTCCTATGATTGTCAAAGTGTCACCAACGCCTGCCCGTAATTTCACTGGATATATTTTTGTTATGATTGGCGCATTTGAAACACATAAAAACTGATCATAGACATCAGGGTTCCCTTCTTCTCCGATCTCGTATCCCAGCAAAGGAATAGGGGTGCCTCCAAAATAGAACTGAAGATTGGACATAAGCGAATCAACAAAGCGAATGTCGGCGTTTTCAGTGCAGTCTGCTATATCCATTTTTACCCTGCCCAGTATTTTAGGGGTAGGTCCCACAGGCACATGTTTGGTTGAATCAACTAAATTATCTTGGGCGATTGTGAATTGCACTATATTAGTGGGATAATATGGCAAAACGGTGGAACCATATCCTAGAACATCAAATGCAGGATCGAGCGTAAAGGAAGGAACGGAGAGCGGGTCAAATGCAGTAATATTGTAGGATATGAAAATGTCCGCAACAGACAACCGTGTATAAGTTACATTTGAAGAGGCCAGCAGATTAAATTCTAAAAATTGATCTGCCCCACTACCGGTTACACGGATACTATCCAAATTGTAATAGATAAATGGCGGATCTTCTGTCAAGGATTCGGTTATAGGATTTTCGACCACCAAGCGGTCAAATAGTATGTATTTGCCGGATCGCTGATCGAAGTGCCAGCATTTGTTTGTCATGCCGAAATCATCAAAACCAATATTTGCCAACGCGAAAAAGTTTTCAATTTCAATTTCGATATGACAGAATTGTTCCGGTATAGTCGTTAAAACATAGGCATTGGTGCTGAGAGAAGTAAAACTGGATGTTACATCTATCGTAATTTCTTCATTCGATTCATCAGTTGTAGTCAGCGAATATCCTGAGTCTTGAATGATAGTCCCCTTGCTGACGGCAACCTTATCTTCGGCAACAATATTTTCTCCAAAAACGTCGGAGCTGTAATTAATCAGGATGGCCGCTTTGCCAAATTGCAATCCGTTTTCAGAGGCGTGGGCGTACACATCAAAACTTAGATTTTGAAAATTATTTGAAAGCGAAACATTCTTAAAAGTGAAAAATATCCCTGGAGTCGGCGAAAGGATTTTTTCTGATTGCACTTTGAATATTTTCTCAAGGCGAGCCTCCACGGTATTAGCCTTCAGTTTTCGCACCGGCTCCCGAGCCGATAAAACAATTTCATCCTCAATTTCTTTTTTTATATTTTGATAGGCCCTTGATTCGTCTGTCGCGGGAGGATTAAATTTCTCATAATGGTACTGCACGAAGGCGTTTTGATGCAGTCCCGTAACAAAAACAGGGTTTTCCGACTTGCCAAGACCGGTTTCTTTACTTGCTTTTTTGCAGAAAAACATCCCTTCCATTCCTTTTTTGAAGGTAGTTTGATGCGATACAATAGAGAACCTGTCATCCACTTGACCGCCTTTCGTGATAATCTCGAACGTACCGCCTGTAAGATTACCCTTGAAAATTTTGGAAACTTCAATGAGGTTTGACGTAAAAATTTGAGTGTGGTCTTTGTTCCAGAAAGACTGGCACTCAACTACCTTGCCTTCTACTACCAGATCCGAAGCGGCAGTTCGTAGTTTGATAGTGGATTTTTGAGATTGGGCACTGAGAAGCGAAGCTGTAATGCCGAACAGGAGCAGAAAAATGACGCGTTTCATAATTTTAAAATGTTTATTAGGTAATATTAAATTTGGATTTTTAATGTAGTGCAGTAATAAATTTTGCGTCCAACGCTTCTTATGCTCACTATACACGCTCATTCACCTATTATCCCAAAATATACGTGGGTATAATTGACCAAGAGATCAATTATACCCACGTGGAACACAATAGTAAAACTGTAGAAGAAAAGTTCATTGTCTTTTGGAATTGGACGCCGCAAAGTAAGGGCAAATATTAAACATGCAGGTTTATTTAACTTTAAGTTTTAGGTGCTGAACGTATTTTTATCTAACATCACGATTCTCAAGCGCCCTCAACTTTCCCCCGTTTTTCCCGTTCCATCAACAAATTTATACCATTTATGCCCGAAGCGCTGACCTATTCCGATACCCGCCGCATACTTGACGAACTTTCCCGCACGGGCATTGCCCTGTTGCTGCGCGAGCCGTTTTACGCGCATTTATTCGGCAGTATCAATAAGGAAGTAGTGCGAAAGGGGCATCCGGTAGAGACGATGGCGGTGGGTCTGGGCCATAACGCGATGACGTTGTATGTAAACGCCGATTTCTGGGATACGCAACTGACCAGTGCGCCGCACCGCTATGGGGTGGTCAAACACGAAATGCTGCACTTAATTTTCCGGCATCTGCTGATCCGCGAGCCGTATCTGGATGAAATGCTGCTCAATATCGCGTTCGATCTGGTGGTAAATCAGTACATCGAACGGGCGCAATTGCCCGAAGACAGTATTTTTCTCGAATCATTTCCCGATTTGCATTTGCAGGAAGGGCAGACGTGGTTTTATTATTACAAAAAGATCGAGGAACTGCGCAAGGGCGGCGGCGGTGAATTTACCGGCACGCCGAGTGCCGAAATGCTGCAAAAAATCCGCTCCGACTCGCACGGCATGGAACGGCACCAGCCCTGGCAGGAGATCCGCAGCAATTCAGATATGGAAAAAAATGTGACGGATATCCACCTGGACAGCCTGCTGCGCACGGC
>JBBRDQ010000089.1:0-19121 GCA_038203695.1 Chitinophagales bacterium
CGAACGACTGGGCGGACTGGATGTACGACCGGTACTGTTCCAGTTTGGTTATCAGTTTGAGACAACGTATCTGAATCAGGGTGGTTTGCAGGCACTTTTTGAATTTATCCCCATCATCACCGGGCTGGATCAAGGGCAGATTCTGCCCAGCCTGAGCCTGTTGCACGGCATTCGCAGCAACCGAAACGGCTTCGAATTTGCGTTCGGACCGGTTATATACGTTAACAAAGAAGCCCAGGGATTTTATGAAAATGGCGAATGGCGGCTGCTGACCGACTGGCAAAAAACAAATCCGGGCCTGCCAGTTCCGAACAATGTCGAACGCCGCTTTGATTCCAGGGGGCTTCCCAAAACCAGTTCCTCATTTGTTTTCGCTTTTGGCAAATCCTTTAAATCAGGCAAGATGAACATCCCGATCAATGTATTTTACATCCCTAACCGCGAAGGCCAGCGCTATGGTTTGTCGGTTGGGTTTAATGGCCGCGGATAAGCATAATTTTAACGCGTTTATTTTACCTTTAGCCTCGTCGGATTTATCCGAGCGGGGCTAAATAATTTACAAATGTTTGAAAAACAATCCAATAAACGCTCCAATACCTGGTTGCTGACACCGCTGGCAGGTATCTTGCTATTTTTTTTTCTGTATATTGTAGCAGCGTATTTATATCCGGGAGGTTCGCGAACAGATAAACAAGCCAGCGGCTTTAGCCTGTTGCACAACTACTGGTGTGATCTGTTCGACGTAGTGGCATACAATGGAGTTGTCAATCCATCCAAGCCAATCGCCATTATTGCCTTGGTTATATTAACAGCAAGTTTCGGGTTGCTCTGGTATCTGTTGCCCCGGCTTTTCGATTTCAAAAATACTCGGCAAAGCATTATGCAGGTCACCGGTATCGGTTCAATGGTCGTGTTTACGTTTTTATTTACCCGCTATCACGAAACGGTAATCAACTTGAGTGGCTTGCTGGGTGCTACTGCATTGGTTATCGCCTTTCTTGAATTGCGGAGTGCCCATAAGTATATTCTTTTTAGAACAGGCGTGCTGTGCCTGACATTGAGCTGTTTCAATTACTGTATTTATCAAACAGGTATTTTGCTGTTCCTGCTGGCGACTACCCAGAAACTGACTTTTCTGGCGTTTTTCGTTTGGGCCGGCATGTTAAATATCGGCGTTTACCAGAAGCGAACGGGCGCATGAGTGTTTGTTTACCTGGCGATTAATCCCTACTTTTATCGCCACGATCTTTCCGAATTGAAAAAGCCATGGAGGCGAAACCGAAATTAGATAAAGAGGTATTATTCGGATGTAAAAGAGCCGAACAACGAATCCGCGAATAAGCCCAAGAGCACTTATGAAATACCTGATTCTCGCCGTTTTTTTTCCGGTTTTAATACAGGCGCAAACGCCGGAAATTTCTTTGACGTCCGGATTGGTTATTCGCCAGTCATGTACGATAAAAACCGGTTTATACCGGCTTAACGGTGCTGTGAAAGATGTTTTCACGGACAAACCAACTATGAGTGCAGCGCAGCCGGTGCTGTCGGTGGAGGGAGAAAATCTGACGATCGATTTTAACAATGCGCAATTACAAGGTTCTAATGACCGTACGCAACCCGACGAATTTTACGGGTTGGCAATTCGCGTAACCGGTAAAAATATCACCCTCAGGAATCTGAAAGTCAAAGGGTATAAAGTGGGCCTGTGGGCAGAAGGTAGCGTTAATCTGCGACTGGAAAATTGTGATTTCTCTTACAACTACCGCCCCAGATTGCATTCGGGCCGCGAACACGAGGATTTTTCCGATTGGTTGAGTTATCACCAGAATGCGCAAAATGAATGGCTGGGTTATGGTGCCGGTATTTATTTAGACAGTTGTCAGGGAGCCACGGTGAAAAATTGCCGTATTACCGGTTGCCAGAATGCGCTATTAATGAACCGCTGTACCGACGGGTTGATTTACAACAATACCTTTCAATTCAATTCAGGGTTGGGTATCGGATTGTATCGCAGCAGCAACAATCGGTTGATGCACAATAAGTTAGACTGGAATGTACGTGGATATTCGCATGGTTTTTATGCGCGCGGCCAAGATTCGGCGGCCCTGCTATTGTATGAACAAAGCAGCAATAACCTGATCGCGTTTAATTCGTGTACCCATTCGGGCGACGGGCTGTTTTTGTGGGCCGGGCAGACTACGATGGATTCGGGCAAAGGCGGCTGCAACGACAATTATATTTTCGGCAATGATTTCAGCCATTCACCTACCAACGGTATCGAGGTCACCTTCTCCCGCAATCGCATCCGGGGTAATCTGATCACCGAATGCACCAATGGCATCTGGGGCGGATACAGCTACCATTCAATAATTATGGGCAATCTGATTTCAAATTGCCGCACGGGTATTGCCATCGAGCACGGTCAAAACGATACCATCCAACAGAATTTATTTCAGGATGATTCGGTGGGTATTCAGGTATGGGCCCGCGATCAGCAGCCAGCCGATTGGGGTTACGCCCAATCCCGCGATGTACGCAGCCGCGATCATGTGATTGACCGAAATGTTTTTCTGAAAACACGCAACCCATTGAAAATCAGTGCTTCAGAAAATATTAGGGTCAATGGCGAAAACCTGTTTTCCGGATTTTCGCAACTGCTGCAAACCCCCAAACCGAATGTCGGGTTAAAATTCTGGCGCAATGAAATCTATGGTACAGCCGCCCAGGTCAACCGCGTCTGGGCAACACCTGAAATAGCCAAACAGGAAAATCTGAATTTCTCTTACCCCGAGAAGGTGCCCAAAAACCCGTATGCACCGCTCGAAACGCCGGTGGTTGGGCTCAATGAACCCGATAGTTTGCCAGATGGCATGCTGGCGGCACTACCTGCTATCGGACTACGTGGCCGTGAATTCATCCAGATGGGTGAGTGGGGGCCGTACGATTTTCAGCGACCAATCGCCACCTTTAAGGCGGATTTGACGAATGGCCTGTTGGTGTATTATATTTTGTGTCCACCGGGGAACTGGCGGATCAACCGCACCAGCCGGGGGCTGGATTTCCTCTCCGATACAGCAAGTACACGACCCCTGGAATTGACGCTGCGTTTGAGTAATCCACCACCCGATTATATGTGGGTGGAACTGGAGTTTCGGGGTGACGGGCCGACAGTCAACGAGTTAGGCCAAGTGATTCCTGCCGGCACGGTACAGCGTTTTTATATCCGAGCGTGGCTGCAAAAATTCAAGTGGGTCGTAAATTTTCACAATTATACCGATGCGACTCACCCCTTAATCCATGCGGATGCTTTCGCGGCATTGCTCACCAGCCCGCCCATCGCCAGTCTCTCGACGGATAATTTATATTATGCCTGGTGGGAAAATCCGGCAACCAATGTGCAGTCCGACCATTTTGCAACTACTTCGACGACTTCGTTTGCCATAGCCCCGGGTAATTATACGCTTTCACTTACCTCCGATGATGGTGCGCGCTTGTACCTGGACGACAAATTATTGATTGATCATTGGGATGTGCATGAGCCGGCTGTCGATTCGCGTACCCTGCGCTTGGGCGGAAAACATACCATCCGGATCGAGCATTTTGACGGAAGTGGCTTTTCCACCCTGGATTTTCGGATTAAACCGGTCGATTAGCATTTTTTCGGAGCCGCGAACCGGACTTTTCCTGAATTGCCGTTGGCAAAACACGTAGTTTTGTGGCACCGATTATGGGAATGCTAGAATAGTTTTTTACTAAAAATCAGAAATTTCAACACAAAGTCGCCGGTTAATGGACGTTATCCGGCACTTCATCGTTCACAGATTTCATTTCAGAAAAATAAATATGGTCACACTACACAAAAATGCTTCTTTGTTTATTGCCCTTGCACTGACCTGTTGTGTCTTATCCTTGCAGGCGCAGATAACCGGCGGTTTTAAAACTGGCTTGAACTTCGCCACCTTTAAAGGCCCAGCAGAAATCGACGATGCCGGTAAAAATCTGGAAACCTGGCAAAATATCACCGGTTTTCACATTGGCGCGACGTTTGCTTACAATTTTACGGACAATTTTGGTCTGCGTGGAGAACTCATGTACTCCAAAAAAGGGGCGAAATACACCTACGAAGGCCAGTCTTTTCGCATTTTTAATTATTCGGGAGATGGCGCTGTTACGACAGGTGCTGCCAAATACCTGATTAACATCAACAACGCCTATGTTGATATTCCGGTTGTCGCTTTTGCGAAAGTGGGCCGTTTTGAATTTTCTGGTGGCGTATATGCCAGTTTGCTGATTCAATCGCTGGGTGAAGGATCTTTGAATTATTCCTATTATGCATATTCGACCCAACCCGGCCCAGCAAATCCGCTCCAGGAATTGAAATTTAATTTAGCGCACAATTACCGGCGCGATGACCCGGGAGAGGGCAAGGGGAACGAGATTATTAAGGCGGTATTAAATAGCGGAACAATCGAAATGCCCAAAACCATCGGTGCCTATTTTGAAGAAACCACTGATCGCGGTAATCTTTTCAAAGGAGTGGATTATGGCCTGATAGGCGGATTGAATTACTATTTAAGCCATTCGTTATATGCCGGTGTGCGGTTACAATATGGATTGGCTGACATTACCAATAATAAAGCCGACGTGGGCAAAGCGCGCCTGACAGCAGACAGCGGAGGTGTACTTGCTCCAGCTACCCGCGATGATAAAGACCGCAACTTCGTAATCCAGGCTTCCGTTGGATTTAGTTTCTAGCCGAGGAGGATGTGCGGATTTACGGATTCGAGTAGTTAGATCAACTACTTGAATCCGCAAATAGGCATCAAAAAGCCTCTCCGATGACTAACACCGGGAGGCTCTGAAAACAATAAACAGCAGGATATTCTTTATCGGGATCCCTTAGGAACGTTGTCAAAATAACTTCCCTATTTGATGCCATTCTTTTGCTACCAACTGTCCATCTTTTTCGTTCAACAGCACGGCTGTTGCCGCAAAAGATAGTTGGCTGACCCCAAAATAATTGGCGTGAAATGGGAATATTATGCGGATGCCGTTCCTTAGACGTTGGCGATTTTCCGCACTACTTTATACAGGCGGGTAGTTTCGTTTACATCTTCTTCGAATGGATCGTTGTCGAAATAATTGGCAGAAATTAATTTGAACCGGACGATCCGGCCGCGGTTGTTAAAAATCTTCTGGACGTATTTCACCCACACATTTCCATTGCTGCGCACGGCGTAAATTTCGTTGTCGCGGATGTCGTTGAGGTTTTCCACGGATTTACACACGACAATGTCAGCGTGCTTAATCACCGGATCCATGGAATTACCTTCAATTTGAAAGGCAACCAGACCGGAGCCGCTTACGCCAGGAATCGAGAAGAACGAATTGTCTTCTGCGCTTTCTCCGCCGAGTGTAGCGCCCGCAAAGGCACGAATAGTGGTGAAAAGAATGTTGCCAACGCCATTAGACATCACTTTGTCGCCGGTATTAAAGGCGTCGCTGGTGAGTTCAAAACCGAACGGATTGCCGATACCATGGAGCAGCCAGGCTTCGTTAATCTCGTACGAACGACAGAATGACTGGGCCTGGCCGTAGTCGATTACGCGTTTGCTTTCGGGGTTCAGGAATGCGCGGATAATGTGTCCGTAGGCTTTGTTGCCCAACACTTTGTCGGCTACATCGCCTACACCCTTGCCGCCCCGGTCGTTTTTCACGATGGCGCCGCGGTCTTCCAAAAGTTTGAAGGCTTGAATAAAGCGACTGTTCAGGTCAATTCTATCTTCCTTAATCATAGAAATGCGGAAGTTTTGCCCCTCGCAACCCTGAATAGTTCAGGCTTAATTGATTGGGTACGGTGAAAAAATAGCGTCCTTACACAGCATAACATTGCATCAGTATCCGTGAATTGACAGTGCAAATTTAAAACAAAGCGTTTTTAAAAACAAAAAATGTCAAAACTTTTTTTGATATTTTTTTTGATCAAACATTTATAAAACGGTTTATAGCCTGACAATCAACGTTTTGCAAAAATCGGGGCATAGAAACTTTTAAATTGAACACAACAAATTTTCAATTCAAAGCCGTAAGAATTTTCGTCTGTTGGACAAATTGTCGTACTTTTGTTCCAATCGCGGCGCATACATGGTCGCAATTGATATACCTTTCAGCTCCGCATCGAACCATTTCACTCGACATCTTATCGTATGGGCATTGTTGTTTCCTTATTGAATCATAAAGGCGGCGTTGGTAAAACGACCAGTGCCATTAATATAGGTGCGGGCCTGGCGGAGCTCGGCAAGCGCGTTTTGCTGATCGACCTGGATCCGCAGGCCAATCTGACCATATCGTTGGGCATTCCCCGGCAAAAGATTACGGTGTATGAAGCCTTGCGCGGCGAAGGTGAATTCGCGCCCTATACCCATAAAAAAGGATTGGACGTGGTAACCTCTTCGCTTGATTTGTCCGGCGCAGAAATGGAACTGATCAACGAGGCGGGCCGGGAGTATATCCTGCGCGAGCTCATCAGCCACGTAACCGACGATTATGATTATATCCTGATCGATTGTCCGCCGTCGCTGGGTTTGTTGACTTTGAATGCACTTACGAGCAGTCGCTATGTACTGATCCCCCTGCAAACTGAATTTCTGGCCGTACAAGGGTTGGCGAAAATCAAACAGGTCATCGATAAAGTGCGGATGCGCCTGAATAAACAACTGGAAATGAGCGGTGTAATTGCCACGATGTACGATAGTCGCCGCGTATTAAACCGCGACGTGGTGGATACGATTCACCGTTATTTTGGCGATAAAGTATTCAAAACCTACATTCGGGACAATGTAGCCCTCGCGGAAGCGCCGGCACAGCGCAAGGATATTTTTGATTACAGCCCTAAAAGTCCGGGCGCTACCGACTATCTGGAACTGAGCCGCGAGATACTGGCCCGGATGGAACTGGCGCAAACGGCTGCACCCCAACGCGAAACTGAAGTTTAAACCCGCCTAACTAATGAGCAAAAAGCGTTTTTCTGCAGGTTTAGACGACCTTTTCAAAGATGTTCACGTTGAGCAGGCCAATTTTATCGGCTCCAGTTCCAGTACAGTGGTCCAGACCGAGCGCAAGATGGCGCAGAAGAATTTTATGTCCGATCTGGACTCGTTGTTGCAGGAGGCGCTGGAAGAAAGTCTCGAAAAATACGAATCCAATCAGCCGGATACCACTACGCCGAGTAGCAAAACCAAAACCAGCAGCAATGCCAGTTTTGATCGCCCAGCCTTGACCGGTCTGGATGCATTAATTCGTCAAACCATTGATGTGCAGGAGATTGCGACCGACGAAGCATCGGGCAAAAAACGACTGACGGTAGCGGTTGACAAGAGCAAACTGGACAAACTAAAAGTCATCGCACGCCTGGAAAACTCCTATTTGAAAGATTTACTGGTCAATCTCATCGACGGTTATATCGTAGAGTATACGCAGCAGCGCGGAATCGATTTGTAGGGTAAATTGCCATATTTGCCCTACAAAACCATTATCTAGTAACCTTTTTCTGGCGAACAGGCATAAAAAAACCTCCGACGGATAACCATCGGAGGTGCAGAAACTTTATCAATCAAATGTTTGACCGCAATTACGCGATTTTCACATCTACTGCGTTCATTCCTTTTTTGCCGCGCTCGGTGCTGAAAGTAACCGCATCGCCTTCGCGAATGTTGTCGATCAAACCGGTAACGTGTACAAAAATTTCTTCTTTCGAAGAGCTGTCAACGATGAAGCCAAATCCCTTGGACTCATTGAAGAATTTTACTGTTCCACTATTCATTAAAAAAGCATTAAATTTGTGATGTGGCAACTTGCCGCTGCAAAGATAAGGACATTTTCCATAAAAAATTGATTTCCAATAATTTTTGTAAAATATATTTTTAAAGTTGCGGTCGGGTAGCGTGATTTGATACGCCGTGGCGGCTATCCGAGATGGTTTAGTTTATCCCGACACACTCGGCTCCCACCCCATGGCCGTCCGCACCAGTGCTTCATCCGCCAGATACGGCACCGTCACCTGTAAATCAGGATAGGCTGCCATCGTGCGTGCGATCGTGCTGAGCGCGTGCGGATTGCGTGCCCAGGCGCGGCGCGAGATACCATTATTTACATCCCAGAATAACATAGACAGCAGACGACGCTCGGCATCAGGCGAACCATCCAGCACCATTCCGAAACCGCCATTAATCACCTCACCCCAGCCCACGCCGCCGCCATTGTGCAGACTGACCCAGGTAGCACCCCGGAACGAATCGCCAATGGCATTTTGCACAGCCATATCGGCGGTAAAACGCGAGCCGTCGTAAATATTGGCGGTTTCGCGGTATGGCGAATCGGTGCCGGATACATCGTGGTGGTCGCGACCCAATACGACATGGCCGGCCAAATGGCCTGTGGCGATTGCATCGTTCAGGGCTTTGGCGATGCGCATACGCCCTTCTGCATCGGCATACAGAATACGCGATTTGGAGCCAACAACCGGAATATTGTGCTTGGCCGTTTGAATCCACAACAGGTTGTCGCGCAGTTGGCCTTTGATCTCTTCCGGTGCTTCTTCAAGCATTTGTGCCAGTACGGTTGCGGCAATTACATCGGTTTTGTCCAGATCAGCTTGTTCGCCGGAACAACATACCCAGCGGAACGGACCAAATCCATAATCGAAACACAACGGCCCCATAATATCCTCCACATAAGAAGGGTATTTGAAAATAGCCTCTTCCTGGTTTTTCCATACATCGGCGTGGGCATCGCCGGCTTCTTTCAGGAAGGCATTGCCATAATCCCAAAAATAAAAACCGCCCCGCTCGCTCAGGGTATTAATGGCGGTTATATGCCGGCGCAACGTGGCTTCTACTTCGCGCATAAAACGCGGTTTATCGCTGATTAACAGTTGTTTAGCCGCTTCAAAAGTGTAACCGACCGGTGTGTAACCGCAGTCGTGAATATTATGGCAACTGGTCTGGTCGGACCCCAGTTCGACGCTGATGTTATCGCGTACAAAACGCTCCCATAAATCCACGATATTGCCATGATACACCAGCGCAATGGCCGTTTTCCCACGCCGGCATTCTTCCATGCGGATGATCAGGTCGTCCAGATCGGTAAATACATTTTCCGGCTGAATGTAACCGTCGGCCACACGCTGTTGCACCGATTCTGCATCTACTTCAGCAATCACCCCGATTGCACCGGTGATAACCGCAGCGCCTGCTTGTGCGCCGGACATGCCTCCAAGTCCGGAAGTGACAAAAATACGTCCGCGTAAGTCGTCAAAGCCCAACCGACGACCGGCGTTCAGCAAGGTAATAGTAGTGCCATGTACGATGCCCTGTGGCCCGATGTACATAAATGACCCGGCTGTCATCTGGCCGTATTGCGTCACGCCCAGCGCATTGTATTTGTTCCAGTCTTCTTTTTTGGAGTAATTTGGGATCATCATCCCGTTGGTCACGACCACGCGTGGGGCATCGGCGTGTGAAGGAAATAAACCCAGCGGATGACCGGAGTACAACACCAGTGTTTGCATTGCAGTCATCTCGGACAGATAGCGCATGGTCAGCAGATATTGCGCCCAGTTTTGGAATACTGCCCCATTACCGCCATAGGTAATGAGCTCGTGCGGGTGTTTGGCCACTTTGGGATCCAGGTTATTCTGGATCATCGGCATAATCGCTGCCGCTTGCGCGCAGCGAGCCGGGTATTCGCTGACTGGCCGTGCGTACATCGCATAATCCGGCCGAAAGCGGTGCATGTAAATGCGGCCGTACCGGTCCAGTTCACCGGCAAATTCTGCGGCCAATTCCATGTGCCATGCTGGGGGAAAATAACGCAGGGCATTTTGTACGGCCAGTACTTTTTCTTTGGCAGATAAAACCCCTTCCACTACCCGCCTCGGCGCATGGCTGGCCGTCGTATCCAAGGGGCGACGGGGTGGTAAAACAGTTGGAATGCCAGTGGTGATAGCAACTTGAAAGTCGGAAAGGACGGGTATCATGGTAACGTGCGACAGTTGAATGGTAGAAAAGCGTTGGTTGGCGATCTATTTCAGGATAATCCAGGCGGCGCAAAAATACATACTTTCTTTTGCCCACCCGCCGGTATATCTTTGCGGCTTAACGGTGTTTTTCTTTGATTAATTTATCAGGGAGGTTCATTTTAACCAGTCGAAATCTTCACAAACATGAATAAAACAGTCGTCATAACCGGCGGTACCAAGGGTTTGGGGCGTGCTATCGCCGAAATATTTGCCGAAAACCAGTTCGATGTGTGCGTATGCGCCCGTACGGAATCCGATCTGGAAGCGATGCAGGATGCTTGGAAAATACAGTTTCCCGACACCCAACTCCTTGTCTTTCAGGCCGATGTTGGCAAGAAGTCAGAAGTAATTGAATTTGCAAAGTTTGTGCAAAAATCCTGGCCGCGCTTGGATGTGCTGGTTAACAACGCCGGCATTTATCTGCCGGGGGCCGTATCCACCGAACGGGAGGGAACGCTGGAAACCCTGCTGGAAACCAACCTTTTCAGCGCATATCATCTAACCCGTGCGCTTTTGCCAGCGATGTTGCCGCACCGCCACGGCCATATTTTCAATATGTGCAGTGTTGCCAGCATACTGGCCTACCCGAACGGGGGCTCTTATTCCATTTCCAAATTTGCCTTACTCGGCTTTTCCAAAGCGCTGCGGGAAGAAATGAAACCGCAGGGCGTTAAAGTGACCGCTATTTTGCCGGGCGCTACGTGGACCGATTCGTGGCGCGGCGTAGATTTTCCGGCCGACCGGTTGATGCAAGCCAGCGATATTGCCAAGGCGATCTGGGGATGTTACAATTTATCAGATGCGGCGGTCGTGGAAGAGCTGCTGATCCGGCCGTTTCTGGGCGATTTATAGGCTTTATTTTGAGCGGAGCGATTTATGGGTAATGCCGTACATTTCGACGCAAAATAAAGCCACCGTCCTTATGCGTTTCATCTTTCTACTTGTCTTGCTGCCGCTGCTCGTGTCGGGCCAGCAAAAAACAGCCCCCACCAATACTGCCGCAGCAGCCATCCAGATCATTCCGCAGCCAGTCTCCGTACTGGCCCAGGCCGGAAAATTCGTGCTTACTGCCAACACGACCATTTACATCCCATCTGCACCAGCCGATTGGGCGACAGCAGCCGAATACCTCACCGGTTTAATACGCGGATCTACCGGGTATAATCTTGTTAATCAGCGTTTTAATGATAAATTTGTCGCAGCAAAAAGCAATTCCATCTACTTTTTACCCGATGAAAAAATAAGTACGCCGGAAGGTTATGTGCTGGAAATAAAACCAACCGCCATCCTGATACGCGCGCAGACGGCTGCCGGCGCATTCTATGCGGTGCAAACCTTGCGGCAACTTTTTCCAGCGCAATTCAATAATGCCAATACGATTACCGGCGTGGTCTGGTCGGCGCCTTGCTGCAAAATAGAAGATGCGCCCCGTTTCTCCTATCGCGGGTTGCACCTGGATGTTGGGCGGCATTTCTTCCCGGTTGATTTTGTGAAACGGTACATTGACCTGCTGGCGATGCACAAACTCAACACCTTTCACTGGCATCTGACCGAAGACCAGGGCTGGCGGATTGAGATCAAAAAATACCCAAAATTGCAGTCGGTTGCCGCGTGCCGCGATCAAACGCTGATCGGCCATTATTCCGATCAGCCGCAAAAATTCGATGGCAAAAAGTATTGTGGATATTATACCCAGGAAGAAGTGAAAGACATTGTACGCTATGCCGGGCAGCGCTTTGTCACGGTCATTCCGGAAATTGAATTGCCGGGACATGCACTTGCCGCATTGTCTGCTTATCCTGAACTGGGCTGTGGTCCGGGTCCTTATGCCGCAGCCACCCAGTGGGGTGTTTTTGAAGACGTTTTTTGTCCAAATGAAAAGACGTTCGAGTTTTTGGAAAATGTTTTCAAAGAGGTCTGCGCCTTATTTCCAGGCCCGTATGTGCATATCGGCGGCGACGAATGCCCGAAAACCGCCTGGGAAAATTCGGAATTCTGCCAGCAGATAATACGCAGGGAAGGCCTGAAAGATGAACATGAATTACAGAGTTATTTTATCGGGCGCGTGGAAAAAATGCTCGAAAAGCAAGGCAAGAAGATCATTGGCTGGGACGAAATCCTGGAGGGGGGACTTGCTCCCAATGCTACGGTAATGAGCTGGCGGGGCATTGAAGGCGGTATTGCCGCTGCTAAAGCGCACCATGATGTAATTATGACGCCAGGCAGCCATCTTTATTTTGACTATTACCAGAGCGACCCGGCTACTGAACCGCTGGCCATCGGCGGTTTGCTGACTATGGAGACGACCTATAGTTACGAACCCATTCCGACCGAATTATCCGCTGAAGAAAGCAAGTATATCCTGGGTGCTCAGGCCAATCTGTGGACCGAGTATATCGAAGACGGCAATAAGGTAGAGTACATGGCTTATCCACGTGTTTGTGCTTTGGCGGAAGTAGTCTGGACGCAAAAAGCAAAGAAAAACTGGCCCGATTTTACCCGTAGACTCAAAGCGCATTTTGCCCGATTGGATGCCATGGGCGTCAATTATGCCAAGAGTTACTACGATATAAATACCGCGTATGCCAATAATAAAGTGCGGTTATCTACGCTGGATAAAACGCAAAAAATCCGCTACACCACGGATGGCACAGCACTGACTCCAGCAGCAAAATTGTACAGTGCCCCTTTTGCCATTACCCAAAATACCACTGTGCGGGCGGCCGTTTTTCAAGGTCAACAACAGATGGGAAAAACCAATACTGTGAATTACAGGGTGCATAAGGCCAGCGGCAAACCCTACACGATGTCCAGACAGCCTGAAAAATACAAAGGTGGGGAAATGTATGCGTTGACCAACGGGATCGTAGGCAGTTCCAAAAGATGGGACCAGTGGGTTGGCCTGGTCAATCATGATATTGATCCGGTCATCGATCTAGGTGCCACCACCACATTCAATCGGGTTACTACGCATTATTGCAATGCCAAGCGGTCGTGGATCTATCCGCCGCGCTCCGTAGCCGTGTATATTTCCAACGATGGCAAAAACTTTGTACTGTTGGCCGAACAGTACATTGATGCGGACATTATGATCGGTATTACGGCAGAAACCGTCCAGTTGGAAACGCCGGGAGCCAAGGGCCGGTATGTGAAAATGATTGCGAAGACCTATGGCACGATCCCGGCCACCGCTGCTACCGGCGCCGGCGAAGGCGTGTGGCTGTTTATCGACGAGGTAATCGTAGAATGATAATGATTAACGGTTAATGTATAACGATTAACGGTTAATGTTTCACCACGGAGCGCTGGGCATTAATCGTTATACATTAACCATTAATCGTTATACGCTAACCCTTATACTATTTGTCCATATTGTCGATCATCCGCTTGAGAGAGGCGGCAACGTTGGCAAAGGCACTGTCTTCGCTTTCCCACTCCACCACGGGTTTGCCTTTATCGGGCAATCCCTGATAGCGGGCAAATGGAAAGACATATTCCGTTTCGCTGCCGCGTTTTTTGATTTTCCACTCGCAGGGCCGCAGCACGATCGGAATGACTTTTATGTTGCCGTCTTTCACACGATCCATGGCGTTTTGAATTTCCACGTTCCAGATATATTGTGAGTTCAAGAAATCATCGCTGATGAGAAAAAGTAAAATTTCGGCCTCCTCCAGCGCGGTTTTTATTTCCGAATCCCAATCGTCACCGGCTTCCAGCAAACGATCGGACCAGGTACTAATATAATCGCCGCGCCGCAACAAGGTAAGGTGGCTTTCTAATTTCTCCCGCAGGACTTTATCCTTGCTGGAATACGAGATGAAGACTTTTTTGGCACTGGCCATGTGTTACAAGATTGTTTTTGGTTGAATAAAATCGGCGGGAAAGATAGTAAATGTTTGGTTTTGCGTGGATTGCATTATTTATTTTCGGATCGGATACAAACCAAACGTAACAAAGACCGAAAAGCCGACAGGGCCGGAAAATAAGCCGCAGCGAATGGGGAGGTTATTCTGACACCGTTCCTAAGGCGACTGTTTATCGGGTAAAAAGCGATTTCTATCCTTAATTTGTCGGTTGCCGTGAGCAAATGTGGTTTTTTACTGTTCTTTGGTATTCTGACAATTTAGTTGGCGGTGCCTTTGTAGCCTGCTTTTCATTTTCAATGCTTATTATTCCAACGCGTACAATGTTGACAGCAACCCATCTTACGAAGCAATACCGCACCGCCAATGGCGATAATCTGACCGTCCTGGACGATGTAACGTTCGACCTGTCGGCCGGCGATACCTTCGCCATCGTCGGGCCATCCGGATCGGGGAAAACTACTTTACTGGGGTTGTGCGCCGGGTTGGATCGCGCGAGCAGTGGCTCGGTGGTGCTCAATGGCGTCGCGCTGGATAATCTTTCCGAAGACGAACGGGCATCGGTGCGCAATCGTTTTGTGGGATTTGTTTTTCAGAACTTTCAACTTATCCCTACGCTCACCGCACTGGAAAATGTGATGGTCCCGCTCGAATTGCGCGGCGACAATACGGCAGAGAAAGTAGCGCGGGAGTGGCTGCAAAAGGTCGGTCTGTCGGATCGCCTCGATCATTACCCGACCCAACTTTCCGGTGGCGAACAACAGCGGGTTTGTATCGCCCGCGCCTTCTCCAACAGCCCCAAAATCCTCTTCGCGGACGAGCCTACCGGCAACCTGGATGCCGACAATGCTGCCGGGATCGTCGACCTCATTTTTGAACTCAATCGCACCGCCGGCACGACGCTCGTATTGGTCACCCACGATCTCGAGCTGGCCCGCAAGACCGCCCGGATTTTAAAAATAAAAGGGGGAAAAATAGAATCGGTACTGCAAAACTAAAATCGACAACGAAACCGTTGGTGGAAGCGTTTAGACAATAATTTCATTCCTTCGTGCTTTCCTATTTTTACTTTGCCCCTATTACTTTGCATAATTTACTGATTACTAAGTGTTTACCTGCCTTTATTGCGCTATTGATGATGGCGGGAATACTGCGTGCCCAGACCAATCCACCACAGGACACCCAGAAACTAAAGGTTGAAACAGCCCTGATTATCGAAAATTTCCGCCGGGGCACCCGCGACTTACAAAAACTCAGCGGCAGTGTGCGGATGCGCCAGGAGAATACCCTTATTTTTTGCGATACCGCTATCCGCGATCAGGATAATGCGATTCTACAGGGCAATGTCATTATTGCCCAAGGCGATTCGGTAAAGGTGTTTGCTGACTCGGCTTTTTACAACGGCACCACCAAAATTAGCGATTTATATGGTAAAGTTGTCCTTGAAAACGGCCGGCAAAGCCTTTTTACCAACCGGTTGCGCTATGACATGGGCAATAAAATCGCCACCTACCACACCGGTGCCACGATGACCAATGGCAAAAGCCAACTGGTGAGCAAACACGGCTATTATTACGTAAACCAGCATGAAATTTTCTTCAAAGGCGAGGTGGTCGTAACCGATCCGGATTTCACGATGCGGACGGATACAATGGCGTTTAACACCGAAACCCAACTGGTACGCTTCGTAGCACCCACAATCATCAGCCAGCGCAACAGCAAAATTTATACGGAAGGCGGTTTTTACGATATTGAAAATGACTTTGCCGAATTTGATCTCAACCCGCAATATGAGCGGGAAGGGCAGCGCGGCAAGGCCGAAAAAATGCGCTATAATGGTCTGACCAACGAGTACATTCTGGAAGGCCAAGCGCAAATCGACGATCCGACCAAGGGGCAGTTTACCGAAGCCGATGTGATCCGGTACAACACCGATACTGAAAAGACCATCTTACGCGGCAATGCCCATTTTCGCGACAGCACCCGCGATATTGCCGGTGAAAATATCCTGTACGATTCACGCAACAAAACGTATCAACTGGCCGGACGAGCCCGCGTCAGCGATCCGCCCAATATCATCGAAGCCGATTCACTCGATTTCAACGACCTGCTCGGCAATGGCCTGGCCGTCGGCAGCGTCATTTTTAAAGATACTGCCAGCGATTACACCGTGCTTTCCTACCGAATGGATTACAACCAAAAAACCAGTTTTTTGAACGCTTTTGGCGGTTTTGGTGCAATAGGGGCGACGGGGCGGCCCATGATGAAATCACTCATTGACCGCGATACGCTGTATATGTCGGCCGATACACTGACTTCTTTTAAGCCGGATTCGGCTTCGGATGTGCGTAATTTGCTGGCCCATCGCGATGTTCGCATTTTCAAAAGCGATTTGCAGGCCGTCTGCGATTCGCTTACCTTTAGTTCGGCCGATTCCATCTTTTGGTTCTATAAGATTAAAAATCAGCCCATTATGTGGTCCGATACGTCGCAGTTTTCGGGCGATACGATCCGCATGCTGATGAAAAATAAAACCCTGGACCGCATTTGGTTGCGTCAGAATGCCTTAGTCATTAATTCGGAAGACGAGGTGATGTACAACCAGATCAAAGGGCGCAATACCACCGCATTTTTCCGCAATGCCGCGATCCGTGAAATGCTGGTAGAAGGCAATGCGCAGGCCGTGTATTATGCCTTGGACGATGCCCGCGCATACGTGGGGGTGAATGAAACGGCCTGTTCGGAGATGCGGCTCTTTTTTGCCGATAAACAGATCGAAAGTATCCGGTTTTACACCGAACCCAGTGGTACATTTACGCCCATTAAAAAAGCCGGAAAAGAAAGCAAAAAACTGGATGGCTTTTTTTGGGAAAAGGCCAGGCGCCCCACTCAGGTAAAAGACCTTTTTTAATGGATCACGATTACAGCAAAAAAACCAATGATAAAACGACTGATAAAAAGATTTTTCAAGTTTTTTAAGGACAAAGTATTAATTAAAAAATTAGAAAAAGCGGTTCGCTTGGGCAACCCGCTTAAAGTAGTTATTGGAGCAAGTGGAATTATACAGAAAGGTTGGCTAGGTACTGAAATGGAATTTTTAAACATCTTAAATCTTGCAGATTGGCAACGATTTTTCATGCCTAATTCCATTGATATTGTTATTGCCGAACACGTGTGGGAACATTTGAGTAGTTCTGATGGCAATGTAGCCCTTCAAAACTGCTTTACCTATCTCAAACCAGGTGGCTACTTGCGGATTGCTGTCCCGGATGGGTTCCATACTAGTAAAGCGTATATTGAAATGGTACGACCCGGAGGATATGGCGCTGGAGCAGATGACCATAAAATATTATATACGTACCAGACGCTTTCTACGGTCTTAGAAATGGCTGGCTTCAAGTGCAGGCTGCTGGAATACTTTGATGAAAATGGCCAGTTCCACTATAATGACTGGTTAAAAGAAAGCGGCCTAGTTCGTCGTTCTAAATATTTTGACAGCAGGAATACCAATGGCTCGCTAACGTATACCTCGATCATTATAGATGGTATCAAATAAATAATATCAACTTGCATCAATTTTGTGAGTAGGACCCGTTGAGTAAATCACATGACGAGATTCTTTTGCAAACCGAGAACAGCACAAAAAAGCCATTCCAGGAATCCCCGGAATGGCTTTTTTATTACTTATATCGAACTAAGGTTAGGCTTTCACCGCTCCTTTTGCTTTCTCGATAACCACTTTGGCAACTGCTTCCGGAGCAGGCGCATAGTGGCTGAATTCCATGGTAGAAGATGCACGGCCCGAAGTAAGGGTACGCAACGTAGTTACATAACCGAACATTTCCGACAACGGAACTTCTGCTTGGATCGAAATGGCGCCACCGGAGCGACTGTCTTGTCCTTTCGGCAAACCACGACGACGGTTCAGGTCACCAATAACCGGACCCACGTAATCATCCGGTGTAACAACTTCCAGTTTCATGATCGGCTCCATCAGTTGCGGTTTGCAAGCAGGCGCAGCCGCACGGAAACCGTCTTTTGCACACAATTCGAACGCGATTGGCTTCGAGTCCACGGCGTGCATACCACCATCCGTAACCTTTACTTTCATCGAGTCGATATTGTAACCGGCCAGGATACCGTTGCCCATCATCTGCGTGAACCCATCGGTAATTGGTTTCATGTAGTTCTTATCGATCGAACCACCCACGATAGCCCATTCGAATTGCAATTTCTTCTTGCCATTTTTGTAATCGTCGCTTTCGAGGAATGTCTCGTCAGCCGGTCCGATTTCAAATTCCATATCGGCGAAGAGACCCGAACCACCCGATTGCTTTTTCAAGCGTTCGCGGTGATGTACCGTTTTGGTCAATGCCTCTTTGTAGTTTACTTGTGGCGCGCCCTGATTGCACTCTACTTTGAATTCGCGACGCAAACGGTCCACGATGATCTCCAGGTGCAACTCACCCATACCCGAAATAACGGTCTGGTTGGTGTCCGGGTCATAACGAACGCGGAAGGTCGGGTCTTCTTCAGCGAGTTTATTCAACGCCATACCCAGTTTTTCCAGGTCTTTCTGCGTTTTTGGCTCTACGGCCAAACCGATTACCGGTTCCGGGAAAACCATGCTTTCCAGTACGATCGGGTGGTCAGTATCGCACAGGGTATCGCCCGTACGAATATCCTTAAAACCAACGGCTGCCGCGATATCGCCTGCTTCTACGCTGTCGATCGGATTCTGCTTATTGGCGTGCATCTGGTACAGACGGCTGATACGCTCTTTATCGCCCGAACGCGTATTCAAAACATAAGAGCCAGCGTCCAGTTTGCCAGCATATACGCGTATGAAACACAAACGGCCTACAAACGGGTCGGTAGCAATTTTGAATGCCAGGGCCGTGAACGGCTCTTTCACATCTGGTTTGCGCGACACTTCTGCATCCGTTTTCGGATTGATACCTACGACCGGGGGAATATCGGTTGGCGCAGGCAGGTAGTAACATACTGCGTCCAGACAAGCCTGTACACCTTTGTTTTTAAAAGCCGAACCACACATAACCGGCGTCATTTTCATGTCGCATACGGCAGCGCGAATAGCGGCACGCATTTCATCAACGGTGATAGAATCCGGATCGTCGAAGAATTTCTCCATCAGGTTATCATCGTAGGAAGCGACTTCT
>JBBRDQ010000090.1:0-19003 GCA_038203695.1 Chitinophagales bacterium
GGCCACAAACGCATCAATCGTTTGGCAGCACTTACGTTGCCGCCTGAGATGATGGCTTTTTTCAAACCCAATATTGATTGGATCACCGACCACGCCGTCGATCCGGACATGCGCCGTTATGCCAGTAAAGGAGAGGCACCGCGACATTATATCGACCTGGATAATTACGGCACTGCACCGTTTGACAATCTGCCGCGTTTGTGGGTAGACGCGCTGCTGGTCTATACCGATATATGGGGCGTAAATGCTGCGGGTGATACGACCCAACTTTTTGGCAATCAAGCCTTGGTCGATGGTAAACAGCAGGCCTACCGCAATTATTTTATTCGCCAGTTATTGCCCCGATATTATAACGGCGATCCCACCCTTGACATCGATTCCTTATCTGCTTTTCTGACTAACAGCGGTTTCAACATACCCCCACAAAAATCTGCTTTTTTTGCCGAGCGCCTTTCCGAACACGGTATTCTGCCTTGGAATTTGCAGCGAATGCAGCGCAACCTGACCGAAGCCTTTCGCCAGCGCGATGCCAATCGTATTTTGCGCTACAGCGCTGATATCGGCCATTATGTCGGCGATGCGCACGTGCCGCTGCACACGACCAGTAATTACAACGGCCAGAAAACCGGCCAACACGGCATTCATGGTTTTTGGGAAAGCCGCATTCCCGAATTATTTGCCGACGAGGACTACGATTATTTCGTCGGCAAACCCGAATACCTGGCCAATACCACCGAATTTTTCTGGAAAACAGTGCTCGAAAGCAATAGCATGGTTGATACCGTGCTGACACTGGAACGCGCCATGCACCTCACTTTTCCGCCCGACCGTCAAACGTGTCCGGATATGCGCAACGGCATCACCGTAATTGTGCCCTGCCGCGATTTTGCCGCCGCGTATCAAAAGGCTATGAACGGCATGGTCGAACGCCGGATGCGCGCTTCCATTCACGCCGTTAGCAGTGTCTGGTATACGGCCTGGATCGATGCCGGGCAGCCCGATCTCGGTAACTTAAACCTGCCTACACCTTCGGAAATCGAACGTAAGGAAGCCCAGGAATTGCAAAAGGCCTTTGAAGCGGGCAAAATACAGGGGAGGCCGGAAGAGCATTAACGGAAGGAAAAGTGCGGCAGTGAAGCTCGTAGTCTATTTACATTATCTTTGTATTAAACAAAATTCTTAATATTGGCGCGACTTTTAAATCCCGCCTTTATGGAGTATAGTACAACCAACAACCTGGTATTTATCGGAGCGTCTGTCCTGTTAAATGCAGAAGATGATCTGAGTGCTAAATTACAAATTGAGGAAAGCCTGGTTAGTCAGGATTACCTGCCATTTGAAATTGGGGTTTCGCCGAGTTCCCGCGTGTACACTCGAGCGGTAACACAGGCTATCATAAACGCGCGTTGTTATTTTTTACTGGTTGGTAAAAATAGCCCGCTGTTGCTTCAGCCGTTCAAAAAATCGGTCGTCGACCAGGAATTAAAAATTGCGCGGGATAACGATGCGCAGGTTTATATGTTCGTGCATTACTCACAACAAGAGGCGGCCGAACCTTGGATAGAAAAATACGCTACGGATCATAAGTCATGGGGCGAGATCAATGAGTTGCCGAATTTTGTAGTGCAGGTGCTGCAAGACTATGCCCAGCATCAGGCACAAGGTCTGCGCCACGACTCATATTATACCGATGCCTATCATTTTAAGGGGTTTTACTATTCCGCTATTCATTTAGAAGTGCGGCATTATTGGTTGCAAATTGGCAAAAAGGCGGTCGATAAACGCGATGGAGTCGATTTATTTCCGGTACGGGAGTGGAATTTTCATGATGTTTACCAATTGGAGGATATCGGTCAAGACGCCTATTACAGTGGTCTTGGGCATTTGCACGGCGGTTTCTTATACGCCAATCTAAGTCGCGAACACGATCATCTTACGTTAAATCTTTCTTTGGGAGGCAGCGATGAATTGCGCCGCCACGAGGTGATGTTCGGTTCTTTACAGGGCGTCACTCATGTTGGCACGAATAGCAATTTCTGTTATAAGACCGTGGTCGCCAGAGCAGCGGCCGTGCATACAGACATAGGCGATCCGAATGTCGTGCAGATACAACGCATTCTTTATCTTGCACGGAAGAGTTTTTTATCGAAGCATGAAACCGTGAAGTATGCTGTTTTGCTGGAAATGCTGCTGGAAAGCCGGCGTCGAGTCGATCGTGCTCGCCATGTAGCCGGTACCTATCGCGTGCTTACGGAAGGGCGCAGCAAACGGCAGGAAGTTGTGCAGTCTAAAATGGTGATAGACGAAAATTACAACGCTACCATCATTAATCCGATCATTGATAAAAAAAGAAAATTGCTGTGCGAGATACATTTCACCGATAATATTGGCAAAGAAAAAATCCTGTTTGTCATGCGTGACCGAACGATGGGAGAAGTGGCCGGGCCGATTGTAGGCGTAGCGATGCTGGATTTTCCATTGGATGCCGATTCGATTCGGGAGGAATTGATCGGCTCATTTTGCAGTGTAGGCATGACACCCGGAACGCCAAAAGTGCGGTCAAAATCAGCCAGACAACGGCAATTCGAAGTGCGTGGGGGGTACTTTATTGCCCGGCGGGAAGATGAAAAAACTGATTTCGAAGTGGGTTTTATCCCGTGCTATCAATTGATTGCTGAGAACCCTGAATTTCGCGACGTGTACGATAAATTGCGACGGGAAAACGGCCATGATGTTTACAGTAATAAATAAGAGCGCTGTTTATACGGCTACGAATTCGACCCGATTTTCCCGGTAACTATTATAAATCTCCTGGGCTTTCTGGACCAGATTTTCCCGGTTGAGTAGTTGCAACTCACCGTTCAGTTCGCGCACTTCCAGTTTGTCATCCCCAACAATCTCATCCACCACTTTTTTAAACGATTCGGAATTTTTAAAATAACCATAAATATAGCGGCCAATTCGTCCGATACTTTCATCGGCTTTGCCTTCTTGTTCAATTTTGGATATAATCATATCACCTAGGCGTTCGATTTCGGCACCCTTCATATCAAAACTGAGATACCATTTAATCGGATACAAGCTCCTCGGGAACATGCGTTGACCTGCAAAAGTGGATTGATTGTTCAAACCTACTGCTGTCCAAAGATTACATCCGTTCAGCAATTTAGCGGCCGGGAGAACAGCTACCTCATGTTTCTTTGCCATGATTTTTATATTACGCAGCGCGGCAAATAAGGTGAAACACGGTTAAGGGACGTAGTCCTGATTTCACCTGGCTGCTTGTGAGTAAATCTATTAAATTAAAAGCCCAAAAATAGGCTGTAGATTCTGTTTCGCCAATTTATTAACACGGAATTTATATTAAAAAATGCGTGCGCTTCTGGCAATAACGGTTTGTTAACAAAATAGAAAACAAAATGTGTGCCATGTAATAGGGGAGGCCAAGTTAAGCAACTCTGCCGTTGGTCGCAGGGGTATTTACATTTTTACAAATTGTTTGGCCACCTGCCCGATTTCGTTGCGTGCAATCAATAGGTAAATTCCGGGTGCAAACTGTTCTATATCAATTGTTTGAAGATTAGAAATACTTGTACGAGCATACATGATTTTACCCAGCATATTCCTGATTTCAAAGGTCATGTCAGCCGCTTCCAAGGCTGTGGCCTGGACTGTGATTTGATTTTGGGCCGGGTTGGGCATTATTTGCAGGCTGCTGTTAGGGAATGCAATCGGATCGGTGCTGCTCACTGGACAGTCGATGGCAATCGGAAAGTTGGAGCCCGCATTAGAACCGTTGCCGAGTTGGCCGAAGGAATTGTACCCCCAGGTGCGCAGTCGGTCGGTGTTTCTGATCGCCACGCTATGCTCGATACCGACCGATATTTGGTTCCACGTAGTAAGGGTGCCTACTTGCAGCGGAAAGTTTTGGGCTGCAATGGTCCCATTGCCTAATTGGCCGCTATAATTGAGTCCCCACGACCAGAGCGTGCCATTGGTTTTAATGGCTACCGTATATTGATACCCCGTTGCGACCTGTCGCCAATTATTGTCGGTGCCAATTCTGACGGGCACGGTTTCCGCTATATTCGTCGCATTGCCCAGTTGTCCGTCCGTGTTGTTGCCCCATGCCCAGAGGCTACCGTCGTTTTTTATGGCTGCAACATGCGAAAAGCCTGCATCTACCTGTGCCCAGTCGGTATCTGTACCGATTTGTATGGGCGCATTTTGGCTGATATTGGTTCCATTCCCCAATTGACCATTTTCATTATTGCCCCAAGCCCACAGGGTGCCATCGGTTTTTAGCGCAATGGTCATATAAATTCCGGCGGCTACCCGTTTCCAGTCTGTAGCAACGCCTATTTGTGTGAGCGGACTGGTAAGGGTATTGGTTCCGGCACCTATCTGCCCGCTGCCGTTCGCGCCCCAGGCCCACAGCGTACCATCGCTTTTCAGCGCCACCGTATGAAAATAGCCGGTTGTGACTTGCTGCCAGGTGGTATCGGAGCCTATTTGTGCCAGTGGACGCGGAGGGGTGATTAGTCCATCGCCCAATTGCCCGTAATTATTGCTGCCCCAAATCCACAGGGTGCCATTGGTCTTAATGGCGACCGTATGTGCGTCGCCGGCAGCTACTTGTTGCCAATCCTGGTCGAAGTCGATCTGTGCCGGCGCGTAGATTATATTTTCTCCCACTCCCGCTTGTCCCGACTGGTTGATGCCCCAGCCCCACAGCGTCCCATCCGTTTTAATGGCCAGGGAATGCGCTGATCCGGCGGCGACTTGTTTCCAGCATTGAGCGGAGAGGGGGAGCATGCAGCAACAAGCGAGGATTGTGGTAAAAAGTATTTTCATGAAATTGCGTATTTTAGTATACTAAATGGCTTGCGGTGAGACTATGTATAATGTCCTATTGCCCATTTCCAGTTCCATTCTGGTTTTCAGAGGTATACTTTCTCCCGACAGGACTAAGTATTAACTCGTGCACCCAAACACATGTTCCATCATTTATGAAAGTGAGTTAGCGGTAGTCGGTCGTTTTAATCCCTCATATATCCTCCCGGTGCCGCTCCCAGTAATTCTGATCTTCCGATTCTTCCACCAGCGTCAGGTAGTTGTGATACCGCATGGCACTCACCTCACCCGTCTCCAAAGCGGCCAGCACCGCGCAGCCAGGTTCGTTGCGGTGCAGGCAGTTGCCGCCAAAACGGCAATGTTCGGACAACACGAAAAACTCGCGGAAACTATGGGCAATGTTATGCGGATCTTTGTTGTTGAACGACAGCATTTTCATGCCCGGCGTATCAATGATGCGACCGCCAAAGTCCAGTTCAAACATCTCAGCAAAGGTAGTCGTATGCTGGCCTTTGCCTGAGTAGTCGCTTATTTCGCCGGTTTGCAGCGTCAATTGGGGCTGAATTGCGTTGACCAGGCTACTTTTGCCGACTCCCGACTGGCCGCTGATCAGGGTTGTTTTACCTTCCAGAGCAGCCTGGAATGCTTTGAGTCCGCGGCGTTCTTCGACCGAAGTTACCAGCACGGTATAGCCGATTTTTTCGTAGATACTCCGGAGTTCAAAGAGCCGTGCCTGGTCCTCTTCGTCGTACAGGTCGCCTTTGTTGAACACCAGCGTCACCGGAATATCGTCGCTGCCAATCATGACTAGAAAGCGGTCCAAAAAGCCCGGTTTGACCGTCGGGTACGCGATGGTGGCGATCAGCATGGCCTGATCGATATTGGCGGCCAGCAGGTGCAGATCGTGTTTGCGGCGCGGCGACTGCCGCACGACATAGTTGGTTCGGGGCCAGATTTTATTGATCACGCCCTGCACGTCGCTTTCGGGCAGCACCTCCACCCGGTCGCCCACGGCCACCGGATTGGTGAGTATCGCATCATTCAGGCGGAATTTGCCCACGATCCGGCATTGCATGACTTCGCCGGTGGTTTCCATGCGCACATTGTACCAACTGCCGGTAGATTTTATGACGGTTCCTGTCAAAATATAGATTGTATAACTGGATGAAAGTTGGGGAAATCAATGTTTACCACAACCTAAATTCGTAATTCGTAATTGAAAACTCGTAATTGGCTAAAGATCGTTCCTTTCGGAGAAAAATAATTCAAAACGTGGGCAAAAGTCGTGCATTTGCCCCATTTTTACCATTCTTTATTTTAACCCGCTTATGCACCTCAAGCCTGCGCTTCCCATCTTTCTCCTGCTGTTTTTTTGCGCCCGTATGCTTAGCGCACAAACTACGTACCTGCATTGCGGAAAAATCATCGACGTGCAAAACGGCACCGCACAAACAATGCAGACGATCATCGTGGAGGGCACTAAAATTGTCCGCATCGAGGCCGGTTATACCAAACCGCCAACCGGCGCGGAAGTTGTAGACTTACGTATGAAAACCGTGTTGCCCGGCCTCATCGATTGCCACGTACACCTGGAGTGGGAGCAAAGCCGTACGTCTTATACCGATAAATATACCTTAAATGCCGCCGATATCGCCTTTAAAAGCGCGGTATATGCCCGCCGGACGCTGCGTGCCGGTTTTACTACGGTGCGCGATCTGGGCGGCACCGGCGTGAATATTGCCTTGCGCAATGCCATCAATGCCGGTCTGACCGAGGGGCCGCGTATCCTGACTGCCGGACAAGCCCTTAGCATTACAGGCGGACACGGCGACGCAACTACGGGGGCAAAATGGGATTTGTTCGACCCACCCGGCCCGGAAATTGGCATTGCCGACGGACCGGATGCCTGTCGCCAGGCCGTGCGCCAGCAAATCAAACACGGTGCCGATTGTATTAAAGTCTGTGCGACTGGTGGCGTACTTAGCCTGGCCCGCGACGGCCGGTTGCCCCACTACAGCGCGGATGAACTGGCCATGATCGTTAGCACTGCCCGCGATATGGGGGTCGATGTAGCGGCCCATGCGCATGGCGACGAAGGGATGCGCCGGGCGGTCGAAGCCGGCGTGGTCAGTATTGAACACGGCACTTTTATGAGCGATACCACGATGGATTTGATGGTTAAATACGGCACCTATTATGTGCCAACCCTGACAGCAGGATGGGCGGTGTCTGACAGCGCTAAAAATGCCAAAGGATTTTTCCCGGAAGTGGTGCGGGTGAAAGCCTTGGGCATCGGCCCCAAAATTCAGGAAACCTGCGGTCGCGTCTATAAAAAAGGTGTAAAAATCGCCTTTGGCACCGATGCGGGAGTTTATCCCCACGGACTCAACAGCCTGGAATTTATTTTTATGTTCAACGCCGGTATGCGCAATGCTGATATTTTGCGTTCCGCTACCATCAATGCCGCTACCTTACTGCGACTGCAAGACAAAATCGGCACCCTGGAAGTAGCAAAAATCGCTGATATTATAGCCGTCGAAGGCGATCCGCTGGTGGATATAGCAGTGATGAAGAAGGTGGTATTTGTGATGAAAGAAGGGAAAGTTATTGCGAATTAAAAATTACGAATTACGAATTACGAATTTTTTCCGCCACTCATTCATCGTTTTCCATTGACAATATTCAACTTACCCATTCAACTAAATCACATCGTAATTCGTAATTTTTAATTCGTAATTCATAATTAAACCATGCTGGCTTATTTTTCAGGTGAAAAAAGAGGATGTTACTGGATGCTCGCAATAGGCATTCTTGCCTGTGCGGTGAGTAGTACTGTTTTGATGCGCATTCAAGACCCGTTTATGATTGGCTTAGCCATTCCATTATTTGTGGTAGGAGTCATTGAAATGGTCGTCGGGACCATCGTTTTGCGCCGCACCGATGAACAAATGGACGATCTGGAAAAACTGCTGGCTACCAATCCTGCGCAGTTTATAGCCGCCGAAACGCCGCGCATGGAGCAAGCGATGCGTAGTTTTGCGCGTTATCGCTGGGTTGAAATTGCCGCCCTGCTTGCAGGCATCACTTTGGCCATTTTAAATGCGGACCCTAATTTCTGGAAAGGGCTTGGTATTGGCTTGTTTACCCAAGGCGCGATCACCGGGATGGTTGACTATTTTGCTACGAAACGCGGACGAATCTATCAAACCTTCATAAAAGGAGTGGTAAAATAAATAAATTATCAAGTAACTGATTCATTACGTTGTGTAAACGATGTATTTTAATTCGTAATTCGTAATTTTTAATTCGTAATTAACATGTATTTGACCAATCGTTTTTTCTGGCTTTTTGGCGCTGTCGCGGCATTTTTTGCCATGGCGTACCCGTTTGGTATCCTGTTTCCATTGGCGCAGACAGCGTTTGTAGTGGCGATTACGCTGGTATTGGTCGATGGTGTGTTGCTATTTTTACGCAGACCGGCGGTACGCTGCGCTCGCGAGCTCAATCCGATTTTTTCACTCAGCGATCCAAATCCGGTAAAAATTCACATTGGCAACGATAGCAACCTGCAACTCAAATTGACCATTGCCGATGAATTGCCCGTTCAGTTTCAGCGGCGTGATTTCGAACAATCAACAGTCCTCAAGCCCGGCGAAACCCACTTAATCCAGCACGATTTACGCCCACTTACCCGCGGTGTGTATATGTTTGGTAATATTAATATTTTCGCGGCGACCCAGCTGAATCTGGTCGAGCGCCGCCTGATTTTCGAGCAGCCGCAGGAAGTCGATGTGTATCCGTCGATCATTCAGATGAAACGGTATGAATTGCGTGCGATGCGCCAAATTGCCCATGACACCGGTATCAAAAAAATGCGGCGCATCGGCCACAGTTACGAGTTCGAACAGATCAAAAACTATGTACAAGGCGACGATTTCCGCAGTGTCAACTGGAAAAACTCCAGTCGCCGGGGCACGCTGATGGTCAATCAATACGAAGACGAGCGCAGTCAGCAAGTGTACTGTATTGTCGATAAAAGCCGGGCAATGCGTATGCCGTTCGACGGACTGAGTTTAATGGATTACGCGATCAATACGACGCTGGCCATCAGCAATATTATCCTGAAAAAACAGGACAAAGCGGGTTTGCTCACCTTCTCCGATGTCATGGGTGCTACCCTGAAAGCCGAGCGCGATACCGGCCAGTTGTCGCGTATCCTCGAATCGTTGTACCGCGAAAAGGAACGTACTGTGGAATCCAATTACGAGCTGCTCTACGAGGCGGTACACCGGTTGATCGGTGCTCGCTCGTTGTTGTTGTTATTTACCAATTTTGAAAGTTCGTACGCGCTTGAACGCGCTATGCCAACGTTGCGGCGACTCAATCGGGCGCACTTGCTAGTTGTGATATTTTTTGAAAATACGGAAATCAGAGCGCTTGCCCAGGAGCCCGTGCAGAAAACGACCGATATTTATCGCCAAACAGTCGCCCGGCAATTTTTACAGGAGAAAAAAGAAATGGTGCAAAAACTCCGGCAATACGGCATCCAGGGCGTACTCACCCGTCCGCAGGACCTGACGTTGAATACGATCAATAAGTACCTGGAATTGAAGTCGCGTGGACTTATTTAAGTTGTGGGTTATAAGTTATCTTTCATGATCTGGTGTCTATATTTGAAGGAGCGATAAAGTGTGTGTAATGTTTATCCTGGTACCTTATTCGCCAATTTACGACACAATTCATGCCCTTGTTTTGACAACATAGCCCAAGCGCTTGCCGTTTCCCTATCATGAAAAGCAAATTTTACTTTTCCCTTTTTGGTGTCCTGATGCTGACCGCTTGTCGCCCGGACCCGCCAGAATCGGTGCCGTTGCCCACCAAAGTATGTATTCGTACTTCCCATCACCTCAATGCGGTGCCGGGCACAACGGTGTACCTGAAATACTTTGCCGAGACTTTTCCAGGGTACGATAAACTACCTGATTATTACGATGCCTCCTTCAAAACCGGGGCGGATGGTCGCGGCTGCATCGAATCGGTACCGGAAGGCAAACACTGGCTGGTGGCCCTGGGTTATGATAGCATTTATCATTTGCAGCAAGTATATGGGAGCCTGCCTATTGAAATTTCGCTGCGTGAAAAACCGGTGATTGACACGACTATTTATCTGTCAGAATAGTATAAGAACAGGAAGGTCGGAGCGACTGCTTGCCACTCCGACCTTCCTGTTTTTGTAATATATTCGATTTGTCTTATTTCAATCGCGCAGCAATTGTCGGTAAAGCGCATACAACGCGGCCAGCATAAATAGAACCGTGAGTAAAACAGCCCATAAAGGGCGCTCCAGGTGCATCACTTTATCCAGCCATCGGCCGATGAAAACACCGGCCAGACAGGATCCCAACAACTGAAACGCCATACCGCCGTACTTGGCGCTGGCTTTAATTGCGGACTTCCGCCTTTCCTCCGGCGACTTTGCTGGCTGCTGCTGCGGCATCGTTGGTGGATTTAGCATCAAAATTCTTGGCGGCTCCGTTCGTGGCACCTACTTCCATTTTGCAGGACACATTGAATTTTGCCCCGCTTTGTACCAGCAATTTATTGGTCATAATCTCGCCATCTACTTCGGCGGTTTCGCGGACATTGAGTAATTCGGAGACCTGCAAATTTCCTTTAAACCGACCTTCGATCACGGCATTCTGACAATGGATCTCGCCTTCGACAAAGCCGGTAGGTCCGATAATTACTTTGGCCGAGCAAGTCAGTTTGCCCTTGATGGTGCCATCCACGCGCAGGTCGCTTTCGCAGCGCAGGCTGCCTTCCACCACCGTACCTTTTACGAGCGTGTTGAGCGCACCGGATGTCGGCGTTGATATGGATGATTTTTTAGCGTCTTCAGTATTTTTGTTACCACCAAACATAATTCTTATTGCGGTTTTGTATGTGCACGTATTCAAATGAAAATAATACACATAACGGTTTTACTTCGCACAAATTTTTCAAACCGTCATATTAAACTCATTATAATTTGATTGCGCAGGCGCTCTTATTACAATAAGCCAATATAAATCACGACAAAAATGAAAAAGATTTCCGACGCAACCAAGCGTTCGGAAATCTTTTTATAAATTAGGCAGGATAAATCCTAGAAATTCGGGCAATAAACACCGCGACGTTCCGGGCCACAAATTTTGTACAGCAGGGAAAATTCGAAAGCGCCGTTGCCATTGGAAGCCGTACGCAGGCTCGATGTGTTGATGTCGTAGCTAAAACCGATCGTAAATTGTTCGTAGTCGAAACGGGTACTCAGAATGAAAGCATCCATCAATTTACCTTTATCCAGTTTGTTGGAGATACGCGCCCAGCCACCCAGTTGGAAGGCCTGGTTGTAGCGACGGCTGTTGCCCAGCAGGAATTTGAACGACGTGCCGGCATTTACCTGGAACGAAGGTCCTTGCAGGAAGGTTACGATACCTGGAACAAGGCTGGTTTTTTGGGCAATTGGAAATTCACCACCCGCGTGAAACGTGAATTTGCTGTATAGCGGGATGTTCTGGTTGTCAAATGACTGATTCGCACGGTTCAAGTGGCTGTATGCGCCGCCGAAGTAGAAGTTCGTTTCTTCGTCGATCACGCTGAACCACAAGACGCCGGCGGATACGTCGACGAACAGGAAACTGGCATTGTCGATTGGCTCGGCAGTACCATCAGTCGGACTGTACTGACCATTGCCATTGTTCTGGCTTGGCCATTGCAGGTTTGCGCTGTTGATACTGCGCCAGCTGGCACCGAGATCTGCACCGATCGAAAGGTAGTGCGCTTTGCGGCGGTAGCCACCCATTTTCTTGGCATAAGAACCGGACAAACGCGCCTGGGTCGTGGCGAATTCGGAAGAACCCGCTTTGTCGCCCCACAATGTACCACCCAGACCAAAATAGTCATAACGGCCTACGGCCATTTTCTGATCGTACGAAGCCGAGTATGTATTATAAGCGTTTTGTTTCAGAATGGATCCCCACTGATTGCGGTAGTTTGCGGTAATACGGTGGTTACAATTCATAACCCCGGTCATCGCTGGATTGAGGTTCAGCGGACTCATGTAAAACTGCGAGAAGTGAATGTCTTGAGCCTGAACCGACATTGCCGCCAGCATGACGCAGCAGAGTAAAAAGATGTGTAGCGTAGTTTTTTTCATAAAAAGACAAACGATGTGGTTGAGTTGAATACCAGCGTACAATAATAGGGAGAACCAACGGATCGGCCCAACATATTTTCCTAGAAGTGCGCGAAGGTAGGTTTTCTTGACTTTTAAAAAAAGCAAATCCAGCTCCGACTGCAAATTTTAACTTTCGTCATGGATCACTCCGGCAGAACGTGGCGATGCAAAACGCGCCGGTCACGCTATGTATTTTGGCAAAAACGTTAAGGTTGGAAAAGTTCTGGTTGCTTCGTATAATGAAGAGGCAAGATCAATAAAAAACGCTGCTTGCGCCGATCGTTTTTCATTGTAAGGCTTTTCATGCCAACATTACAGCCGCGTACTCACTTGTTTGACCATCTGGTTTTTCCAGGTCGAAAACGAGCCGTCCAGAATGCGCTCGCGGGCTTGTCCGACCAGCCAGAGGTAAAAACCCAGGTTTTGCAGGGTGGCCAGTTGCATACCCAGTATTTCATCATTGATAAATAAATGCCGCAGGTAGGCGCGGGTGTGGGTGCGGCTGGTATGGACGGGGCTCATCGCGTCGATCGGGCTAAAATCGGTGCGCCAGCGCAGGTTGCGGATATTAATAATGCCTTCCGCTGTGTAAAGCATGCCGTGCCGGGCATTGCGGGTGGGCATCACGCAGTCGAACATATCAATACCGCGGGCAATACACTCGAGTATATTTTCCGGCGTACCGACCCCCATCAGGTAACGTGGCCGGTCGGCCGGCAGGATTCCCGTCACCAATTCCGTCATGGCATACATGTCCTCGGCCGGTTCGCCGACCGATAGTCCACCGATTGCGTTGCCTTCCCGTTCGAAGGAAGCGATGGTTTCCGCCGAAATTTTCCGCAATTCCGGATAGGTACTGCCCTGCACGATCGGGAACAGCGCTTGCGAATATCCATATTTCGATTCAGTTTGATCGAAGCGCTCCACACAGCGCGCTAGCCAGCGGTGGGTCAATCCCAGCGATTTTTTCGCGTAATCGTAGTCGCAGGGATACGGCGTACACTCGTCGAAGGCCATGATAATATCCGCGCCGATCGTGCGCTGAATGTCCATGACGCCTTCCGGCGTAAATACGTGGCGCGAGCCGTCGATATGACTTTGGAACGTGACGCCTTCTTCCTTTATTTTTCGGCGGTGCGCCAAAGAATACACCTGAAAACCGCCGCTATCGGTCAGAATCGGGCCATTCCAGCCGTTGAATTTGTGTAAACCGCCGGCTTGTTCCAGCACATCCAGTCCGGGCCGCAAATACAAATGGTAGGTGTTGCCCAGACAAATCTGCGCCTTAATATCATGGGCCAGTTCATGCTGATGCACCGCTTTCACGGTAGCAGCCGTGCCGACTGGCATAAAGATAGGTGTCTGAATCCGTCCATGGTCGGTCACGATCTCACCCGCCCGGGCACAGGTATGCGGATCGGTATGTTGCAGGGTAAATTGCATAGGTCAAGCCAAATTTCGATTGCTGTCCAGTTTCAATAAAACGGCGATCATCAACGTAAAACCGATCAACGAAGAGCCGCCGTAACTGATAAATGGAAGCGGAATACCGATAATGGGGAAGATCCCCATGGTCATACCGATATTGATAATAAAGTGGATAAAGATAACACCGGCCACGCAGTAGGCGTAAATCCGGGAGAAATTGGATCGCTGTCGCTCCGCCAGCACGGTGATGCGATAGAGCAGCAGTACAAATAAAATTACGATCCCCAATACGCCGATGAAACCTTGTTCTTCACCGATGGTGCAAAATATAAAGTCGGTCGTCTGCTCCGGTACGTACCGGAGTTTGGTCATATTGCCTTCCAGGAAACCCTTGCCGGAAAATCCGCCGGAACCGATCGCCATCCTGGAATGGAGCAGGTTGTAAGCGGCGCCCCGCGCATCGGCGGCCATTTCATTGGGCCGCAGCCATATTTTGATGCGTTGCTGCTGGTGTGGGGCTAAAAGCGTAAAGCACGCAAAATTAGCGGCAAAAACCAGTCCGCCGCCCAATATCAACACCAGCATGGAAAGTTGCAGCCGATTTTGGATCATGCTGTTTTTGCGCAAATAACTCTTTAAAAAGGTCGGAACCAGCAGTAAAACCTGCGGAATCAGCACAAAGGGTGCCGTATCGCTCAGCGTATTCCGGTCGATGTTTGATTTTGCTAAAAACCAGTCAAAACAAGGTCCCCACCAGATGGTAACGGCGGCTACCAGCGCGTACGCAAACCACCAGGGCTGCCTCTTTTCTTTAAAATCGGCAATCAGGCGGAAATTTATCAGCATGATCATGCCGGCTACCACAAATGGCGGCGAAAAAACCAATCCTAAAATCACCAGGGCTGCCGTACCAAACCCGAAGACATACCAGGAGGAAGCCAATCCTTCGCGGTACAACACCAGCATGAACGACAAAAAAACCAGTGCAGAACCGGTGTCATTCTGAATCAATGGCGACATAATAATGGCCGGCACCAGGAAAATGCCGAAGGCGATGATCCGGCTGCGCCATTCCCGCAAGTCAACGCCGGTAGAACTCAGGTAAGCCGCCATGGCCAGGCAAGTGCCGAATTTGGTAATTTCTCCGGGCTGGAACGAAAAGCCGCCAAACTGATACCAGGCAAAAGCGCCGTTGATTTCACGGCCGAAAATGAGGGTGCCAGGCAATAAAATCAGCGATATCAGGTAAATAACCAGGGCAAACGTGCGCCAGAATACCCAGTCTGTCATCATAATCACAAAAATGAGCGCAAAGCAAACCAGCATAAAAAACAACTGCTTGCCGGCATCATGACTCAAATCCAGGAAACTCATCGGACTCTCGGCATCGTAATTGACCGCAAAAATCATCAACCAGCCAATTAGCACCAGTGCCACGTACAGCGTCATGGTCAGCCGGTCTATCGACCCAATCGGAACGGAACTTTGGTTGGTAACAGCCATTCAAGGGTTATGCGTTATGGGTTATGGGTTATTTTTCATAACCCAGATAATCTAATTTTCCAGGAAATCGCGCGGGTGAATATTTACATCTTTGGCGGGATAAGAACCCGGATAACCTTCCAGCGTGGCGATAAACGCCTGCGCCTCCAGTTTGCTGCGAAATGCGCCCACGCGGAGTTTGTAATAAGGTTTTTCCTGAATCCAGTCGGCCGAGATATCCGGATAACGCTGGCGAAAGCGATTGCGCCCGTCTTCCACTTGTTGCCGGTCCGTGCCGGCCATAATTTGCACCCGCCAGCCCTCAATGGCCGGACTGGTGCGGTTATGATTGACCCAGTTGCGCAACAACTGGGTAATTTTTGGCTCTTCATTGATTTGTATTTCCTGTGCCTTGCCGTTATTCAACAGACAACACCAGGCCGCAACAAGCAGGCATAAATTTCGTACTAATCGCATAGAAACGTGCTTTTCATTTTTCACTTCTTACCCCCTCCTTCCAACTGCGTTTTTTATACCCGCTCAAGGCGTAATACAAAATATACAGGTAACAAGGCAGGCAAAGGTAATACGCCTTTTGCGTTCCAATGCTATCCGCCAGCGAACCGTATAATAATGGCAATAACGCACCGCCGGCAATGCCCATTATCAGGAGCGCAGAACCTATTTTCGTGAAACGCCCTAAGCCGGCAATACTCAGCGGGAAAATGGCGGGCCACATCAGCGCATTGGCGATGCCCAGCAAAGCAATAAACAATACGGAGGTAAAACCGGACGAAAATACCGCAATCAACGTGAAAATAGTGCCCACTACCGCAGAAATGGCCAGGGCGCGCTGTTGCGTGATAAATCTTGGAATGCACAAAATGCCGATGATATAACCAGCCAGCATACCATATAATGTATACGTGGTAAAATGTTTGGCATCTGCTTCGGCAAAACCCAGCGATTTGCCATAGTTGATGATCGTATCGCCGGCAATAACTTCCACGCCAACGTATAAAAACAAGGCTAAAACGCCTAGCACCAGATTCGGATACTGCCAGACACTGGTGCGCACCACCTGTATTTCGTCGCCACTCGTCGCCGAATCGGCTTCATCCAGTTCTGGCAGGCTGGAGTACACCACCAGTAAAGCCAGCACGACCAACACGCCCGTCATAATCGTATAGGGCAGAATCACTTTATCGAGGCTTTCGCCGATATCGGTTGTAGCAGTGCCTAATAACAGTCCGCCGAAAATAAGTTGGCTCAGAATACCCGCCACCTTATTGGCAATACCCAGAAAACTGATCCGTTGGGCCGCACTTTCCGGTGGGCCCAGGATGGCCGCGTAAGGATTAGACGCAGTTTGTAAAATCGTCAGACCGATACCGATCACGAACAAACCCACCAGAAAAAACGGATAGGAAGTCAGATTAGCCGCCGGAATAAACAATGCCGTACCGAGTGCCATAGTAGCCAGCCCCCACGACATCCCCTTTTTTAGCCCCGTCTTTTTGAGCAACCAGGACGAAGGAATCGCCATCACCGTGTACGAAATAAAAAAAGCGAACGTGACCAGATAGGAGCTGGTATTATCCAGTCCAAAAGTCTTTTTAAAAAAGGCGATCAGGATACTATTCACCCACGTCACAAATCCAAAAACAAAGAACAGCATCCCGATAATGGCCAGCGAGCCAAGATTACTTGATTGATTTTTCATGCGTTTTGCGTTTTGTGGGCTACTTTTGCCCTCCTTTTTTAATATTTTTAATAAAAAACACTTTTACAAGCCGATTTTTACCAAAAAAATGAATGTATGTTTTCCGGACCGGGAAGAACGATCTCTTAAAAAGTCGTTGTCAGGGTACGGAAACGGGTAAGTGAGGCACGCAAAAGTATAATTTCATGGAAAGAAATATGCAACCAACGCTTTTGATTTTGGCCGCCGGTATCGGTAGTCGTTATGGAGGATTAAAACAGGTGGACGGGATAGGCCCAGGCGGCGAGGCGATTCTGGAATATTCCATCCATGATGCCATTCGTGCCGGTTTCGGAAAAGTCGTTTTTGTGATTCGCAAAGACATTGAAGCCGCCTTTCACGAAAAAGTAGGCAGCAAAATAGCACCACATATCCCTATCGTGTATGCGTTCCAGGAAATGACGACCGGCCTGGACTGGCTCGACACACCGCCGCACCGCGAAAAACCCTGGGGAACCGGCCACGCGATTCTGGCCGCGAAAGAACACCTGACAGCACCATTTGTGGCCATTAATGCCGACGATTTTTACGGATACGAAGCGTTTCAGGCAATTGGCGATTTTTTGCGCGATGATTGTTCGCCCACGCAATACGGCATGGTCGCCTATTGCCTGAGCAACACCCTGTCGGAAAATGGGGCCGTTTCGCGCGGCGTTTGTGCAGTCGATGCCGAAGGCTTCTTAACCGATGTGGTGGAGCGCACGAAGATCGACCGTTTTGCCGGCGGTATTGCGTTTGTAGATGAAACGGGTAATCACCCACTGGCCGACCACACGCCGGTTTCGATGAATTTCTGGGGTTTTCATCCGACCGTGCTGACAGAAATAGACAGCCAGTTCCGGGCGTTTGTACAGGAAAATACCGACAACCCGAAGGCTGAATTCTATATCCCTAAGGTAGTCAATACGCTGATAAAAAGCGGCAAGGTGCGTTTGCAAGTGCGTTTCAGCGATAGCCAGTGGTACGGTGTGACGTACCCGGCCGATAAGGAAACGGTGCAAAATGCCTTGTCGGAAATGGTGGAAAAAGGTTTGTACAAAGAAGGTCTTTTTGTGTAAATTCGCCTCGTAAAAGAATTTTTTCAAATGCAATATATTGATTAACAAATAATTAAGTTAGTCGATTGCGGTACCTGCCAGCTAAGTCATTTTGATAATTTAATTATCATGGAACACACCATTAAAAAAACACCGCTCCGGCAACTTCACAACCGCGTAAATCGCCGCGAGTTAAAAGAAAAACTTCGCGTGGATCCGGAGCCGCGCGTGACGTTGTCCTATTATAAATATGTGCAACTGCTCGATCCGGAGACATTCCGCAATACGCTTTTTCAAATGTACCACGATCTGGGCGTGTTGGGGCGGATTTATGTGGCAAAAGAGGGCGTGAATGCACAATTGTCCGTCCCATCGCGCAATTTTGAAGCCTTTAAAACTGCCATGGATACGTTTGATTTTTTCAGGAACCTGCGCCTGAACATCGCGGTGGAGGCCGACGGTAAATCGTTTTTTGCGCTGATTATCAAAGTCCGCGACAAGATCGTGGCCGACGGCATCGATGACCCGAATTTCAATCCGTCGGAAACCGGCCGGCACCTCAACGCGGCAGATTTTAATCGTCTGACCGACGATCCAAACACTATTCTCGTGGATATGCGCAATCACTATGAAAGTGAAGTGGGGCATTTTGAACACGCGATCACGCCGGACGTGGCTACTTTCCGCGAGGAACTGCCCCTGGTGGCCGGAATGCTGGCCGATCAGCGCCACAAAAACATCGTCATGTACTGCACCGGTGGTATTCGCTGTGAAAAAGCCAGTGCTTACCTGAAATACCAGGGCTTCGAAAATGTATTTCAACTCGAAGGCGGTATCATCGAATATGCCCGGCAGGTGCACGATACTGGATTAAAAAATAAATTTGTAGGCAAAAATTTTGTCTTCGATGAACGACTTGGCGAGCGCATCAGCGACGATGTGATTGCCCACTGTCACCAGTGCGGCGTTGCGTGCGATGCGCATACGAACTGCGCCAACAGCCACTGCCATATTCTGTTTATTCAGTGCGACGACTGCCGGGCACAGTACGCCGGCTGTTGTTCGGCTACATGCACTGTATTCAGTCAATTGCCGCTGGAGGAGCAAAAAGAACGCGCCAAAACGGAAGTTTTCAACGGCTCCAAGTTCGGTAAAGGCGTTTATAAAGCATTCCGCAAGTCGGCGCAGTCGTTGCGGGTGGCGGAATAATAAATACCTTTGCGG
>JBBRDQ010000091.1:0-18885 GCA_038203695.1 Chitinophagales bacterium
CGCTCAACAAAAGGGCTACCAGCACCAGTGTTTTACGGATGGTCAGTGTAAGAAAGTTGACTTGATTCATACGATGAAAAAATTTAATTAGAAGAGAAACTGTGATTAAAATGGTTTGCAAAAGTAGCCAATGAATGTAAACTTGACGTTAAGTTTTGATGCTGCAAATGCTGAATGGCCATATATAATTTATTATTAGACGCTAATTATGTTCATATTTGGAATATAATTCTGTTAAATTAGCATACGCAATTATTTTAACCAAAATAGGCCGTACTTGGCAAATGATTCATCCACTTTTACAAAAGCATTGGTAATGGTGGGTTTTACCTATTTTTGAGCTGCGAAAAACAATCGGAACGCCGTTTCGATATATCTGATCAAAACCGGAACCTGTTTCGGAGCACTTTACAATAAAACAACCTGAACATGAAAAAAGCATTATTGTCGCTTTTTACCCTCCTTTGCCTTTCGGGCATCGCACAAGCGCAAATTTTCATTACAGAAATTATGTACAACCCGCCGGAAAGTGGAACGGATTCGCTGGAGTACATTGAATTGTTCAACAAATCCAATGCCACCGTCGATTTGAGCGGCTGGAATTTTACCCAGGGCGTGGCCTACGTTTTTCCGGCCGGTGCTAGTCTTGGTGCCGGACAATACGTGGTATTATCGCGTTTCCCCGCCCAATTGCAAGCCAAACTGAATGTAGCTTCCATCGAATGGGATCTCAATGGCGCACTTACCAATGGCGGCGAAGACATTGAATTGCGCGATGCCACCGCCAATGTAATCGACTATGTGGATTATAAAAACGCGGCTCCGTGGCCGGTAGAAGCCAATGGATTTGGCTCCTCGCTCGTTTTGTGCGACCCCAATACGGACAATAGCTTGCCTGTAAACTGGCAGGCCGCGACCACATCGACCGGGGTGATCATCAATGGTAAAGAAGTATTGGCCAATCCGGGCGCAGCATCGGGTTGTACTGGAACCACTATTTTATCTGCCACCAACGACGTGGTCAACGCACCAACCGGACAGGCGACGACTTTTAGCCCGCTGAGCAATGACCTGGTACCGAATGCACTTACTTCGTTTACGATTCTTGTCGCGCCAACGCACGGTACAGCCACGATTAGCGGCAACAATATTGTGTACACCCCTGCTGCCAATTATTGCGGTGCTGATGCTTTACAATATAAAATATGCGATGCTACGACGTGTGATACCGGTGCGGTCGCTATTTCGGTGAAATGTTACCCTGCCCGTACGATCGCGCAGGTGACTGGCGAAACGGCTACCGGTGCGGCGGACTCATCCGGCATTTCGGTAGAATTGACCGGAACGGTGTACGGACTGAATATTCGTCCCATCAATGCCAACCTGCCATCGCTGCTTTTTACGCTGATCGATAACACGGGCAATGGTATTTCCGTTTCTTCGCTGGCGAGCAATTTCGGTTACACGGTGAAAGAAAAAGACATCATTAAAGTGCGCGGTACGATTGGCCAATTCAACGGCCAAACCGAGATTCGTCCGGATACGATCCTGAAAGTATCGGCCAATAATCCGCTGCTGTCGCCGACGGTTGTGACGGCCATATCGGAAGCAACGGAGTCTAAATTCATTAAAATCACCAATTTGCGTTTGGTCGATGACGCGGAGTGGACCACCGGTTCAGGTAGCAGCGGCTTCAATGTACGCGCGGTTTCGGACGCTCATCCGCTGGATACGATCCTTATTCGGATCGACCGCGATATCGAAACCTATAATGCAGCAGTGCCGGTTCAGCCGTTTGATCTGATCGGTATCGGCGGCCAATTCGACGCCACTACGCCGTTTAATACCGGCTACCAGGTGCTGCCACGTTACAATCCAGATATCAGCACGCTAATGAGCGCAACGCAGGAAGCCGATTTCAGTGCCAATGTGCGTCTGTCGCCAAATCCTGCCAGCGATTTTGTCATGCTGCAAACGGACTTGACATTTGATCGCATCCGTATACTAAATGTAACCGGTACGCTGGTACAGACGATCAACAACCCTGATTTCAATCAGCAAATCGCCTTGCATCAACTGCCTGCCGGCGTATATTTTTTCCGTTTCGAAAAAAGTAATGCTGCCTGGACAACCCGTGTGGTAAAACAATAATACAATTCTTCCTAAAAATACCGGAGCGCCCCGTCGAAATCACTTTTGACGGGGCTTTTTTGCCGTACCGTGTTTGTTTACGTGGCCTACAGGATGCTATAATCTGATAAATGCCGTTAAAAATGCAAAAATTACTGTTTGTAGTCCTTATGCTGGCCAATACCTGTCAGTCCCATAAATCCATGGAAACATCCCGCGTAACCGCCATTCAAAATGGCATCATTTCCTTTGCCGACGGCAGCACAAAAGCCATTCCGCACCATGACGATCCGGCTTACAGCATTTTCTATTGCGTACGCCACGCCGAAAAAGCCAAGGATGGCACGAACGATCCCGATCTTACGCCGGAAGGTTATGCCCGGGCCGAGCGGCTGGGGATAATTATGGATAATGCGCAATTAGATAAGGTCTGCGCGACTAATTTCAAGCGCACCATTCATACCGCAGAAGCGGTGAAACTCCGCGCCGGCGATCCGCCGATTGAAATATTCCCTCCGGAAGCGCAGGATGACTGGCTGGCAGAAGCGCTGGCAGCCGGTGGCGGTAAGCGGTATTTTGTAGTAGGGCACCAGAATACCATCCCGCAGTTGCTCAATCGCTTGAGCGGCGGCACGACTTTTAAAAATATCCCGGATGATGAGTTCGGCCGGTTTTATATCGTGGTGACACAGGGCATCGGCAAGGCGGAGGTGATGGAGCTCAGGTATTAAAACTACATCGTAAACTTATACCCAACCCCACGTATCGAATGAAAAAACTTCGGCTCTTTGGCATCTTCTTCAAAATACTTGCGAAAAGCGAGGATGAAATTATCGATCGTCCGCGTACTCGGGAATACATCGTAGCCCCACACAGCCTGCAGGATCTGGTTGCGGCTGACCACTTCGTTTTTACGCTCCACCAATAATTTGAGCAGCATCGACTCCTTTTTGGTCAGCATTTGTGCCTCGCCGCGCCAGGTTGTCGCCTCGAAGGTGCTGAAATTCACGCTGTTTTTCCCAAACTCAAATACCTCCGGCACTTCACCTTTTACGCGTTGACTGCGCCGGAGCAGGTTGCTGATGCGCAGCAATAATTCTTCCAGGTTAAAGGGTTTGGTCAGGTAATCATCGGCCCCTTTTTTGAGGCCCATAATCCGATCCTGGGCCATGTCTTTGGCGGTCAGCAGCAGAATAGGAACTTCCGAATTGCTCAGCCGCACTTGTTCGGTAATGGTAAAACCGTCCAGATCGGGCAGCATAACATCGAGCAGCAACAGGTCGAAATGTTGCGATTGGGTGTATTCCAGGGCTTTGCGTCCATTGTTGGTGGCTACGACTTCATATCCTTCCAATTCTAAATTAAGGCGAATCGTGTGGCGGATGTTTTCTTCGTCTTCAACGAGTAAAATGCGCATTTTGAGTTTTTTTAGTAAAAACTAAGTGAAGAATGAAAAGTGAAGTAATTGATTGGGTGCTTTATTTCACTTTTCACGCTTCATTATTCACTTTTCCCACCAAACTATTCCCATTCAATCGTAGCGGGCGGTTTGGTGGAAATGTCAAAAACGACCCGATTGATACCGCGCACGTTATTGATAATTTCACTGCTGACTTCGGCAAGAAAATCGTACGGCAGGTGGCTCCATTCGGCAGTCATGCCGTCGGTGCTGTTGACGGCTCTCAGCGCGATGGTTTTTTCATAGGTGCGCTCGTCGCCCATTACGCCAACGGAGTGAATGGGTAGCAAAATTGTGCCGGCCTGCCAGACTTCGTCGTAGAGACCATGCTCGCGCAGTTTGCCGATGTAAATGGCGTCTGCTTCCTGTAAGATCGCTACTTTTTCAGGCGTTATATCGCCCAGAATACGGATGCCCAGCCCCGGGCCGGGGAAAGGATGGCGATTCAAAATATGGCCGACAATATGCAGTTGACGGCCGACGCGCCGCACTTCGTCTTTAAACAACATCCGCAGCGGCTCCACAATTTTAAGTTTTAACTTTTCCGGCAAACCGCCCACATTATGGTGGCTTTTGATGGTCACCGAGGGTCCGTGTACGCTGATCGATTCAATTACATCGGGATAAATGGTGCCCTGACCCAGCCACGCGGCTTCTGGATGCGCTTTGGATTCGGCTTCGAACACATCGATAAAACCCTTGCCGATAATTTTTCGCTTCTGTTCCGGGTCGGTTACGCCGGCTAATGCGTCGTAAAATTGTTGCCTGGCATCTACTCCTTTTACATTCAGGCCCATGCCTTTGTAGGAAACCAGGACCTCTTCGAATTCATTTTTGCGCAACAGACCATTGTCGACAAAAAAGCAAAAAAGTTGATCGCCAATCGCCTGGTGCAACAACATTGCCGCAACCGTCGAATCCACGCCGCCGGATAAAGCCATGATAACGTGCTCATTACCAATCTTTTCGCGCAACATAGCCACGGTCTCTTCCACAAAATGCGCCGGCGTCCAGTCGCCCGCACAGCCACAAATATCGAGTACGAAGTTCTTTAAAATTTGAAATCCTTCGATGCTGTGATAGACTTCCGGGTGAAACTGGATGCCGTAGACCGGTTGGGCAAACGTATCGGCCGACGAACGGAACGCCGCGTACGGAATAGTATCGGAATTAGCCAGCACATCAAAGCCTTTTGGCATTACCAGAATCGTGTCGCTATGACTCATCCACACTTGGGAGCGTTTGGAAATGTCGGCAAAAAATGGATCGTTGGCCGCGTGCTGCACCAGCATTACTTTGCCGTACTCGCGTTTTTCCGACTTTCCGACTTCTCCGCCATAAAAATCGGCCATCATTTGCGCGCCGTAACAAACACCCAGTAAGGGCACTTTTCCGGCAATTGTATTCAAATCGATCCGCAGCGCATCGGCTTGTTTGACCGAAAAAGGGCTGCCGGATAAAATAACCCCTTTAATATCGGCGGTTAGTTCGGGTTGTTTATTGTACGGGACAATTTCGCAATAGACATTCATTTCGCGCACCCGGCGGGCAATCAGTTGGGTGTACTGCGATCCAAAGTCGAGGATGAGTATTTTTTCCATAAAAGTTGTGATACGACATTCCTGGAATGGCTTGAACGATGGTTATTTTTCATCCCAATGCTGCATGTCGTGGTATAAGCCGCAAAAGTACATAAAAACCTTTTTCGGGCTATTGTTTTATAAGCACGCGTTGCACTTCGCCAATGTCGAATTTCAAGCGTATCTGATATGCACCTGCCGGTAACGTCGATAGGGAGATCACCGTAACCGGATCAAAGTGCTGTTTCAAACTATATACCCTGCTGCCGGTCATATTAACAATTTGAACTTCAAGTAGTTGCGTTTCCAGGCCTGCGTAATCTATCCGCACTACCTCACTGGCAGGATTCGGATACAGGCGCACCTGGCCAAGTTTCGAAGCCATTTCACTGGCATCGGTATTGGCTACAATCACTTCGATGTTTTCCTGCAACACCGCCGCACCACAGGGATTCGACGCTACGAGCGTGACAGTATAGGTGCCGCTTGTTGCATATTGGTGGTCAATATTGGAACCCGGCGCAGTTGGATCCCCGTCGCCAAAATCCCAGAGATAGGTCGTTCCGGGTGCATTGCCCGCCGAAAAACGCACCACGCCACCGGCATACACCGTGTAAATAATATCAGCGACTGGAAAAGACAGGATTTGTACGACAAAAGTTTGACTGAGCGTATCGCTGCCGGCATCATTCCGGACGATCTGTCGGGCCGCATAAGTGCCTGAATTTGTATACTGTATCAGTGGGTTTGTCTGGGTGGAAATGGCAGGATTGCCACCCGGGAAAAACCACTCCCACGTTTGTGCATTCGCCGAAGCGGCATTACTAAATAGCACTTCCTTCGATCCACATCCGGTCAAGGTATCCGCTACGGTGAACCCAGCCGTCGGTGCCACCAGCGTCGTAATCACCGTCGACGCTATCGCAGTATCGCAGGCATTGATCGCATACAATATAATGGTGTATAGGCTGTCGGCTTGAAACGTGTGTTGCGGGTCAGATTGCTGGCTGGAAGTACCGTCGCCAAAATCCCAAAAGAACTGGGTGGCGAAGGTGGATTGATTGATAAATTCAGTAGTCAAGCCATTCGTTTGCAGGGCAAAAGCGGCAGTTGGCACCAGCTGAACCGTGAGTGTCGCTGGCGTCGAATAAACGACAAAGCAGCCTGGCCGGCTTATTTCACAACGGAAACGCGAACCGTCATCGGTAGGTTGCACTGATTGCACCAGTAAATTAGCCGTCTTGGCACCACTATAATGCACGCTGCCTGGCAGATTGGTCCAAACGCCATTGAGGTCAGTTTGCCACTGATAGACCCAGGGTCCAGCGTTGGTGCTGACCGCGAAAGGAACGGTTTCTCCCACACAGGCAGTATCGGAGGCAGGTGCCGTCAGCACGATCGGCGGATAGTTCAAAAACGAACTTTGCGGAAGGGTGGGCAAGGGCTGTACAAAACCAGTTTCACCCGATTCTGCTTGGTTCGCGGAACCGTTGCAGCCGTTCGTTGAATTGATTACGCTGCCGGCTGCACCACCTGCCGGTACTCCCACGCCACTTATATTGGTCAAAATACGCCCGCCTGCGCCACCGCCACCGGGGCCGGCACAGCGATTTTCATTAAAATTATTGGTGTTTCCTCCATTGCCGCCGTTGGCACGTACGATCAGATCAGTCGGTGCCTGTGTGACTTTCAACCAAATAGTGCCGCCGCCGCCGCCGCCACCGGCTCCATCGCCAATGGCTGTTCCGGCCGACTTGCCGCTGGCTGAAATGACCGGTAATGCGCCGTTTATAGTGCCCGCACCGATGAAAACCAATCCGCCGCCATTACCGCCGTTGCTATTGAATAAATTATTGGCGTGTCCGGCCCCGCCACCGCCACCGGCGAAAACCCGGTTAATGGTAAAAAGTGCGCTGTACCCACCAATGCCGGGGAAAAAACCGTCGCAACCCAGATTACTCGGTTCATCATTGTTGCCACCCGATCCGCCATCCGAGCTGTTGCCGCCACCGCCACCGCCGGCATTATGGTCGTTGCCGCCACCGCCGCCATTGGCCTGCGGACCACGGCCGAGTTCCTTACCTGATTCGGACACGGCAATGCCTTCGCCTTTATTGGCCCCGCGCCAGTTGCCCAACGCGTAGATATAACTGGTTTGTGATAGCAGAAACGAACAATTATTGTTGGATGCAACCGTACTCAAGCCACCCCGAAACCCGGCACCATCTGCCCACACTGGGGCATTCAGCGTCAGCGTATCCGCTACTTCCAGCGCGATGATGCCGCCGATCGTGCCATTCCAGGGCAATGCTTTCAGCGTATCGGTTACCAACACATTGGTATATTGCGGCATGGTCACCACCTGCACTTTGCCGACTAAGTCATACTGATAGGTAAAGCGGTGCCGGACAAAAATCGTGTTGGTGGTCACCGAATCTATGGTGGCGCGCTCATAGCGGCCGGCGGCGTTGATATTTTGAATAAGTCCGTATTGGGCATTATTGCTGGAAAAAATACTGGCCCCCTGCATTTGCAGCAATAACACGGTATTGCCAGTCCGAAACCCCGTCGTATCGCTGACCGTAAGGCGGCCGGTGCAGGTATCGATTGCCGCGACAGCGGCGTAGTGATTGATGATGCCGGAAAGGGGCGTAGTCTGAGCGCCAATTGACCCGGTTATAAAAAGGCTTAACAGCAATATTGCGTATCGTATGATCATGCGGTGGAAAATTTTATATGTGGAGATTGATTGCAAAACGTAAAAAAACAAATGATGTTTGGTTTTTCGAATACAATGGACGTATATTTGCGCCCTCGAAAAGCCCGGCGTTGCTGAAAGCAAGGAACCGGGCGAGATTGTTCTCATATTTTTACTAAATTTTTCGCATTTATGCCAGTTAAAATTCGTCTGCAGCGCAAAGGTCGCAAGCAAGCACCCTTTTACCACATTGTAATCGCCGATGCCCGCGCACCCCGCGACGGTCGTTTTATCGAGAAAATCGGTACCTACAACCCACTTACCGTCCCTGCTACTATTGAGTTGAACAACGATAAAGCCTACCAATGGCTGAAAAACGGTGCACAACCCACCGATACGGTGCGGGCAATCCTGCGTTTTAAAGGCGTATTGTACCAGAAACACCTGGATGGTGGCGTGAAAAAAGGCGCGTTCACCGCAGAAGAGGCCGCTGAGAAACTGGCTACCTGGATCGAAGCAAAAGAAGGTAATGTTGAAGCACGCCGCACCGCCGTAGGCCAACAAAAACAGGATAAGAAAGTCGCTATTAACGGTATCGCTAAAGTAAAAGTAAAACCGGTCGTAGCAGCACCAGTCGTAGAAGAAGAAGTTGCACCGGCCGAAGAGGTCGCAGCGGAAGTGGTTGCACCAGTCGTGGAAGAAGTAGCAGCACCAGTGGCGGAAGCCGTTGCTACGGTTGAAGAAACGGCGGCACCAGTGGCGGAAGCCGTTGCTGTAGTTGAAGAAACGGCGGCACCAGTCGTAGAAGAAGCTGCTGCTGTGGTTGAAACTGCGCCTGAAGTAGTTGCCGCACCGGAACCGGAAGTAACCGCAGAAGTTGTGGTAGAAGGCGCACCAGTGACAGAAGAAGCAGCCGCTCCAGCGACAGAAGAAGAAGAAAAAACTGCAGAAGCATAAGCGGATTAGCGCAGAGTTATTACTTTTGCCACATACTGATCAGTAAAGACCTGATAAAGCCCTTGTTGGTTTTATCAGGTCTTTTTTCAAAAAATCGGTTACGCAGGCATTTTTTACCACCATTTCGACAAAATTTAGCCAATTTCAACCAATATTTGATATGCAAGCATTAGATGAAAAATACTACGACCGCCTCAACGACTTGGCGGCGGCTATTCAGGACTCTCCAAGTCTGGCACAATACCTCGAAGAAGAGGAAGATGAATTTTACAATGCCCTGCGTCAGGAATTTGAATCGACGATTTCTGAATTACATCATCAGGTTGCTTCCGAAGCGCCTTTGCAACTGGTGACGTTTGAAAAATACCTGCTCGAACCGGCTTTTGAAGGTCTGTACCTGCCACGTGTCATGGGTTTTGCGGTGTTGCGCAGTGAGATAAATGACCAATACCGTTTTGTTCGCCCCAACGACCACTTTAAAGATATACTTCTGGCGATCTGCCGCAGCCCGCATTTCGACCAGTTGAAGAAACGCATCGGTCAGAGTATTTCACTGGGTTTTGCTTTGAGCAGCGATATCTGGATCACCAACCTGATGAGCAATGTCGAAAACAAACGCATTCGCAACTTCCTGCAACAACAGAATACGGATCGCTATCGCGACCTGAAAGACCGCGCCGACCTGTATCGCCGCTATTCCAACCAGTTGCGCAATGAGACCTATTTTTCGGCCGATTTTCCGACTACAGTCGGTGAAATGAAGGCGAATTTTTCTGCATTGCGCCAGTTTTTGCTCAAGCGTTTTGAAGCAGGTGGCGATAATACCAGTTTGAAGGATAAAACCAAAGTATTCCTGGATAACAAGGAATTCCAGAACAATGAAGAATACCTGGAAATGCTGGCGATGTACGGCAATTTTATGGACCTGGACCCAGCCGACCGTCTTTCTTTCGCCACGCATTTTGAACGCGAGCGCCGTTCCTTTGCCGAGTTCGATGTACGGTACCTCCGCTTCCTGGTAAGCCTGTACCACACCCCGGGCATTACGGCAGTCAACGACGAGCGCATGAGCCAGACCATCGATAAAAACTACAAAGACAAAATTTCCGATTACTATCACATTGCCGATAAAGTCCACAGCCTTGGGTATGTACACCCGGATGCTATCGAAGCCGTACAGGCATTTTACAACGCCCACCAGGGTTTGTCGGTCGAAAGTGAATGCCTGCGCCGGTTGGTGCTGAATTATTTTGTCCGGTTGATCAACGCCCTGACCGAACGCGAGTACAACGACTACTTCGAGATAAACAAGTATTTTGCTACGTATATGAAAATATTTGGCAATCAACAGTTTAACCAGGATGTGGAAAAAGTTTCGATGGTGTATGTCAATAAATTGCTGACCAAATTCACCGACAAACGCGCTAAGGACTACCAGGATGTCAAGAAATTTATCTCTACTCAGTTTGTCGACTTCGGTTTCCTGAAAGATAAGGAAGTGGTGGAAATGTTCAAAACCCGGCGCAAACGCCGCGGCAAAGATGAAGAAGGATAGCGGAATGGTTGCACCATAACCTTAATCGAATTTTTATAAAGATTAGTCGAAGCGAACAAATGCTGCGGTTTGCAGGCGGTATTTTCGCTTGATTTTTTCATATTGACTCTTCACACACGCTAAATACCCGATTGCCACAATTATGACAATTCTGATTTTTATTCTTGTCTTATATATTTTGGTCGGCATCACGCTGATGAAACTATTTGAAAAGGCCGGTGTGCCAGGATGGAAAGCCCTGGTGCCTGGCCTGGCTGCAGCAGAGTGGTGTAAGATAATCGGTCGTAAACCGTGGTATGCTTTGTGGCTGCTGTTTCCGATCGTCAATATTTTTATCTATGTCGGGATGTGTGTGGACATGGTGCGCTGCTTCAAACAATACAGTTTCGGCTACGCAACGCTGGCAGTTTTATATTCGCCGATCGCTTTTTTCCTGATCGGGCGCAATCCAGACTATAAATACAATGGGCCCATCCTGGATTTGGAGCGCACGTTCCACCAGGAATACGCGGAGGCGGTCGAGAAGAAAGATAAACTGGCGTTGCGGAAGGTTGAAACGCAATACGCGATGTTACACAAATCACAAACCCGGGAGTGGACAGAGGCCATCTTTTTTGCAGTTTTTGCGGCGGCATTTATCCGCATGTTCCTGATCGAAGCCTACGTTATTCCAACCTCTTCGATGGAAGGATCGCTGAAAGTAGGCGATTTTTTGTTTGTCAGCAAGGCGCACTACGGCATCCGCACACCCATGACAGTGATTCAATTCCCGTTGATACACAACCGTTTACCGTATAATCTGGGTGAATCCTACCTCACTTCGCCTTCGTTGCCGTATTATCGCTTGCCGGCGATTGAAAAAATAGATCACAATCAACCGGTTGTATTCAACTGGCCCGACGGCGACAGCGTGGTTTTATCGCCGCAACGCAGTTGGAATATCAATGCGCTCCGCCGCCAAACGGGTGGCGCGATTCGACCTGGCACCGAAATTATCAGTCGCCCGGTCGATAAAAAAGACCACTATATCAAGCGTTGTGTGGGGTTGCCGGGCGACAGTCTCGCAATTCGCGGCGGGGTGTTGTACGTCAATGGCACGCCGGCGCAAGTACCGACCCACCGGCAATTTGTCTATAAAATCACGCCGGCCGTCAATCTGAAAAAACTGGAAGAGTGGGGCGTCAATGTAAATGACTACCGTCCTGCGGAAAATGAATTCACCCTGGATGACGCACAAGTGGAAAAGATAAAATCGCTGGGCGGCAATATTACCGTACAACGCCTGACGCCTGGCCCGATGCCGGGTGAACTTTTCCCCAACGATCCTAAACGCAATACGGACTGGACGATCGACACCTATGGCCCGATCTATATTCCCCAAAAGGGGGCTACGACGCCACTTACACTGGATAACCTGCCGTTCTATCGCCGCGTTATCAGCAATTATGAACACAATGATCTGGTCGTGCGCGATGGCAAAATCTTTATCAACAACCAGGAAGTTACGTCGTATACGTTTCAGCAAGATTATTACTGGATGATGGGCGATAATCGGCATAACTCGGAAGACTCCCGTTTCTGGGGCTTTGTACCCGAAGATCACATCGTAGGTAAGCCATTATTTATCTTTTTCTCCACGAAGGGGGCCAGCATTTGGAATGGGGTAAACTGGAACCGGATCATGAAATCTGCATCCTCAATGTAGTGGTTAAACGAATATTTGGGTAATAAAAAGCCGAAAGTAGGACCATCCCGCTTTCGGCTTTTTATTTGTCCGCATTAATTTTTAATGCTGTCGGCCTCTTTTTGCACCGCCCTTCATTTTTGTGGTCGATTCTTTTTTAGTTACCGTACCACCACGCCGGCCTCTTACGGTGGTGGTTTTGGTAGTTTTAGCGGCTTTGATATGATTTGGGCCGCTGCCACGCTTGCCGTTTTTGCTCACATGCGTTACGGTGCGGGTATGTACCACCGTCGAATGGGTGCGGTGCGGTCGGTACACTGCGTGCGCCCGCACGACCCGATGCGTAGTAACTACCTGATAATGTGCGTGATAAGGCCGGGCACGGACATAAAATACACGCCATGGGTGCGGGCGATACGGACGCCACCAGGTTGGGTAAGCGCGCCAGCGCCAGGGAGAAGCGTACACAACATAGGCAGGGCGATACACATACCGCACTGCCGGCCAGGCCCAAACGTTGACTACCACCCGGGTCGCCGGCGCATTGTTTCTGGAAACCTGTTCTTCGTAAGGCTCTGAAATAATCTCCCGTCCATAGATATCCTCATCGCCGACAATTTGCAAAACCGCATTGTCGGTACCGCTTTTCTCTACTTCAATGACCGCGATGTCCTGTGATTCCGTCTCGCTAACCGGTACCTGCATCACAATCGCATGCGCATCGCCATCCATCCGGTCTACCACCCGCACGTAATCGGTTTGCCCGTCTTTATCCAGGTCGAGGTTGTTGACATTGTTATCCGGCGCGTTGAGCATTTTTTCAAAGGCTTCCGGAGATTCGGCTTGTTTAAAAAGTTCCATTGCGCCTTGCAGGCTAAAATTGTCGCCATCTAGTCCGGTGCTGTCTGCTGTATTGATTTCCTGGGCAGATATATTACCGGAAAACAGCATCATGATCGCCATGCCGAGCGGGAACGCTATCCATTTGAATTTCATAAAAAGTGTTTTAAGTGAATAATAAGGTTCCGTGTGATCGAACAACCCCCTAAAAAAGGGTGCCTGCCATCAAACGGCGCACTTTGGACTCACTTTTGGCCGGTAAGTTTACTGCGAGCGATTTTTTATACAATCAACAAGCCTTGTTCACGCAACTGCATCCATTCGGCAGTGGCGGTGAAATCTTCAAAGGCGCCCAGGGAAGCGGCTGCAAAAGAAGTTTTCAGTTGTTGAAACGTCCACGGCTCGTGTGGACCCAGCAGCAGATGGGTCATAATCTGCGCTATCCATTGCCCGATTTCCGCATCGAGTACCAGACCCCACTCGTCCTTCTGGCGGTAAAAAACCAGTTCGGCCAGTTCGACCGTTTTGCCTTTTACTTTCTCTTTAAACAGGGTAATTTCCGGTGCCTGGCCCATCCAGATTACCAGCGCATGCGGGCGCGGTGGCGGATCAGGCACGTGTGCAATGCTGGTTTCAATGTAATTGCCGGCGATTGTGGTACGCGGTATTTTAAAATCAAACCAGTCGGCAAGCGGCATATCCAGTCCGACGCCGTGCATGTAGTTGAACAGCGATTTTTTCAGACCCTCGGAAAATCGTTCGTGATCCCCACCGATAGGATCGTGATGTTCCAAGTCATTATCGGCAAACCCGCCGAAATCGGGCCCCATGCGCTGCACTTCAAAGGCCGCCGGATCAAGGCCGACCGGACTATGAGCCGTCATGGCAAATTGATGCCAGAACCCAGATTGTACCACCCCTACCTGAAATAATTGCCGCACCATTTCCAGTGAATCAACGGTTTCCTGGGCTGTTTGCGTCGGAAAACCGTACATCAGGTAGGCATGGACCATAATGTCGGCAGCGGTGAAAGCATCGGCTACCCGTGCCACCTGTGCCACCGTCACCCCTTTTTGCATGCGGGCCAGTAAGCGGTCGGAAGCCACCTCCAGTCCGCCGGACACCGCAATACAGCCCGACACCTTGAGCAATTGGCATAAATCGGGCGTAAAATTCTTTTCAAAACGAATGTTGGTCCACCAGACCACCGTGATACCGCGCCGGATTATTTCCAGCGCCAGATCGCGCATCAGCGCCGGCGGAGCGGCTTCATCGACAAAGTGAAAACCGTTTTGTCCGGTTTGCGCAATAATGGTTTCAATGCGGTCGCACAACATGGACGCAGTGAGTGGTTCATAATTTTTGATGTAGTCGAGCGTGATATCGCAAAACGAACATTTGCCCCAGTAACAGCCATGCGCCAGCGTGAGTTTGTTCCAGCGGCCATCGCTCCACAAGCGGTGCATGGGATTGACGATTTCAATCACCGACAAATAATCCTGTAGCGGCAGATCGCTGTAATCCGGTGTTCCGGTTTCACGCTGCGCGATGTCTTTTTCCGTCGCCCCGTTGTGGTAACAGACGACGCCGTGGGTGCGGGCAAAAACGCGTTTCAGTTGCTGACGCTCGCGGCGGCCGGACAAGTGTTCCAGTAAAAACAGCAGCGGCGCTTCTCCGTCGTCGAGGCAGATATAATCCACATAGTCAAAAACCCGCTCTTCGGTAAGACTGCGCAATTCCGTATTCACATAACCGCCTCCCATGACCACGCGGATGTGCGGATGGTTTTTCTTTATATATTGACCGCATTTCAGCGCACTGTATAAATTACCCGGAAATGGCACGCTCAGACAAACCGTATCGGGTTGCCACTGAGCGATTTTTTGCGCTAATAAAACGGTTAAAGTCTTGGAAATCAACGTATCCGGACCTTCCAAGGCAGTATGTAATTCGTCAAAATGCGTAGCGGAACGACCCAGTCGCTCGGCATACCGGCTAAAGCCGAAATAAGGATCGACGGCTTCTTTGATCAGATCGGCCAGGTCTTCCAGGTACAGGGTCGCATAGTGCCGGGCTTTGTCCTGAATCCCCATGGAGCCGAATGCCCATTCCAGGTCATCCAGTTGCTGAAAACGCGCGGCTTCCGGCAGATAATTCCGGGTACAGATGCTGTGCGCCAGCGTAGGATTTTTGTGCTGTAAAAAACGGATCACCGGCTCGATAGTGCGCATATAATCGGCCCGCAACGCGTACATACGGTAACCGTTTTCACTGAGCTCCGTATCGGCCGCCTCCAGATCGGCAAACATCTGCGTCAAGCCACGAGTCGAAAATACGTCCAGGATCACTTCAATCCCCAGATCGACCTGCCAGGATGTAACGCCCAGTGTGTTCATAAACCCCTTCAGATACGCTGTGGCCGGATAAGGCGTATTCAACTGCGTAAAAGGCGGGGTGATAAACAGTATTTTTTGCTCCGGGACTTGCATTTATAAAGCGACTATTCGGCTGGCAGCCGGTTTATCGAGGAACCAGGTTAAGGTGCCATCGACCGGTTGAATCAGTTGTGCGGGGTATTTTTCGTGATCAGTTTTGTGCCCGAGCGCATGATATACGGCATCGGTTTTGGTAGCGCCGTAGACCAAAAAAGCGATTTGGCGACCCAGATTAATCAGCGGTGCCGTCATGGTAATGCGGTAGACTTTTTGTTCCGGCAAAAATACGGCTTGTACGGAAACGGACGCGTCTTTTAGCACACTCGTATATGGGAACAAAGAGGCGGTATGTACATTATCGCCCAGACCCAGCATGATCAGATCGAAACTTTGTGGTCGCCCGTGAAAATGCGCCGCAATGGCTTCCGTGTAATCCAGCGCCGCCGCTTCGGGTGAAAGCGCCGTATTGACGGCAAATATCTGCTCATCAGCGATTTGCAACGGCTCAAACAAGGCTTTTTTGGCCATTAACGCATTGTTATCCGGGTCACCGGCCGGTACGTATCGTTCGTCGCCAAAGAAAAAATAAACGTGCTGCCAATCCACTTGGTCGCTAAAATCAGGGCCGGCCAGCAAGTCGTAGACCTTTTTCGGGGAACTGCCGCCCGAAAGCGCCACGTTAAATGCACCGCGTTCCTGAATGGCGCGCTGGGCGGTTGCCACAAAAAAATCGGCAAAAGCAGTCAGGACTTCGCCTTCTGTTTTAAATACTTGAATGGCCATAGACAGTTACGGGTCGGTTGGACCAGTTATTTTTTCGTAGGTAAAGTAAACCAGTGAAAACCATCCCGGGCGATCAGCGCTTCGGCGAGTTCCGGACCGGCTGAGTCGGCGGAGTAGTTTGGGAAATTAATGCTGGTTTTGGTCTGCCAGGAATTCAGTACCGGCATCAGCAGTTCCCAGGCGATTTCCACCTGATCGGCGCGCATAAACAGGGTTTGATCGCCGGTCATAATTTCCAGCAGCAACGTTTCGTAGGCTTCCGGCGCTTCGCTGGTATACGTCCCGTCGTAGTTGAACTCCATGTCGACCGTATTGAGCGTCATGTCCAGTCCCGGGCGTTTGGTCTGCAATTGCAACCGGATGCTCATTTCCGGCTGGATGCTGATAATGAGGCGATTTTGTTGCCAGTTGTCGGTTGCTTCCGTCGGAAAAACGCGGTGCGGTACATCGCGGAACTGGATACTAATCGTCGAAGCCGTCTGGTGCAGACGTTTACCGGTGCGCACATAAAACGGCACACCGTGCCAGCGCCAGTTGTCCACAAAGAACTTTAAAGCAGCAAACGTCTCGGTGTTGGATTGCGGGTCTACCTTGTTCTCTTCGCGATAACCCAATACGGATTTTCCCTGGATCCAGCCGCTGCCGTACTGGCCCCGTACAACAGACGTCCGTACTTCCTCGGGCGTGAACGGCCGCATCGCCCGCAGCACGTCGACCTTGCGATTGCGCACTTCGTCGGCGCTGAAATTGATCGGCGTTTCCATAGCAATCAGACACAGCAGTTGCAGAATATGGTTTTGCACCATATCGCGCAGTGCGCCGGCACCTTCGTAATAGTCGCCGCGATCCTGTACGCCCAGTTGTTCGGTAACCGAAATTTGTACGTGATCGATGTAGTTGCGGTTCCACAGCGGTTCCAGGATGGAATTGGCAAAGCGGAAAGCCATGATATTCTGCACCGTTTCTTTGCCCAGATAATGGTCGATCCGGTAAATCTGCGATTCCTGGAACGTATCACCCAGCAATTTATTCAGCGCACGCGAGGACTCCAGGTCGTGTCCGAATGGTTTTTCCACGACGATGCGCGTTAGTTCCGGGTTTTTAGACAGTTTATTTTGAGCGATATTCTTGGCGATGATCGGAAAGAAATCCGGCGCCACCGCCATATAAAAGATAACATGGGCTTCTTTTTGCCACGATGTTTCCAACGCATGAATTTTAGTGCCAAACTCCTGGTACGTTTTTGCCTCCTTAATGTCGGATACCTGGTAAGAAATACGCTCGGCAAAGGCTTCCCAGTTGCTTTTTTTGACCCGGCGGGTGCGTGAAAACTCCGTGATACCTTCCAGCATTTTAGCGCGGAATTCCTCGTCCGTCATTTGGGTACGACCCGTTCCAATGATCGCAAATTGATCGGGCAACCAGTTGTCTAGGAATAAATTATACAGCGCAGGAGTAATTTTGCGCCAGTTCAAATCGCCGGTAGCACCAAAAATGATGAAAATAGTCGATTGAGATTTTACATTATCAGCCATGATAAAATTAGTTCAGATGAATGGAACTTGCTTTGGTTAGGGTATACAGAAAATACAGCGGCACACTTTAATCTCTTATACCGTCCAGTCGGTGTGAAAAACACCTTCCTGACCGATTCGTTCATACGTATGTGCGCCAAAGTAATCGCGTTGCGCTTGAATGAGATTCGATGGCATCCGGCCGGTGCGCAAAGCGTCGTAATATCCGATCGAAGCGGCATACGCCGGCACAGCGATCCCATCCTGAATGGCCGCCGAAACAATGGAACGTATGCCTGAAACATTTTCCTGCAAACTTGCCTGCACGGTCGGATCGAGGAACAAGTGTTCCAGGGCGTTATTTTTATGATACGCCTGGTAAATATCATCCAGAAATGCCGAGCGGATAATGCAACCCCCGCGCCAGATCTTGGCAATCTGATCGAGTTCCAGTCCGTATTTAAAGTTCAAAGAAGCATGGTACAACATGTGCATCCCTTGTGCATAGGTGGTCACCATGCTGAAATAAAAGGCCTGCTCCAATTGCGTCAGGTAATCCACGGACGCATCCGACAATTTTTTGGTACCGGCTGGATCGGGCGATAAGGCGGCTAATTGTACCCGCAGGGCTTTGTATTTGGATAAATCACGCATCGAAACGGCGGCGTCGATCGCCGGAATCGGCACCTGCAAATCCATGGCAATTTGGGAGGTCCATTTGCCGGTGCCTTTGCTGCGTGCCTCGTCCTTGATCTCATCCACCAGCAATCCGTCGGAATCAGCGCTTTTAAAAGCAAAAATGTCGCGGGTTATTTCCAGCAGAAACGAATGCAGACGGCCAGCATTCCACTGTTTGAAAACATCGTAAATGGCAGCATTATCCAGTTGTAAGCCATTTTTCAATAGACCATACGTTTCCGAAATCAGCTCCATCAGGGCATATTCGATGCCGTTGTGCACCATTTTTACAAAGTGGCCAGACGCGCCGGGGCCAATATACGTAACACAAGGATCGCCATTCACTTTGGCCGAAATGGCATCAAAAAGCGGTTTTACGTGCAGATATGCCTTTTTATCGCCACCAGGCATCATGCTCGGGCCTCTGCGTGCACCTTCTTCGCCGCCGGAAATGCCCATGCCGAAAAAGTGCAGTCCCCGTTCGGCAAGCGCTGCATCGCGGCGATCCGTATCGGTGTAATGCGAATTACCGCCGTCGATGATCAGGTCGCCTTTATCCAGCAGCGGTACCA
>JBBRDQ010000092.1:0-18776 GCA_038203695.1 Chitinophagales bacterium
GCAAAAGATATTTGAAAATAAGGTGGTGGAAGTCTGGACCATTCCGCTCGACCACCGCACGCCGACGACCGGGTGGTTATTTCGCGAACAGATCAAACCGCGCAATATCCTTCCCGCGAAAATTGAGCAGTACGCCATTCCTTACACGCTGATACCCGGCATCAAAGCCGGTGATGACCTGGTGCTACCCGATGGCAGCACTGTGTTGAACACGGAATTAACCACACCGCCGCCGTCGCCGCGCAGGTACGCCTTTTGCAGCGATACCGCACCTTCGGATGCGGTCGTTGCGGCCGTGAAGGGCGTCGATCTGCTGTACCACGAGGCCACGTTTACAGACGAACATCACACCGAGGCGGTTATTTCCTTTCATTCGACCGCTGCGCAGGCGGCGACGGTCGCGCAGCGTGCCGGGGTAGGACGCCTGTTGCTGGGGCATTTTTCCGGCCGCTATACTGATACCGACCAGCATCTGGCGGAGGCGCGGGCTGTTTTTCCGCCTACGGAGGTGGCGGAAGAAGGGGTGAAGGTGGAGATATAGGAGTTTGCCATCCTCGCCAACAACCTCGACAGCGTCAGTGATTAAGGAAATCGAATGAATCAAGATATTGAATAACAACGAATTAACCCTTATCCTTGCGCTCCAGTCTTGTTATTGGCGAGCGCTACAACAACGGTGTAAAATGCACGTCCATAGTGAGCGGGTGTATCTGGAAGAAATGCGGCGACTGGAATAAAACGTGTGCTATATAGGAATTAGATTTCCTTTGACAGCAAATTACGCATTTGATCGTATGCTTTATTTTAAACAATACCATTATGAAAACCTTCTTGGCTATTACTTTTTGCTGCATTGCCCACCTTGTTTCCACAGCCCAAAACATAACCCCGATCTGGACACGCGCAGATATTGCAGATGGCACTACGCTGTATGGACTCCCTTTTGTTATGGTGGATTCTTTTCACAATACCATTGTGTGCGCTGGCGACTATTCTCCTGGCCCAGTAGGTAGTTTTTTGACGACCAAATACGACCCGAATGGGCAACTACTCTGGCAGCGCCGCTATGATACATTTGCAAATGATGATATTACTTCCGCCGTTACGGATGCTTCCGGTGCAGTCTATGTGGGTGGAAATACCTATAATAGTATTACGGGCAATCTTCCACAGTTTATAGTAATAAAATATGCTGCCAATGGGGATGTGCTTTGGGAATATCGTTTTGACGGCCCTAGTATTGGTAGCAATTATTTGACCTCGTTGCGACTAGATTCTGCGCAAAATTTAATGGTTTTTGGGGTTTATGTAGATGTAGATGTTTCTGAAGTAGGATTTATGGTAGCCAGAATAGATTCACAAGGTAACCCCTTATGGGAATCAACCTATATTAGCCCGGATTTTCCCTCTGTCGGAGGATTAGATGTCCGTTGGACAGGTGATCACTGGTTTTTTTGGGGATATATCCCAACTGCAAATGGTGCGCGGTATTTCGGTTGGCAAATCGCTCCGGAAGACGGACAGACCTTAGATATATCCCTATCCGAGTTTTATCCCGATAATTTCACCACCCAGCATATCGACAGTGCGGGTAATTTATACGTTGGTGGCGGCGATGCGTACGAAGTGGTGAAATTTTCAAGCACAGGCGCATTGCAATGGACGTACAAAAAGCCTACTACCATCTTCCCATTTCCGGTGGTAGCAGCGAGGTTAACCTGCATCCAGACCAATACAGCAAACGAGGTATTTGTAACGGGATTTATCCGGATAGATACCTTCGGTCCGGTAGTAACGCTTATGTCCAAATTAAGCTCTTCCGGTGGCCTGCTGTGGGAACACGAATTGGTTATTGACGGGATACCAGGCTGCGGACCTACCAAAAGTTACTGGATCAATGATGATCTGCTTGCGGTAGTGGGGGCAGTATCGCTTAATTTAGATAGCAATTATTACGAGTTTTTTCTGGCACTGTATGACAATAACGGGCTTGTACGGAGTGGCATAACCAACCTGGAAGGTCCAAGGAATAGGGCTACTTCTATCATCCGGGATGGTGATTATTTATATGTCGCCGGCTATGCCGATCCGGATTATTTTCTAGACAAATCTAAACAAGTACTCTGCAAATACGCCCTTAGTGCCTTGGTAAATACAATTTCGCCGCCGCATCGGAAGATAGCGCAATTAACCATCTTCCCTAATCCATTTACGCGGCAAAGCAAAATATCGGTTGACTATACGGGTTCGGACAAACGCGGTGTCTTGCAGTTGTACGATGTATCCGGTCGCAGCGTCTATCGCCGCACCGTGGCATTGATACAAGGTCTGCAAACGCTGGAGCTGGAAGCACCCGTGCGGTTGCCCGCCGGTATATACACGGTTGTATTGAGCACGAGCGACCGGTACTATACAGTGCAAGCGGTGAAGACGGAATGAGGCAATGGTGCCCTGCCTGCAAAACTTTGCCGAATGCCTGACGACTGCTTTGCGTTCAGTAAAGTGTTGCAGATGTACCCAAATAATATTCCTTTTTCAGCGCATCTGCCCACACCGTCGTTTCCTCCCAAGTATAGATGTCTTTTTTGCCGTTGTTGTCGTCCTCACCAACAACCTCGACAGCGTCAGTGATTAAGGAAATTGAATGGATCAATTCATTGAATAACAACGAATTAACCCTTAACCGTTCGCTCCAGTCTTGTTGTTGGCGAGCACGCCCACAACGGCAAAAAACATAATTATTGGATAATGAACGAATCACATCAGCCATCTTGTAACCGCTCGTTTTAACGAGCGGCCATGCGCATCGCTCCATCACATCCATCTTCTTTTCAAAACATCCCATTGTAAATTGGGGTAGTATAAACGGTTGAGTAATTCATCGTCTTTGCCACAAAATCAATTCTGTCATGGTTATCGAGAAAAAATGTTGTCACAAATGCGATTCGGAATAAATTGTAAAGAACGGTTCCAATCGAATAACCACAGCGGAAAACCCGCCCTAAAAAACACAAAGAACCCTCCTTTGCAGAAAGATTCTTGTGTAATGTTTGTAAATTGCTCAGTATTCGGAATAAAAAAAGTGGGGGGATAAAGGAGTAGGACTTGTAAGTCGTACAACTTACAAGGGGCCTAAATGCCTCGAGTTAAGCCAATTTTTCAACGTCGCGGATCAGAATACTGTTGCGGTTGAAGTGAATAAGATTGGATTTACGCAGATCGTTGAAAACGGAAGTCACTGTTTGACGGCTGGTACCGGTCAGATTCGCAATGTCTTGTTGGGTGAGGTGGTGTTTTACCAGGGTTTCAAAACCGACCCGCCGTCCTTCTTTTCCGGCAGTATCTACAATAAACTCGATGATACGCTCACGTGCATCTTTCAGGACCAACTTAGTCAGGCGCTCTTCTACGCGCTGCAAACGATGGCTCATGTGCTGCATGCAGGCAAATAACAAACGTTGATTCTGGTGCATAATGCGGTGAAAATCAACGATGGAGATCGAAAGATACAGCACTTCGTCGTGTAATGCCTGCGCATATTCACTGCGTGTAGTCTCCCCGGCGAGGGCCAAATCACCGAAGAGCATTTCGGGCTGTAAAATTTCTTTGATTACCTCCCGACCATCCTGAGCGAATGTGCCGATCTTAACGCGGCCTTGCAGGAGGAGAAAAAAATGTTCGGCTGCCTCGTCGGGCATAAATACGAACTGGAAACGCGGTGCCCGGCGAAAATGGGCAATGCTCGCCAGTTGCTCTAATTCAGCAGCATGTAGGACCGCGAAAATAGGCATGCGACGAAATACCTCAAGTTTGTTACTCGTTTCCATGAGAATCAGTTTTTAGTTGTAATTTGTAATCGGTGTGGAACGGCCTCTTTGATGCTACAAAGATAGACGGGTACGATGTGCTAAAAAAAGACAGTTTAAGTAGTTTGTCGGATTTTTTTCGTGTAAAAAATGTTTTTAAAATATTCATTATCAACATTTTAAAAGTATTTAACTACTTTTAAAAATATACTTTCGATGCGGCACTATCTTTGCAAATAATTTCAGCCGCACGTCGACGTGCGTATCATTAACCGATTCACTATGAAAAACTTAAAGACCTTGCCAATGTTTTGGTGGGTTTTGGCTGGATTGCTTTGTGTAGGGATGGGCAGCGCGAACCGACTGCAGGCCCAAAGTGGAACCTGTACGCAGCCGGTTCACTTGATCGATTACGCGATTTTTTCCGGCTCCTGCAACGATACCATCGGCTCCATTCTGCTTTCGGTAGGCAATCCGGCGGACTTTACCTTCCAGTGGTTTCCGGCTGTGAGCAGTACATCATCGGCTACGCACCTGGTAGCAGGTACCTATCGGGTGCTTATCACCCGCATTGCCGAGCCGGAATGTTATTTCGATACGACGTTTATTGTTTCCAATACCAATGGCCCGGCTACCCAGATCGCGGCGATTCTGCCAGCCAATTGCTTCAGTGCCGATGGTAAGGTCACCATGACGCCCACGACCCTCAATTATACCTGGAACAATGGCGAAACCGGCGCTATCAACGAAGACCTGGCGGCCGGATGTTATATCGTAACCGCTACCCAACCCTCCACAGGCTGCTATTCGGTCCGGCAAATCTGTATTCCCAGCAAAAATCCGCTGGTGACCACCGCGACGGTTCTGGCCGACGCAAAGTGTAATCTACCGATTGGATCGGCCATTCTTCAGGTGAGCGGCGGCTCGGGCAACTACGTCTATAGTCCGGGCGGCTCGGCTACACTGCTGGGACTTGCGGCCGGCAATCAAACGTATTTTGTGCAGGACCAAACTTCAGGATGTGCCGATACGGTAAATTTTACCATTCAAAATCTACAAATCAGCGCCGATGTAAATATTACGACCTACCCGGTGAAATGCCCCGGCGGGGCTGATGGTTTTCTGGTCTTCGAAGTGCAGGCCGGTGCCAATTTCACGCCACCCTACACCTATGTATTGCGCAACAACGTCGGCGCATCGGTCGGACCGGGTAGTCTGAAAGGCGGTTTATACGATTTAATTATTTACGACGCCGACGGTTGCCCGCTGCCGACTTCTTCGGTTATTATCGACGAACCGCAGAATGTCAATATTCAATTTTTTGAACAGGAGGTCACCTGTGCTGCCCTTGGTTCCGTTATCCTGAATCTGTCCGGTGGCAATGGCGGTTTTACGGTCGACTGGGCGGATGTACCGGGTACCAATGACGGAAAAGACCGTAAAAATGTGGGACCGGGTCAGTACAAGGCGCTTGTTTACGACAGTCTTTTTTGCGAATATGGTCCACTGGATTTTACGATCCGGGATTCTTGTAGTGTTGCCGATACGCTGTATCGTTTTGTCATGGAAAATAGCCAGGCTTCTTTTTGTTTTGCATTGCCGGTTGGCCTGGTGCCCGGCCAGTTTACTTTTACGCTGGCCAACGGCAGTACCTCCGGCACTTCGGCGTATGGCAGTTGGTCGCTCAGTGCGAATGGTTGCCTGAATTATACGGCCAATGGCACGCCCGGTTATGCGCTGGATACGATTATCGTCCAGGCCAATACGACCGTCGGCGGTCTCAGCAATACGTTTTGTCTGATTATTTCTATTACGGAACTGGCTTTAGTGGCTGATAATGTGGCATTTACGGTGCAGGTAAACAATGTAGCAACGGCGTGTGGCGTAATCCCGCCCAATTTCACGCATCCGGTCATCGGACTGCTCGACGAAAGCGGGTTGAGCGGTACCAGCGGCAATTACGGCATCTACACGATTAATGCGATGACCGGGTGCATCACTTTTACGGCCCTGAATCAGAGCGGTTTTAATATCGATAATATCTGTGTCAGCGTGTACGATACAGTGCTGAATCAGGCCACCATCATTTGTTACACGCCGTCCGTATTGCCGATTTTCAACTGTGGCAGTGGCTTTTTGACGCTGGATTCGTTGTCGGGTGAAACGCCGGATTGTAGCGGTATTTTACCGTTTTGTGTCGGTATTCCGTATTCGGAGATACTGAATTACGTGATTCTGGACAATGGCCAGACGTATAACAATGGCTATGTCGGTTGCGATGTCGATACACTTACAACGTATAAAATAAAATTCCCATCGGGCAGCGCTTCTTATCAGTTGAGCAACTGGCAGTTAAATAACCAGCATTTTACCGGTAGTTTTGCCAATCTGATCAGCCTTTTGGCGCTGATTCGCCAACTGGATCCGCTGTCGGGCTGGCGACTGGAAGATTCGCTGCTGGTCAACGACGTGCATTTGAATACGTATGGCAACATGGAGATCAAGTCGGTCAGCACCGGCCAGTCGGTAACCATTGTGCCGGGCTCGCGCCTGTTCTCGCGTGGCTCCGAACTGCGTTTCTCACCAGGCGAACACGAAGTCGTGTTCCGGCAAATCCTGACGGGTTGTTCCGATGCGACGCATATCTCCGTGTCGTGTGTCGCCTGTATCGCGATTCATAATTACACCCCCAATGTTTTTGGAAATATTGTCTGGGACGTATCCGATTGCGATCGGGATACGGTTTTCTGCACCAACATTTTATGGGCTGAACAGGACAACTATGGGATTACTGACGGCACTACCTTACTGACGGATTTCATCGCTTGTGGCAATTACGTCGGCATCCCGTTGGATACGGGCTTTCACGCCCTGCACATTGTCAACAACCAGCGCAATTGCGAGTACAACATCTATTTCAGCGCCACCTGCCCCAATATAGTTGGCAATGACACCTTGTATAGTATTTTGACGGTAGGGGAGCGCGATACGGTTTGTTTTGATAACAGTCTTTTATCGGGCGCACCCCTTTCGATGACCAATACTTGCGCCGGCGGAAGCGGCGGGGTGATTGCCTGGCTGCCCACTGCCAACAATGCCTGTATCGAATTGATTGGTCTGGATACCGGGCAACAAACCCTTTGTATCGAGCGCTGCGATGTGAATGGCCGTTGCGCCCGCACCCGCGTAATCGTGCAGGTAATTCCGAAAACAATCCAGAATTTTGTCCTCTACAACGGTATTTCGCCCAATGGCGACGGCGAAAACGATGTGTGGCACCTGCCCGGCATCGAGCAATTTTCCAACAACGAAGTCGAGGTATTTAACCGCTACGGCAGCCGGGTTTATTACAAAAAAGGCTATGATAACAACAATGCCTGGAATGGTACCTGGAATGACAACGACCTGCCCGACGGCACCTATTATTACATTATCGACCTGCACAACAACAAGGATAAGTTGCGCGGGTACCTGGAGATACGGCGATGAAAAATTATGGGTTACGGGTTGTTTTCCAAATTATGAAAAATAACCCATAACCCACAACCCTTTAAATTACTTTTGCGGGTGAAATGGAGAAATCACCAAAAATGGAGGCTTTTGCCAACCGGCTCACCAAAACGTACAAACATATTGGCAAATGGGCGCGGCGACAAGGCATCACCTGTTACCGCATTTACGACAATGATATTCCCGGCACACCGCTGGCGGTCGATCTGTATGAGGATGTACTGCACGTAGCCGAATATGCCCGTGATCACGGCATGGAACCCGACGAACACGTCGCCTGGCTCGAAGAATGTATCGCTACCCTGAGCGAAGTGCTGGGTATTCACCCGGATCGTATTTTTCTGAAATTCCGGCAACGGCAGAAGGGATTGCGGCAGTATGAGCGTTTTGCGCGGACCGGTGCCGAGTACCTGGTGCGGGAAAGTGGCTTGCGATTTGTGATCAATCCGGCCGATTACCTGGATACCGGTTTGTTTCTCGATCACCGGATTACCCGGCAAATGGTGCGCAATGAGGCTGCCGACAAACGGGTGTTGAATTTGTTTGCTTACACCGGTTCGTTTTCAGTCTATGCGGCGGCCGGCGGCGCTGCCGAAACGCTCACCATCGATATGTCGAATACGTACCTGCAATGGGCCGACCGGAACCTGACCTTGAACGGCTTTTCCGGCGAAAACCATCGTTTGCTGCAAGCCGATGTCCTGCAATGGCTGGAGCAACCGCCGCAGGATCTGTGGGATTTGATCGTGCTCGATCCACCGACCTTTTCCAATAGTAAACGCATGGAAGATACGCTGGATATTCAGCGCGATCACGTGCTGCTAATCAACCGCGCGATGCGTCACGTAGCGCCGGGTGGGGTCGTGTACTTTTCCACTAATTTTCGGAAATTCGACCTGTGGGAGGAAGAAATCCGGGCTACAGAAGTCAAAAACATTACTAAACAAACCATCCCCGAAGATTTTCGGAATGAGAAAATTCACCATTGCTTTCGCATCGTAAAATAACTATTCGCAATGAAAAGAACACTTGTACCCTTTTTGCTTTTCCTGCCCGTTTTCGCCTTTGCCATCACGGGTTACAATGCCGGCGACCCACTCAAAGTGCTGGCGCAAAGCGGCCTGGTCCTGCGCGAAAAACCTGATCCGGCCGGTGCTAAAATCCTCACCATCTCTTATGGCGATACCGTCACCGTACTCAAAGAAGGCTTGCGGAAAACCAAAAATACCGTAGTCGTTTTCAAGGGTTATTCCATCAACGGTTTTTGGGTAAAAGTGCGCACCGCCGACAATAAAGAAGGCTGGGTGTTCGACGGCTATCTTTCCCGGTATACGGCGCCGATACAGCAAGAGTATGCTGGAGAAACGGGCGATTACTCCATGTTAGAACTGTATATCATGGAAACCACCAAACCCAAGGGCAAACGCATCGACCTGCCGAAAGTCGAAAGCCGTTATACCCGCTACAAACAACTGTTCGCAAACGGTACAGAAGTGATGGTGGATGAAGGCGACGGCGGGGCTGCCTACACCGTTACTTTCAATAAAGGTACCACCATAGAAGAAGCCTACCTGATCGGCAAAGCGTACTGGATGAAAGACGTAGCCGTGAAAAGCACGATCGCCAAAGGCGTTATTACCGTGACCAGCGAAGATGAAATGATGCAATTTGAAGTAGAGAACAAGGTTGGCGTGGTCGTGCTGACGATGTCTGTTGCAGACTAATCTGCAAGGCTGTTGCTGCACTTTTCACGCCCTTATTTTCCTGTTTATGCTGACTGCCATTTCACCCATCGACGGACGTTACGCCGATAAGACCCGCGAACTCAGTGCGTATTTTAGTGAATACGCGTTGATCCGTTACCGGGTATTCGTTGAAATTCAATACTTTATCGCCTTGTGTCAATATGGATTACCGCAGTTGACCGCTTTTGAAGACGCGAAAATCGACGATCTCAACGATATTTTTGAGCACTTTACCGTGGCGGATGCGGAGCAAATCAAAACCATCGAGCGTACCACCAACCACGATGTGAAAGCGGTGGAATATTTCCTGAAACGCCGCTTCGATGCGCTGGAACTGGGCTCCCTGCGCGAGTTCGTGCACTTTGGTCTGACCTCGCAGGATATCAATAATACCGCCACGCCACTACTTTTCAAAAACGCGCTGGAACAGGTATATTATCCACTCTTGCATCGCCTGCGGGAAGCGCTCTACCAGCGCGCCCTGGATTGGTCGCGCATCCCGATGCTCGCCCGCACCCATGGACAACCGGCCTCACCAACGCTGCTGGGGAAAGAATTTCAGGTCTTTGTAGAACGGATCGATGTGGCGCTGCAACTGCTCAAAGCGGTCCCGCACCGGGCTAAATTCGGGGGCGCAACCGGCAATCTCAACGCGCATTACGCTGCCTATCCGGATTACGACTGGCAGCAGTTTGCCGACGATTTTGTGCAGGAATTCCTGGGGCTGGAGCGCTCGCACCACACCACGCAAATCGAACACTACGATTGTTTTGCCGCCCAGGTACAGGCTATCGGCCGGATCAATACGATTCTGATCGGCCTGTGCCGCGATCTATGGACGTATGTTTCTATGGAATATTTCCGGCAAAAAACAGTACAAAATGAAGTGGGCTCGTCCGCGATGCCACATAAAGTAAATCCGATCGACTTTGAAAATGCCGAAGGCAATCTCGGCCTGGCCAACGCCATTTTTCAGCACCTGGCCGAAAAGTTACCAATCAGTCGCCTGCAACGCGACCTGACCGATTCGACGGTGCTGCGCAATATCGGCGTGCCGATGGGCCACACCATCATCGCCCTGCAATCTATTTTGAAAGGGCTGGATAAACTGGTGCTGAACGATGGCCAATTGTACGACGATCTCGAAGACAACCAGATGGTAGTGGCCGAAGGCATTCAGGTCATTCTGCGGCGCGAAGGGTATCCCGAACCGTATGAAGCCTTGAAAGCCGTCACCCGCGGCCGTGCAGTGGTGACGCGGGAAGATTTACTGCAATTTATCGACACCCTGGAAATTGACGAGACGGTGAAAGAAGAATTGCGGGCATTGACGCCGCATAATTACGTGGGGGGATAACGTGTCGGCGGCTTTAACCGCCGAAATTATCAGCCGCTACAACTGCCGGTACATTATCATTCCACCAGTTTTTCCACCAGCCCCGCCACTTCAAGACCGGCATTGCGCCCGGTTCCCTCAAAGATAAGTTGTTTGTTTTCAAGTAATTGCACCTCAATATTGGCTTGCAGGCTCTCCTGTATCTTGCCGGTCATTTCGCCGCCCAGGGGCGACACCAGCGCAGTGCCCGGTGCCTGATGCGCCCGAATGCGCAGTTCGGTGCCAGGGTTTTTAAAAATCAGTTCCACCGTCTCATCGGTGATGGTCAGGTGCTTTTTTGCGCCCGTATAGGTGGCAAATTTGAACAGTTTCCCTTCCAGCCAGAATCCGCTGATGAACCCGATGAAATAATTGCCGAGCCAGGGAATATGTGCGACGGAAGCCAGGAGCGAAGCGCGGTCGGTTGTATCGAAATGGTTGGTTTGCATCCAGACGTACGCCTGTGGGAAGGAGCGCCCCCAGTCCTTTTCCACGTATCCTTTACCGCCGGAAAAATTTACCTGTTTGGTCTGTGCGCTGGCGGGCGGATCTAAGGTAAGCGTGCCCGACAGTTGATGGTTCATACTCACCACGCCGTGATTGCACTGCATAAAAGGCACGAACGAGTACCAGCCCATAATGCCCGGTGCACCTAGCATTTTGGGCCAGGGAGTCGTGTTTTGCAATTGAATTTCCCCGGAAATGCCCGGCAGGTCAAGGATTATTTTTTCCGCCGAGAAATAGTTTTTACCTACCCGTATTGCAAACTTTTGTTCAGAAGGCTGAAACTCGGCGGCTTCAAAACGATGATACGTAGCGGTGCAGGCTTTGCCGTCCATTACCTGGATGAAAGCATGACTTTGGCCGTTTTCGCCCATCGAAATGCCGGGAATAAACGCCATGGCGTGTTGTTCGTCGGCGGAAACTACCTTAAAGTACCAGCCTTCAAAGTAACGTTGGGTTTGATCCCAACCCTGGTATTCATCGGGATGCCAGGTGGCGCGCAGGCGTTGCAGGAGGCTCATGTGCTGGGTTGTGTAGAGTTTCTTATTTAAAATTGATTGTCAATCGTCCATCATTTTAACGCATTATTCATGCAAGTAATCCATTTTTGCCCGCAGCAAATGATCGGCCAGGACCAGTGCAGCCATGGCTTCCACGATCGGCACGGCGCGCGGCACCACACAGGGGTCATGCCGGCCTTTGCCTTTTACGGTGGCGGGTTCACCGGCGGCATTGACCGATACCTGATCGCGCATGATGGTGGCGACCGGCTTAAAGGCCACCCGAAAGTAAATATCCATGCCATTGGAAATACCGCCCTGTACGCCCCCGGAAAAATTGGTGACAGTCGTGGGATTCCCTACGGCATCGGTGATAAACAGGTCGTTGTGGGCGCTGCCGAGCATTTTTACGCCTTCAAAACCGGACCCGTATTCGAATCCTTTGGCGGCATTGATACTTAGCATGGCTTTGCCCAGATCGGCGTGTAGTTTGTCAAAAACCGGTTCGCCCAGCCCCACCGGACAACCGCGCACGACACAATTCACCACACCGCCGATGGTATCGCCGGCTTTGCGGACTTTCTTGATCAGGCGGATCATTTTTTCGGCCATGTCCGGATCGGGGCAACGGATATCGTTGGTTTCCGTCAGCGAAAGATCGAGTTGGGAATAATGTTTGTTCAGTTCCAGCGGCCCGACCTGGCTCACATAACTTTGAATGACCACGCCTTGCGTTTGCAACAGCAATTTGGCCAGTGCGCCGGCAGCTACCCGGGCGGCCGTCTCGCGCGCGCTGCTGCGCCCGCCGCCGCGATGGTCGCGGTGACCGAATTTGGCCTGCCAGGTATAATCGGCGTGACTGGGCCGGTACGCTTCGGCCAGGTGATCGTAATCTTTGGAACGCTGGTCTTCATTGGGAATCACCAACGCGATCGGCGTACCCGTCGTGCGACCTTCAAACACACCGCTCAACACCTGTACCGTATCGCTTTCTTTGCGCTGCGTGACAATGCTGCTTTGTCCGGGGCGCCGACGATCCAGTTCGTGCTGGATGAAATCGAGGTCGAAGCCCAACCCGGCCGGACAACCATCCACGATACAACCGATCGCCGTACCATGCGATTCGCCGAAGGTGGTGACCCGAAAACGCGTACCAAAAGTATTACCTGCCACTGCGTAAATGCTTGAATTGAAAATAAAGGAACGGTGTCAAAAGAATGACATCAAAAGAGAGGTTAGTTTGACACTGTTCGTAAGGACAAAGAACGCTGGTTTTTTGTTGTATTTCCGCAAAAAAACAATTCCGTCGCGCTTTTCAGCGGCAACGGAATTGAGGTTGTTTTATAATTTCGCAGATTACTAAAACCAAAACAGGGGAGAGCAGCAGCGGCTTTACTGGCTGCTAAACTTCTTCTCGTAACTTTCCCAGGGCGTTTTTTTATGGCTGTTGGTGCCAAAATAATTCAGAATGGCTTCCATTTTGGTCGACTCCTGGTAACCTGGCAACGGCTGGATTACATTCAGGTTTTCATCCAGAAATACCATGGTCGGATAGGTAAAGCGGTTGTTGAGCCACTGGGAGGCCAATTCGTGGGCCCCGCGACCGTTACCACTTTTAAAATGGTAGGTCTTGCCGTTAAATTCAACATCCTGGGTTTGTTCCGCATTAAATTTTACGGGGTAATAGTTGGCATTCAGATAAGCGACCACAGCCGGTTTGACAAAAGTGGTCGAATCCATTTTTTTGCACCATCCGCACCAGTCGGTATAGACTTCGATAAAAAACTTGCGCTTTTCGGTTTTATTCTTTTCCAGGGCTTGCTCCAGCGTCATCCAGTTTACTTTTACGGATTCTGAAGGAGCGAGGGGCGCTATTTTTTTATCGGAACGCGGTACACCGCGCGGCGTCGGACCGGTAGCGCCAGTGCCGGTCGTCGGCACATTGCTGGTATTGGGCGTCATGCGCGTGCTGCCGGAAGTACTGCTGCGTGTATCGGACCGGGTATTAGGGGAAGCAGTCGAGCGATCCTGCGCACTGGGTGGCAGGTGCATTTTAGGATTCTGGTAACGGGTAGTGTTAGAAGGTGAATTGGAGGAGCGGCTTTCGGTGCGCGTTTCCGTACGCGGCGGAGCAGATTGTCTGGTCTCCGTCGCCGGACGTGCGGGAGACGACGACGGGGTCGTTTGTGCACCGCTGCGTGGGGTCGGTTGAGCGAACAGGCAGCCCGTCGTAATCAGTGCCAGTAGTATCGTGATGCGGAGTTTAGACATATCGGTTGTGTTTCAATTCACAATGCAAAACAAAAGTAGTGCCGTTAGAACTGGAAAACGAATGGGACCGTGCCTGTACCCCTCTTTTTAAAATAAGTTTAACCCTTCCTGTTATCAAAAGCCTGTTTTTAGGGCAAAACGGCTGGAACATGCCCAAAGGATACCCCGCATTTTAAAAGTATTAATGCCATTTGGTAATCGCATTGTACTCATACGTCGTCATTTTGTCGAGCAATTCCGGGATGCTCGGCGCGTCCAGGCACAAATTGCGGTTTTGTGCTTTTAAAAATCCATGCTCCACCATATTGTCCATCATTTGCAGCAAGGGTGTATAATAGCCCTGTAGATTCAGCAGCCCGATCGGCTTTTTGTAGAGGTGCAACTGCGCCAGCGTCAGGGCTTCAAAATGTTCGTCCATCGAGCCGTAACCGCCCGGCAGCGTAATTACGCCATCGGTATTTTCCAGCAGCAAGGCCCGGCGGATGCTCATGGTTTCGACAATGGTCATATCGCTTACGCCCACATGGCCCAGTTCCAGATCATTTAACTGACCGGTAATAATGCCGGTAATCATGCCGCCATGTTCCAGCACTGCGTCGGCCACGACTCCCATTAAGCCGACACTTCCGCCGCCGAAAACTACGCGAATGCCGCGTTCGGCCAGCGTGCGGCCCAGTTCGGCAGCCGCTTCCTGAAAATAAGGTTTATTGCCTGTGTTGGCGCCACAAAAAACGGCGATAGACTTCATGGTTTTTTTAATGATGAATGATGAACGATGCGTGTTTAAAGTGAGCGCAAGAATACGAAATTCTGCCGGAAATGGCGGCGGCGTAGTGGATTGCGCAACAATGCGGTGAACAGCGCAAAACAGCGTTGCATTTGAAAAAATATTTGATTCGGGCTATTTTGCCGATCTTAACCGCTTGTTTAATTGTAAATGCAGTATAAAAATTTGATAATCAATATTTTATACTACATACTTATAAAAGTGATCCACCTTTATTTCACGTAATTTTATTTTTGCACCATGCAACACCGCAGATTTGGCCGCACCGACTGGAAAACTTCAGAAATCGGCTACGGTATGTGGGGACTCGCCGGCTGGACGGGTACCGACGACGATGAAATGGCCCAGGCGCTCGATCGTTCGGTTGATCTGGGCTGCAATTTTTTTGACACTGCCTGGGGATATGGCGCTGGAAAAAGCGAACAGATCCTGGGCAATTTACTAAAAAAACAGGCTGATAAACGCTTGTACGTGGCCACTAAAATTCCGCCGCGCAATTTCAAATGGCCTTCGCGGCCGGAGTATTCCATCGAGGATTGTTTTCCGGCCAGCCATATTATCGAGTATACCGAAAAAAGTCTGAAAAACCTGGATGTGGAATGTATCGACCTGCAACAGTTTCACGTGTGGGAAGATGGCTGGGCCGATCGCGATGAATGGAAGGAAGCGGTTTTAAAACTCAAACAGGCTGGGAAAGTAGCCCATTTCGGGGTCAGTGTCAATCGCTGGGAGCCCGATAATGTCCTGGAAACGCTGCGCACTGGTTTGATCGATACGGTACAGGTGATCTACAATATTTTTGACCAGGCCCCGGAAGACAACCTGTTCCCGCTGTGCCGTGCACTGGATATCGCGGTGATCGCACGGGTGCCGTTTGATGAAGGTACGCTGACGGGGTTGTTTACCAAGGAGACCGTTTTCCCGGCCGATGACTGGCGCGCCACGTATTTCGTGCCGGAAAACCTGATCTCCAGTGTGGAACACGCCGATGCGCTCAAACCACTAGTGCCGCCCGGTATGACGATGGCGGAAATGGCGCTGCGTTTCATTCTGTGCAACGACGATGTGCATACCATCATTCCCGGCATGCGACGCGTGCGACACGTAGCATCCAACATGAACACCAGCGACGGCGCACGGCTGCCGGATGCCTTGCACGCAGCGTTGAAAGAACACCGCTGGGACCGGACGCCGACGAAATGGTCTCAATAGAGTGAAGGGTGAAAAAAACACGGGTAAATAATTAGCGCTGCTAACTATTTACCCGTGTTTTTTTAAGTAGTATTTGTGCTAATTGACTGGATCGTTATCGGTAAGGCATTGATAATCAATTACTTTTTGCCCACCAGGTTCACTTGCAGATCGAACTCGTCGTAGATGGTTTTGTCACCCAGACCGTCGAAAAAAGAACCCGAACCGTAGCGTACATCGAAATCGGAACGGTCGACGACGATTTTACCGCTGGCCGTGATTTGGTCGCCGGCTTCGGTTACGGTTGCGTTGAATTTAATTTCTTTCGTAGTTTCCTTGATGGTCAGGTTACCCACGATTTTGTAATTGCCTTTAGTATCCGTTGGGATCGCACGGGTGATCACAAATTTGGAAGTCGGGTATTTTTCCGTACCGAAGAAATCCGGGGATTTCAGGTGACCAACCAGTTTGTCGGCACCGCCGCCTTCCATGTCGGTGTCTTTGATCGAAGTCATGTCGATCTCGAAGGAACCGCCGGTAAGTTTGCCGTCCGTTACGGTAAGGTCACCGTTTTTTACTTTAACGGTGCCAGTGTGTTTGCCGGTCACCTTGTAGCCCGTCCAAATGATCGTGCTCGCAGTGGTGTCGGCTTTGTAATTAATAACAACTACAAAGGACATCATGACCAGTGCAAACAGGGGAAGGAAAAGTAGATTTTTCATGTTGAAAAAATTTATAGTGTAAAAAAGTAAGTTACAATGCTGCGTACGCCGGCATTTTAGTTTTTGCTGCCGGGGGTTTTGCCACCGCCGGCTGGGGTTACCGGTTTCTGACCGCCACCGGGTTGCTGATTGCCACCGGGTTGACCGCCGCCCTCACCGCCGCCTTCGCCATCTTTTACGTCGTCGTTGCGGATGGAGCGGGCTTTTTTCTTCGGCGCGTCGAAACTCATTTTGCCAAAGCGATAGTTAAACGTCAATTTAATGCCCCGGTTCAGGAGTTGGGTTTCACTTACCTGATTAAAATCCGGGGCCGTCAGTTCGGTACGCATAATAACGGTGCGTGCGGTTAAGAAATTTTCCGCCGCCAGGCCGATGCTGCCTTTACCACCGGCGATGTCTTTTCTGAGGCCGAGGTTGTAGCCCAGAAAACCGCCCTGGACACCTTGCAGCTGCACTTGTCTGCCGCGCATAAAACCGAAGCCCTGCAGGTTCCAGCCCTTGCCGAGTTTGAACTGGGTCATCATGCGGCCGCCGAAATTAAAGCCGGTGTTTTTTGCGTCGACCGTCGTGCCGTCGGTGCCCGGTACTTTACCTTCCAGTTGTGCATACAGCAGATCGAAACCGCCATTGATGCTCCAGAAACGGGTGATTTGCACATTGGCAAAGACATTCGTGCCCAAAGCGCGTTGCTGGCCGATATTCTGGTAAGTGGTTACAATTGCGCCCGCCAGGGTATCCGAGGGCAGGCGGATCTGGGAAATGGCGTTGTTGGTCTGCCGGCCAAAAAACGAAATATTGATATTGGTCTGTTTGATTTGCTTGCTAAAACCCAGTTCAACATTGTCGGTAAGTTCCGGGCGCAGGCCTGGATTACCGATGGTAATATTTTGCGTGTTGGCAGTGTTAAAATTGGGATTCAACTGCTGCAAACCGGGGCGCTGGATGCGGCGGTTGTAGCCGGCCTTCACGGTCAGACCGTTGGTTAGACTTTTCGAGACATTGACGCTGGGCACGAAATTGCTGTAACTCGGGATTGCAAAGGCCCCACTTTCCAGTGTTTTAGCGGAGATGGCGGTGTATTCATACCGGGAACCCACTTTAAAAGAATACTTGTTGGGCGTGGTCAGCGTATACGAAACATACGTTGCGGCTATATTTTGGCGGTAATCCAGTGCGCCGGAAGGTTGGGTTGGATCCAGGATATAGGGCGCGCCGGCACTGGCGGCGGCCTGGTATTCATAGTCGCTGTTGACTATCCGGAAAATGCCTTTGCCACCGAATTCGACCAGTTGGTTGGTACTGATCGGCGTCTGATAATCCGTTTGGAACGTCAGTTCCTGGTTGGTGTTGAAATTCAGGTTTTTCTGTAGATCGGTCGGGTCGTTGTTGCTGTCGAATAGATTAGCGTCGTAATTATTGGTCAGTCCGCTGCGGCTGTACTGGCTGGAAATACTCCATTCCTGTTGCGGTTTGAAAATGTAGAGGTAGTCCAGATTGACATCTACACTATTGGATTGGTCGCGGCTTTTTACATCGCGTAAAATATTGTCAATCAATTCATTATCTTCATACAAGAGCGTAGTCTGATCCTGGGTTTTATTCAGGTTGCGCACGCCGAAACGCACCCCGGCAGTCAGCGATTGTTTAGGCGAAATATCATAATCGAAGCCCAGGTTATAGTTGCCGAACACCCCCCGGTCTTTGGAGCCGACTTCCTGGTCGGTCACTTGCGTCACGCCGCCTATGCGTGTATTCTGGTCCAGTAAAGAGACGGCTTTGTTGTAAAAACCGCGTCCCCATCCGCCGATGGTGAAACCCACTTTTTTGTACCGGTAACTACCGTTCAGGCCCAGATTGCTGCTGCGATTGCCGGCGCCGGCGTCGACGTTCAGGGTCAGACCTTGCAGCGTATTCTTCTTGGTGATGATATTGATGATGCCGCCGGAGCCTTCGGCGTCGTACTTCGCGGAAGGCGACGTGATCACTTCCACCGACTTGATCATGTCGGCCGGCAGTTGTTTGAGTGCGTCGGCGACATTGCTGGCGAGGATGGTGGAAGGTTTATTGTTGATCAGCACCCGGATATTGGATGTGCCGCGCAGCGAGACATTGCCATCCAGATCGACTGACAACAACGGTACCCGACGCAGTACTTCGGTGGCATCGCCGCCGCGGGTGGTCACGTCTTTTTCGGCGTTGTGCAATGGCCGGCGTCGGGCTCATCCTCATCTCCACGACCGTTCCGGCCAACGCCTTCTCCCGTCCCGAGTCGTCAGTGAGCGCGACAGCGGTCACCGAGTCGACCGCCAAGCCGCAGGAGCTCAAGGTCGAGGCCGCCGCGGCGCCCGAGATCACCCGCGACGGA
>JBBRDQ010000093.1:0-18767 GCA_038203695.1 Chitinophagales bacterium
ATTTTTCAAACCCTTGTCCGCGGAAAATACCTTCCTGGTTCAGGTATTCGCCCAGCAGGTAATAACTGCTGTTGGCGCTGCCGCCTGCTGCACTGAGGCTGTAACGCTGGATGGGGGCGCGGTTGAACACCTGCTTGAGCCAATTCACATCGGCCAGCGTATCGAGAATGGCGATATCAAAGGTGTCGAGTTGGCGGGGCGCATCGCGCAATACGTTGGCATTTTTGATGGCCTCGTTGCGGATGGTCAGGTATTCGCGGGAATTGAGCACTTCCGGCAGTTTGCTGACTTCCGAAAAACCTACCGACATATCAAAATTGAAACGCGGCGCGCCGGATTTGCCTTTTTTCGTGGTGATTACAATAACGCCGTTGGCGGCCCGCGAACCGTAGATAGCCGCCGCAGCGCCATCTTTCAGTACCTCGATCGACTCGATATCATTGGTGGAAAACATATTGATATTGCCGGTGGTCGGCACGCCGTCGATGATAAATAGCGGGTTGTTGTTGCCCAGCGTACCGGCTCCGCGAATCCGCACAGCAATGTCGTCGCCCGGCGCGCCGGTTACCTGGGTGATTTGCAACCCGGGCGCTTGTCCCTGCAACGCCTGATCGATACCGACCACGACCATCTTCTGCACATCAGATCCTTTCACCGAACTGATGGCCGAGGCCACGTCGGCGCGGATTTCCCGCTTGTAACCCGTGATCACCACATCATTCAACATGGATGAACCGGGCAGTAATAATACGTCGACTACACTGCGACCCTGCACCGGCACTTCCTGTTCTTCAAATCCGGTATAGGTAAAACGCAGCGTTGCATCGGCGGAAGCGACGGCTAATTTATATGTGCCGTCCACATCCGTGATAGCCCCATTGGTCGTGCCTTTTTCGGCCACACTTACGCCGATGAGCGGTTGTTGATCTTCGCCCGATAAAATTGTTCCAGTGATCGTAATTTGTTGTGCCCCTGCGAGTTGGACAAAGCAGAGCAGCGCGGTCAATGTTCCCCAAAATAGCCGGGAAAAGTGGTTGGCATGACTATAGTGTTTGTGAAATTGCTTCATGGTGCTCCCGTAATAAATGAATGGTTAATTTTCTGCAAAGTTCGGCCAGACTTTCTGGCCAAAATGAATCTTCCTGACAAAGGTCAACCTTTACCGAAACGGGAATTGATACTTTAAAGCGAAATTGTGGTACTTTTGTGAAACAGTTATTGGTCTGTACCAGACTTTAAAAAATTAAATTTCAGAAATGGATATCTACCGGGAAATAACTCCGCTCAAAGAACCCGACGTTTTTGTGCTGTTAGATTCATTCAATAATGGATTCGACTACCCGATTCACAACCACCCGGAATTTGAACTGAATCTCATCGCCGGCATTTCCGGCACCCGCATCGTGGGCGACAGCACGGAGCGGTACACCAATTGTGATCTGGTGCTGCTGGGGCCTTATTTATACCATAAATGGGATGGTGACGCGGCATTGCAAGCGAGTGGCACCCCGTACCGGGTTATTACGATTCAGTTTGCCATGGATTTATTCGCCGGGCATCTGTTCCAGAAAGAGCGGTTTTATAAGATCCGGAAGTTGTTGCAGGACGCGGCGCGCGGCATTCAGTTTCAGGGTAAAACCTTCGAACTGGCCATGCAAAAAATGATCGGCATGACCGACGATAAAGGTTTTTCGAGCATTATTGAGTTTATGCAGTTGCTCGATCTGTTGTCGCAGTCGACCGAGACAAAATTTCTCGCCAGCGAAGGTTTTACGCCACAGGCCCTGAAATCGGACAGCAACCGCATCCAGCTGGTGTACGGTTATATCCTCAAAAACTTCGCCGACCACAATATCAAGATCAGTGCGGTAGCCGCTCTGGTCAACATGAGCAGTTCGGCCTTCAGCCACTTTTTCCAGAAATACACCAACAAGAGTTTCACACAGTTTTTGCTGGATGTGCGCATCGGCCACGCCTGCAAATTAGTGCTGAGTACCGACGAGACGATCAACCAGATCTGTTACGCTTCGGGCTTCAACAACATCGCCAATTTCAACCGCCTGTTCAAAAAATACCGCTCCTGTACACCGATCGAATACCGGCAGCGCCATAAGGAAAAAAGCGAATTCGACTGGACCAAACAGATTACGCCCTGGCAGTTTTTGCCGCCGCAATCGGGCAAATTAGAAGCGTTGCGACCGGAGCGGTATTCGACGAAGTTGATCCATTTGTGAGGGGGCTTGGGCATTTAATCCGAATTTTTATGTCTGCAATTTATGAGTTATTTTTGCACCTTTGTATTTTTAATGCACAGTATGTACCAACAAAAATTAAATAAAGCGCCCTTACAAGAAGTTATTTTCGAGATGTTTTGGAAACTTCCATTAGACGAAAGTGGTTTCCCAAATGACCCAGGGTTCCAATTAGCACAAGGAGTCTTTGATTCCAAAATTTTAAATTATTTTCCGGTTCGTAAAAAATTAGTACCCGACTCTCTGAATCTTAGCGTGTATCCTCTACTTGTATATCAGTTTTGGAAAGATGAATTAACCTGGCCCGTTGTACAATTTGGTCCAGGTATATTAACCCTCAACGATACTGAAAAAAACTACATTTGGAAAGATAACTTTCTTCTTAATATTGAAAAAGCCATTCAAATTTTACAAAGTAGTTATCAGTTTAATCTGCAAATTGAGCGCGTGCGTCTTCAATATATTGATGCTGTCGAATATGACGGAGAACAAGAAACGGCAACTGACTTTATGGCTCGTAATATGAATATAGTTTTGAAAAATAACTACCCGGAAGCAGGTTCTCAAAAAAGTATAGACATTACGCAATCGTTTCAGTTGGAAAACGATTCTATATTACAATTAAGAATACAAAACGGTGTTCATAATAAAACAGGTAATCCGGCAATTTTATGGACAACTGCGGTGGAAAAAACGGATAACTTAGATTTTGAGTCACTTTTTAAATGGCTTGAATACGCGCACAAGACCACGTCAGAGACCTTCATGAATATGCTAAATCCCGATTTCTATGCTAATTTCAACGCCTGATTTCACACCGATAAATTCCCGCCCTTTGCTAACCCAAACTGTTAGAACAGTAAGGACGCTGGATAAAAATGTTTTTGGGTTAGGATCAGCTCGCTTTCCGCTGAATGAAAGAGTATCTCGTCTGCTTAATGAGTTTAAGCGATTGGAAACAAATTGGGACGAAGATGGAGCACTTCCACCGAGTTCCACAGTTATTCGCCAAGCCGAGAATTTAGTTGATTTGCTCCAGATTGCCGGTCAAAAAGTATATCACATTGCTCCCGGACCCAATGGTGAAATTATGATTGATCTCCGGGAAAACGGGAATTCCGTTGAAATTTTAATTTATCCGACGTATGCAAAATTTGTCAGATTTCCAGTCGTTGGTAGCCCAACACAAGGGGAATTTGACGACCATCAATTACCAAATATCCTGAAATGGCTACATGAAAAAACAGAGGCTCCTCGTTGAACAATCAGAATGGTTGTATCGCCGCTCCTATTCTCTTCCATTAAAAAATTATATGAATCCAGATGGAACTGCTACATCACGGGTGTTCAAACTACGTGAAAAAGATGGCGGCGAATTATCTGTTGATGTAAAAAGTAAGACGACAAGCGAAATCTCAATAGGTGATAGTTCAAAATACATGCTTTTTGAAATTGCCAATCAGGATATACTCGATACAGACCTGTTAACATATCATGATCCTTGTACGCTTGAAACCCACGGCTATGTCAATGTTGCCCATGCAGTAATTGTTGGAATGGCAATAGATGATGACATGACGCCAGGTCTACTGGCCCGCCGGTCTAAAAGGGTTGTTTTATAAGCCTCTTTACGTTGACTATATACAATTATGATTGATAGTTTGGATGCGCAGTCTGCATTCAATGAAAATAGCAAACTCTTGCCCGCTTTATAGCACCATCGCCAGAAACACCCCATTTGTCCACCCAAACCCGTCCTGGTTCGGGTACTCACCCCCGCCACCAGCGCCGCCTTCCCCGAAAACGTTGTATTTTTCCATCATTTTGCCGGTTTCGGCGTAGGTGTTTTGGCAGGTATTTAGCCAGTTCGTCCGGACTTCAGTCGCTAAGCGCAGTAAGTCGTAGTTGAGCAATCCACGGTAAGCGATCCATTGCAGCGGTGCCCAGCCATTGGGCGCGTCCCACTGCTGACCGCTGCGGTGCAGGGTGGTGGACAGCCCGCCCGATTGCAGGAATTTATCTTCCACTATCCTGGCGACGCGTTCAGCCGCTTCGGCCGGTGCCAGGCTGAAAAATAACGGAAACAGCGCGGCCAGGGTATAATGCGGCGTTTGCGCACTGGTTTTGTAGTCAAAATCGAAGTAAAACCCCGCTGTTTCCTGCCAGCAATAGTGCTGGATCGCATCGGCGCGCAGCACGGCGGCAGCATAGTACTGTTCGGCCAGTGCTTCCTGTCCGCCCGATTCGTACGTTTCGGCCAGTTTTTTCTCTAAAAACCACAGTAAACAGTTCAAATCGACCGGTACAATATCGGTGGTGTGAATGCTGGCGAATGTATCGGCGTCGGCAAACCAGCGGCTGCTGAAATCCCAGCCCGACTCGGCGGCGGCGCGGATATGCCGGTACATTGCCTCGGGCGGCTGCTCCGACGCATGGGCCAGTTCCACGTCTTCGCGGTACGATTCCGGGCGGGGTGTCGCATGTTCATCCCAGTAGCGATTCAATATCGCGCCATCGGGCAACAGTACCACGCGGTGCAGCGCGGCGTGCGACGGTGTCAGCAGATCGTGCCCGCGCATCCAGAAATGGTATTCGCGCTCCAGTTGCGGCAGGTATTGTTGCCAGATCGCCGCGCCTTTTGTTTCGGCCAGCAGGCCGACCATCAGCGCAAAAAACGGCGGTTGCGAACGACCCAGATAATACGCGCGGTTGCCGTTGGGGATGTAACCGACTTGATCGATCAGTTGCGCGAAATTGTCCACCATACTTTGCATCAGGTCTTGGCGGCCCGAGCGCTGCAAGCCCAGCATGGTAAAGTAACTGTCCCAGTAGTAAATCTCCCGGAAACGCCCGCCCGGCACAATATACGGCTGCGCCAGCGGGATGAGCGAACTGCCCTGCTCCGCGTCGGGTTGGCGGGTCAGCACATCCCACAACGCCGCAATATGTTCGGCTGCTGAGCGATTGGGATCGCTTTGATAGTTCGTCTGTGGCGCGGCTGGTTCGTCGAAATGCTGCGTTACAAATACCTTCAGGTCAAATCCAGGCTGATTGCGCTCCGCCTCATATTGCGCCTGAATATGCGCCAGGTCGCCTTTTGGAACACAGTCGGGAAAGGTTTTGCCATCGGTGTAGATCGCCTGCATTTGGACGGCTTCGAAGAGTGGTGTTAGTTCGTGAATATACATTTTTTTAATTACGAATTACAAATCAATTACGAATTAAAAATTACGAATTACGGTATTGATTTGTAATTCGGATCATTCGTTGATATGATGAGATGTTGATTGTTAATAGTTTAACAGGGTTTTCATGTTGCCTTTACGGATGTACTATTGATTCGTAATTCGTAATTTTTAATTCGTAATTGATTATTAATGGTTTAACGGGTATTTCACGTTGCCTTGGCGGATGTGCTCTTGATTCGTAATTCGTAATTTTTAATTCGTAATTAATTTAATCCTAGTTTGGTTTTCCGATTGAACAAAAACAACAACACCAGCAGAATACTCATCGGGATCAGTGAAAAATAAAACGCCGACTGTCCGCCATAGGCTTCAAAAATATGTCCGGTAATGATCGAACCGGTCGTGCCGCCAAGGGCGGAGAAAATCACGATCAGGCCCGACATGATAGCGTGCTTCCGGGCGGGTAAGGTGCTGAGAATGACCGAGTTAATGGCGGGATAGATGGGTGCGAGAAATAACCCGATCAGCGGAAAAATAAAGGCCGCCAGCGGTGCATTGCCCCAGCCGGTTACCGTACCTCCACTAATATCTTTGGCCAGCGGAATGGCGACCAATACCAGCGCACCGGCGCAGACTAAGCAGATCATCAGTACCATAAACCAGTGGATATAGCGCAAGACGATCCCGGCCAAAAAACGCCCGACCGCTGTGGAAATCGCCAGGATGCCCGCCATTTGGATGCTCAACGTGTTGGGCAAATGCAGTACCTGGCTATTGAAGGTGGGCAGCCAACTCATGATGCTCTGCTCGATCAACACATAAATAAAGGCCGATGCCACGAATAACAATACCAGCGGTACGATCGCCAGCCGGAACATTTCCACAAAATCCTGGGCCAACGACTGTTGTGCGGGTGGTTTTACGGAAGATTCATCCAGTCTGGTCGTCCACAGCAGCAGAAACGCCGCCGCTGCAATACCGGCCAGCAGGTAATACACCCGCAGCCACGAGGTGCTTTCCGGGTGCGCATCATCGACAAAAGCGCTGAAGACAAAATAGCCCGAAAAGATGCCCACCATGAAAAACGATTCGATAAAATTCATGAAACTGGCGTGCTCGCGTTGGTCGGTTGTGACCAGCCCGATGGTGGCGTATACCGACATTTTGATCAGCGCAAAACTGGCACCGGTCATGGCGAACAACAATTTGGTCATCGCAAAACTGGGCAGAGAAGGCATCAGCAGACATCCCGCCGCCACCATACCCAAGGCCACCAACATGGCATTTTTATAGCCGATCCGGGTTACAAAAGAAGCCAGCAGGAACGAAACGCCGGCAATGCTCAAGTCTTTAAAGGCTTCCAGAATACTGGCCGACGATTCCGACACGCCGTAATTGCCCTGCACTTGCAGGATGACTATGCCGACGCTGTTGAGCAGGATGGCAAAGACAAAGTAATTGAGAAAGAGGGAAAGTTTGATCTGCCAATTGGACATCGCGTTGCGGCCGGTGGTTAAATTCAGGCCGGGCAAATGTAGCATATTAACCGACAAACCCGAATTACCATGTTAAACAAAGGCGCTCAACGATCTTATTCGTTGAGCGCCTTTGTTTAATGATGAATGCTGCTTCGTTTATTGAACAGGAAGTAAGTAACCATTAACCATTAACCATTAACCATTACTGCGTTATTTACTGTACAAATGCACCCATTTCCCATTCCGCACGAATTTGCCGGATTCTGGGGTTGGGCTGGCATTTGCAGCCGACAGTCTTGCCACTTGCTGAAAGTGATTTTGTACTACTTCCTCGGCAACATTCACCTTGGCTTCGGCAGTGCCGGCTTCGGCTACATAACCGTGCAACAGGGCCGCGTATTGGCGTTTGAAAAGATCAGACTGACCAAAAATATCTACTCCGAGCACCCGATCGCCGCAAACTACGACCATACCGACCACGTTCGCCTGTTCCTGCATTTTACCTTCAAAAAAGCGCAAATAAGCATCGCGTTTGGCCTTTTCTTCACTCTCATTATCGAGTGCTGTGTAAGCGCGGGTGCTGGATTCGGCACCATTGGCGGAAGTTACTTTGCCTACTGCCGACCACACCTCGTTCTGGTCGCCACTGCGCTGAATAGCCTGGCGTACCTGTGGACTGGCCACGTTGAAATAACCTTTGAAGGCGGCCACTTGTTTTTCTTCCTGGGATGCCGACTCATTATAGTAGTGTGAGCGGCCTTGTTCTACGCAGAATACTTCCAGATTTTTGACCGTACCCGGCAGCACCACGTCTTCGTGGGCAAATACGCGGTCCTGGTTGCCGCCTTTTACCACATCGCCCGACATAATATAAACCGTATCCTGGGTCTTATTCTGTACCGTAAGTCCGCGGTACCAGCTGTCCTCAGAGCGGCCGAATTTGCGCCGTTCGGTGACGCGGAAACCGGGCATTTCCATCGCTTCGGCCATGGTTTTGTAAGCGCCTACGGTATTATTGGCCGTTATAGCCGCCGCATCGGCGATAATTGGGTAGATGCGCAGGTTTTTGTATTCCCACTCCGGGTTTGCCGTGGTAAGCAGTTGCAGGTTGTTTCCAGATAATTGGGGCTGGTTTTGGTCTTGCTGGCAAGCGGCAAAAACAGCGATAAGAGAGAGGCAGAGAAGGAGTTGTTTCATGCTGAGAGCGTTTTGAAATATACGAACGTAACAAAAATAAGAAAAGTTTTACTTTCGCCGCATGAAATTTAGCCTTCGCCGATATAGTAGTGGCACGCTGTACGTAATTTTCCATCCGCTTGTGCTTTTGGTGTTCCGGATGTTTTTCCGTAAACTCTACATTCACAACCGCCATGCCGTGCCGGCTGCAAAACCCGTACTGGTGGCTTCCAACCATCCGACGGCGTTTATCGACCCGCTTTTGTTGTGTTGTTTTCTCAATCCGCCGTTGTATAACATGACGCGCGGGGATATTTTCCGCAAGCCGTTTTTTCGTAAATTACTCGAAGAAGTCAATATGTTTCCGGTATTTCGCCATCGCGATGGTTATAACAGCCGCGATCGCAATGACGAGGTCTTTGACTTTTGCATCGAGCGACTGCATACGAACCACGCGGTCGGAATCTACGTGGAAGGGGAGCACCATTCCGACAAACGGCTTCGGCCGCTGCAAAAGGGCCTGGCGCGGATCGCTTTCGGCGCATACGAACAATATCGCCAACCCGATTTGCAGATCGTGCCCGCCGGCTGCAACTATGCCTTCGCCGATCGGCCCCGCGATATCGGCATGGTGAATATTGGTCAGCCTATTTTCGTGCGCGATTATTGGGAACTGTACCAGCAAAATTCCGCTTCGGCGATCAAGCGCCTGAATGAAGACATTGAAAAGGCCCTGCTGCCGTTGTGTTATCACATTGCCGACCCGGCTGATGACGTTTTAGCCGAACAACTTCTGACCCTGCACCGCAGCGATAATCCCAATGCGCTATTGCCGGTAGTTGTTTTTGACGGAAAGCCTTTTTTGCGGGAGAAAAAAATACTTGACGACCTAACTACGCTATCCGTTGCCGCAAAAGCAATCTTGCAAGAACGCGCTGGCAGGTATTTTGAAACCTTAAAACACGCCGGTCTAAACGATGCTGCACTGGCTAATCCGGGGTGGGGGCGTATGACCTGGCTGGTGTTTTTGGTGGGCGCATGGGTGCCGTTTGTGGTCGGTTATATCGCGCGTTTGCCGGTTTTATCGCTGGCGCTGTACATTTCGGGGACGAAAGTGCAGAAAAAGGAGTTTTACGGCAGCGTATTTTTTGGGGTGGAAATGTTGGGCGGGTTGGTTTATTTTCTGCTGTTGCTTGGCATCAGTTTTTTTGTGGCCAATCCATACCTGATCGCGCTGGTACTATTGACGCCGTTGCTGGGCTGGTTTTCCGTTTTTTACGGTGAAATATTTACCCGCTGGCGTGCTGCCCGTGCCGCTGCGGCATACGCGGGCCGCGCAGAATTGTTATCTTTACGCAGTCAACTGACCACTCCCACCTCCAATTAGGGGATGTAAGATTCATGCTTCACGGTTCATTTCTCACGCCACATGCAAAACGTTCCGATCTGGAAAAAATGGCTCTCTTACCTGACGCCGGTTACGCTGGAAGAAGCAGGTTCCGAACAGAATCCCGAACTGGTCGTATTGCTCGATCAAGGGCGCCTGCAATTGCTGAGCGGCGATGCGATTTATTCGTGGGACGACTTGTACCGCAACTTCCTGATAGCGTTCGGCAAACTGAATCTGGAAAAGCGCAACTACGAAGATGTGTTATTGCTGGGACTGGGACTGGGTAGCGTGCCGCTTATTTTGGAGCAGAAATACGGCCGCAATTACAACTACACCGCCATTGAATGGGACGAAACGGTGGCCGAACTCGCCTCCAAATACACCCTGCCACGGCTGAAAAGTTTTATTGAAATCGTAACTGCCGATGCCGAAGTATTTGTGGAAGTCTGCGAAGAAACGTACGACATGGTCATCGTGGATATTTTTGAAGATGATCTGACGCCACCACAATTTGAGACCCAGGAATTTCTGGAAACCTGTTCCGACCTGTTGCGGCCCGGCGGATTATTACTCTTCAACCGCCTGCATGGGGAAGGCAAAGACAAAACCTTTTCCGAACGCTTTTTCGAGCGCACCTTCCAGCGCGTCTTTCCCGCCGCGTACTACATCGATACCCAAGGCAACTGGATCCTCTGTTATGAAAAAAAGGTATAACCCATAACGCGTAACCTTTTATTGCACTTTGTCTCCCCGCAAGATCCGGAAGCGTTTGCGTGCTTCCACGGCATAGACACTGCCGGAGTAATCCATAAAGATTTTCTCGTACAGCGTTTTGGCTTTTTCTAGGTCATTGAGTTGATTTTCATAGAGCTGTGCCAGGGCATACAGCGCGTTGTCGGCGCGAATATCTTCTTTAAATTTATCGGCTACTTCCTGATAGAGTGCGGCGGCTTTCGGATAATCGCGTTTTTTCTCATAAATTTGGGCTTCCAGGTACAGAATGTCGTCTTGCAGCGAGTGTTCGGGGAAATCGCGCCGCAGCGAATCCAGTTTCAAAAATGCCTCGTCGAAGCGATTCTGGTACACCAGCAACTCGGCCCCCGAATATAGCGAAATAGCCACCGAATTGGTGTCCAGGTTCAAATTATCCATGATGAAAACCGACAGATCGAGCGCGTCGTTGGCGATCAGACGCGAAGTAGCCGCTTTCAACACATCGAATTGCGCCTGCGCCCATTGAAAATCGCCGTTGAAATAGGACAAACGGGCATTTTTAAAACGCGCTTCCTGGCCCAGTTGCTCTTCCTTGAAATCCTTATCCACCTGACTGTATAGCAGCGTGCTTTCCCAAATGTCACCGTTGATCAGGTAATAATCGCCGAGGCTCAGTTTGACATGGGCCAGGGTAAAACGGTCGATCCCAGGCGACTGTTTGAGCCCTTCCAATAAAGCGATGGCCTTGGGCAGGTCGTTGGTGTAATACGCCTCTAAATCAGCGAGTTGCATTAAAATATTGGCGGTTTGTTTATTGGTGCCGTATTGCGCGATAAAACTTTCATAGTCCGTCTCCAGGGCTTTCAAATCCGCCTGGGTATAGGAAAAACCCTCGGTTATTTTCTTGCGGCGGCACTCCATCACCTCGCGTTTAGCGTCGTAGAAAAACGCGTTCACCGCGCCTTTTTCCGTAATAATATAGTCGTAGGCAGTAATAGCCGTCTCGTAATCCCGTGCGTCGGCGGCATCTCCGGCGAGTTTGAATACGCGTTGTCCGCTTTCACCGAGGCGTTTGTCCAGCGCTTTATACTGGCGCAGGGCACTCTTGAAATCACGGCGTTGTACAAACGACCAGGCAAGTAATTCTACCAGATCGGGGTTTTCATCGTTTTGAATCCGGGCGTACAACTGTGTTTGCAGGTCGGTGAATTCGGCGGGGGCGAGGTAACGGGCCAACAGCGTCTGGATCGTCGGCATTCTGCCCGGCTCGCCGTTGAGTGCGTTGAGGTAATATTCGATCATTTTGCCGGCATCACCCTTACGCCGGTAGAGCTCCGCCAGGTTGAAGGCAAAAATATTGGGGTCTTTCAGGAGTTGTCCGCCGCGTTCATAGGTTTTGATCGAGTTGTCAAAATCCGAATTGCGGTAAAATGCGCTGGCCAGGCTTTGCACGGCGGAGTAATCGGCCGCCATTTTGCCGATGGCTTTATCATATTGCGCGTTCGCTTCGTCCGTTTTTTCCTGCTGGGCAAACAGATTCCCGTACGTAACATACAGGTTTACGTTTTCCGGCATGCGTTTCATCTGCTTTTTGATCGCCTTTTCGCAGGCATCGTACGCTTTCAGATTGAGCAGGCATTCGACGTAACGACCGAAATAAAAATCGTTTCGCTCGTCGTTTTCGACGATCTGACCGTATAAAGCAGCGGCTTTTTCAAATTCGCCATCGGTAAAATACTGATTAGCCAGGTTGGGATCCTGGGCTTGCATAGAGCCTAGAAAGCCGGCAAAAGCAATTAAAAACGCGATCGTACGCGACAAACAAACGCTCATGTGTTAAAATGTTTGGGAAAATGCAAGTGCAAAAGTACCTTAATTAACGCGCAGCCGGGCTTTGTGTTTTGATTTCGCTAAAAAAACAAAACCGGGACAAGGATTGCTCCCGCCCCGGTGATGTGGTTCACATTCTAAACTGCTTCGTAGGCGTATTAATTGAAGGGATTGGAATACTTTATGTCTTTCGTCATGGATTCATCGGTCAGCGTATTCAAAAACGCCAGCAAAGCGCGTTTGTCCAGGGCGTCCAGTCCCAAGCGAAGGGGCGAGCCATCGATGTTGCGCAGTTTTGGGTCGAGGGTATTACTCAGGGCGATGTGGCCATTGTAGTGGTCTACCACTTCTTCGAGTGTCTTGAAGCGGCCGTCGTGCATGTAAGGTGCCGTGAGCGCGATATTGCGCAGACTCGGGATGCGGAACTGGCCGTCTTTACCCGGGTCTTTTGAAATCATGTCGAGGCCGATATTGGCCGTGCCCTTGACCGTTTCGCCGCCATATTCACCGCCTGGAAAGTCGGCCGCTGCAAAATTAGCGCCGGCATGGCACTGTCCGCATTTGGCGCGACCCATGAACAGGTCCTTGCCCATTTTTTCCAGGGTATTGAATCCGGCAAAATTGTTGACTTCTTCCTGGTCGAAACGCGAATTGGATGTCGTAATCGAGCAAACGAACTGTGCCAGTGCATCGGCGAGATTATCCTCGGTGATGTACGGCGTGCCGTAGGCTTTTTGGAACAAGGCAGGGTAGTAGTCCACCTGCGCTAGTTTGCGGGTAAGGGAAGCCATGTCCTCAATGCCCATTTCAATGTGGTTCTGGATCGGCTTGGTGACCAGATCGCGCACGGAACTGGAGCGGCTGTCCCAGAACAGGTTACTGTTAAAGCCTGGATTAATGATTGCCATGGAGTTGCGGGACGTTACTTTGCCGCCAAAACCGGTGCTGACGATTGCGCCGTCGGCAAACGCGCGTTCCTGATGGTGGCAGGTCGCGCAGGCCACCGTGTTATTGAGCGACAACTGTGGATCATAGAACAATACGCGGCCCAAGGTTGCGCCCGGGTTGGTAACTGGCGGGTTGGCCGAATTAAAGCCAAAACCAAAACCGTTAAAACTTGGATCGATAACGATACCGCCGTTTATACCGCCGTTCACAAAACCTCCGAAGGAGGCGGGCATTTTGAGCGAATAGTCAAACTCCTGCGCTGGCAGATTGGGTGTTTTTGTCGTAGTGCCGGTATTTTCCTTTTGGCAGCCAAACAAAATGGCAAAAGCGATGAAACCCGCGAAGGCAAACGAGATAACTTTTTTCATGGTACTAATTTTTATTTGAAAAGGAAGGGTTAGGCAACGTTTGGTAGCGTTAAAAATAATACGATACAATATAATTCGGGTAAGAAAATCCAAAATTTAGCATTTCTTTAACCCAAAGACGCAATAAAACGCAATCGGGTTGGGTGGTGCTGCCTGTTTTTTGCAGAAATTGTCTGGACTGGGTTGGTACATACTTTTCGCGCGTAATTTTTCACCATTTTAGACCTTTGTTTTTTACTATCTCCAGCATTGCTGTCATCGGGAGCGTCAGCGAAGAACCTGGGTATAAGAGCCGCTATTTTTACAGACACGCCCATCAAGCAACTCGCTGCTTCAATAAGTCATTGTGCGCGGGTTTTTTTGACGACCCCCGATGCATTGACTGATTGCAGCATCTTTACCGCCACTAATTGATATAGTAATTCAAAAACAGCCCTACCGGCGGGATAAACCGAATGCCCAACCCCTCGCCGCTTAACAAGCCAATGAGTTCTGTTTCAGTGGTTAAGGTGATGCGTGGCGCAAGTGCAAACTCGATACCCAATCCAAAACCGAGGCCGATTCCGCCAGTGTCGTCCACATTGGTGTTGTCTTCGCCGGGTATATTCAGTGGGCCGATCGAGCCGATAATTTCGCTGATCCGATAATACGCCCAGCGTTCGCTGATGTTAAAGCGCCTTTCCAGACCGAGTTGCAAATGCAGGAAATTTTTTCCCGCCACATCGTCTGGATCGATGCCAACGCCCAAGCCAAAGCGGAATGCCCGGGAGCCTTTGCGGTAGTAGCGGAACCGCGCTTGAAATGGTCCCGATTGTTGTGGATTGACCCGGTTGAATGGGATCAAGTGGGTCAATAATGGCGTCATATTCAACGCAGCTACGCGTGCTTTGGGGTAATAGGTTTTCTTGAGCAACGCGATGGTGTCTTGCGCTGATATACTGCCCGCCAACCCGCAAATCGCCCATAGTATGTAGATTGCTTTTTTCATAAATTGCTGAAAATCAAAAAGTTGTTAGGGTTGGTTTTAAAACAGAATATTGATGTAAAGCGAACTCGGAATCAAGGGCAATACTTCCAGCCGGCGTATGTTTTTAATGACCGGCGAAAAATTGTCGATCTGCTCGGTATCTCTGCCAAAACGTCCCATAGCGTACAATGCCGCTTCGGTGGACAGGGTAATGCGCGGATGGATAGCGTATTGAAAACCAAGTACCGGTCCGGTACCTACTCCAAAACTACGGGTGGTCAGGGTCGCATTACCGACCCCGAAATTGGTGGATTTTACGGTGTTTCCCGCATACTCACCGATGACGTCGCCGCCCCAGTGTACAATACAGCGCTTGGCAATCGTAAGGCGGTGCTCTATACCTGTGCGGGCGCGAAAGAGATTTTCATTGCTGGTGCGGATGACAAAACCGTCGGTATCTTCTTTTTTGTTGGAGGATTTCAGGTTGAAACCCACGCGCAGCGTGTTTTTGAGACCGACTCGTTTGATACTCAACAAAAAAGGATCTGAAGAAGTGTTGTTGCCGTCGGCATTCAGAAAACCTGCCAGTGTGCCGGTTATATTCAGACCGATTTCGGTGCGTCGGGGCTTTTTTTCGGGATTTTCCTGTCCAAAAACAGCCAGTGCTAGGGAAAAGAACAGAAGAAAGAGCGTTATTCGCATGTAGGGAAGGTGTTAGGTTGTTCGTTAACCGGGTAATTATTAAAGTAATCCTGGAATTTATGCTAAGACCACTTTTATACACCAGTGGCTGCCTGTAGTTGACACAAGTGTTAGAAAGACGCACAAAAATAGAAAATGGTTGGTTCGCGCAACACTACAGTTTTTCACGCCATACGATACCGCCCAGCCGGTCGATATACTGCCAGGCACTCTGAACAATGACTTGGGCCAATCCATCCCGGAAGGGGGTCGCCGCATTAAAGGCAGGCGGAATGATTACCTGACCTTCGGTATCGATATACCCCCAGCGCCCATTGATGCAAACCTGGGCGAGCCCTTCGGAAAAAACACCGGCGTCCTCAAATTTGGGCATAATCACCAGTTTTCCAGCCTTATCAATGTAACCGTACGCGCCGTTGATCTCCACCAGCGCCAAGCCGGCACCAAAATCACCCGCCAGATCGAACATCGGCTCAATCGCGATATGTCCTTCCTGGCTGACAAATCCGTACTTGCCGTCGCGAAACACCAGCGACATGCCGTCGAAAAATTGACCCTGGGCGTGGCCTTTTATCCAGGAAAACTGCGGTGACAACCGTATTTTACCCGCCCGATCGCACAATCCCCATTGTTCGCCTTGCGCCACCCAGGCCATGTCGCCCTGAAATGGCTGGGCCATATCCCATTGTGAATCAATACTATAAATACCTTGGGGATTGATATAGCCCCATTTTTCATCCAATTGAACCGGCGCTAATCCGCTGCGGAACACCTCGGTTTGGGTAAAAACCGGTTTGATCGCAAATTGTCCACGCGGGTCGATAAATCCGGCTTTTTCGTCAAAACGAACCGGTGCCAGCCCTTCGCAAAAATCGCCGGCTGCTTCAAAAATCGCCGCGATTTGCTCATCGCCTTCCTGATTCAGGTACCCCCAATGGTGCACTACTTTCACCCGGGCTAAACCTGATTCAAAGGGGCCGATCGCGCGGTATAAACGCTTGATAAACAACCTGCCCAGGGTATCCAGGATGGTCCATTGACCATTGAGTCGCACCGGGGCAAATCCGTGGTGAAATGCGCCGACTTCCAGATACTGCGGCCGGATCACGACGGTTCCCTGTCGGTCCATGAAGCCATAATAGCCTTTGTCGCGTATTTTGAAAAAAGACATGCGGGTTGTAGGTTGCGCGTTGCTCAGGCGTCAAAAGACACCACGACGCGGTTGGTGGTTGGGTGCGACTGACAGGTAAGAATATAGCCGGCGGCCACTTCGTCGGGTTCCAGGCCGTAGTTGACATCCATGGAGACCGCGCCTTCCAGCAACCGCGCCTTGCAGGTGCTGCACACACCCCCTTTGCAGGCAAAGGGCAGATCAGCGCCGGCCCGCATCGCGGCATCCAGCACGGTGCTGCCATCGGAAGGCAGTAAAAAGTCGAATTGTGTACCGTCCTGGATTACACGGATGGAGGCCTCAAAGGTGTTTGATTTCGGTGTAATTTCTGTAGCGGCCGTCTTCCGTTTGGTTCCGGATGTCGTAAATAGTTCAAAATGAATTTTTTGCGGTTCAATACCGACCGATTCCAGCACCTCTTTTATTTCAAAAACCATTTCTTCCGGGCCGCACAAAAATACCGTGTCCACCGTGCCTGGCTGGAAGAGCAGCCGCGTGTATGCCCGGCATTTTTCGGCATTCAGGCGGCCATAAAACAGGTCGCTGCCCAATGACTCGCGGCTCAGGATATGATGCACGGACAGGCGGTCGGGATAGCGATTCTTGAGGGCTTCCAGTTGTTCGCGGAAAATAATATGGTCGAAACTACGATTGCCGTAAAACAGCATGAACTGGCTGTTGGGTTCTTCGGTCAGCACGGTTTTCAGAATCGACATAATGGGCGTAATGCCGCTGCCGGCTGCAAAAGCCACGTAAAAACGCGCATTATCGGGGTGTAATGGGGTAAAAAAACGGCCCTGTGGCGGCATTACCTCCAGGGTGTCGCCCGGCTGCAATTGCGTATTAGCATAACTGCTGAATACGCCGTCCGCTACTTTTTTAATCGCCACGCGCAAATCGCCTTCCCGTGCACCCGTGCAAATCGAGTAGGAACGCCGGGTATCGACGCCGTCAACAGTCGCACGCAGCGTCAGGTGTTGCCCTTGGGTAAACTGGAATAGGTCGCGCAGGGGTTCGGGTACTTCCAGGGCTACCGAGACGGTATCGAGGGTTTCGCGCCGCACTTCGCGGACCTTTAGCGGGTAGAATTTGGTGGACATCGGTGGTGGAACGAGTTAGGGAATTGTCAATCCATGTATAAACACAAAAAAGTGTATCCCGATGGAACGAGATACACTTTTATATATTTGTAGCACTGTGGCAGCGCTTACCAATATGAATCAGGCAAATTAAGCGATCGCGTTCACGTGACGCATCAAGCCACTTTTCAGGTTGGCGGCTTTGTTGCGGTGGATATTACCGCGTTTAGCCAAGCGGTCAACCATACTGATTACTTTCGGTAAAAAGATCAGGGCTTCCGCCTTGTCTTTAACGTCCCGAAGGTTTTTAATGGCCGTGCGTGCCGTTTTTTTGTAGTAGCGGTTTTGCAAGCGGCGTTTTTCCGTTTGGCGAATGCGTTTGAGTGCGGACTTATGATGTGCCATATTTACTAGCGAATTGTGCAGAGATTTTAAAAGTAGTGGCTTTTCTCATTTTGGGGCTGCAAAGGTAGCATTTTACCTTTGAAAAAGAAAAGAAGGTTTGAAAAAATTATCTGAGAAAGCAGCACTATTTTTTATAAGTGGTTGATTGTCAGGTTTTTTTAACCGGTAATTTGATGGCGGGCGGGATAGTTATCTTTGGATCGGCGCCTTTGCCTTTGCCATATTTGTCCATCAGCCGATTAATATCGTCCCAACGCAGGTGTCCGCGTATGCTGACCATGGCAAATTCGCCGGGAGATTGTACCAGCACAACGATTTTGCGCAAGGCATTGCGGCGCTCTTTGGCCATCACATGGACGTGTTGTTTGCCCTCGCGCACCATCACCATATCCTCCAGATGCCGGCGTTTGGCTTTGCGGGTAAAACGCCGTAAATCGCGTTCGCTTACCGGACTGCCATTTTCGAAATACATGACCCGCACCTTGTTGACGGTACGTACCAGCGTGCGATCCTGTTTTTCATCGAGGAACCAGGATCCCATCTCTACCACAAACGCGGGAACCGTCAAGGCGACGCCGTCGTAATCTTTGTATTTCCAGTACAGGCCGAAATCCTGGGAAAAGGCCGATGGTGCGCATAATAAGAGGGTGCAACTGAACAGGAAGGTTCTCATATAAGAAGGTGTTAAAGTACAGTAAAAATTTAGCGGTTTAAAAAGGGGGGTCGATGGGGTTAGGCACCAAGACATTTTCGTTTTCGCCACCCCGACCTTTCAGGTTTTAAAATCTGAAAGGTCGGGTCCCAGGAAAAATCTGCGCTATTCTTTGTGTTTGATCTTATCCAACTGATCGATACCCTTGACATCCAGCGTTTTTGAGAGCGAGGATATTTTGTCCAGATCGATTTTGCCGGTAAAACTCAGCATGGTGAACTCGTTGGGGCCGCCGACCAGCAGTAAGAGTTCTTCGATAATATTGCCTTTGTCTTTGATCCAGATGCGGACGTTTTCCTTGCCGTCACGCACGGTCAGCAATTCCGCATATTCGCTGGCAGGCACCTGTTTGAGTGCATTTTTGTACATTTCGGTGCCGTCGGCAAT
>JBBRDQ010000094.1:0-18550 GCA_038203695.1 Chitinophagales bacterium
TGGTGGCGCTACCAGCAGGATACGCTCGATCCGCTTGCGGTAGCCTTCCATGATCTATCTTACTATGAGCCGACGAGTTGGAGTTGGGATTTCGGTGATGGCACTACTGGTAGTACGGCCCGGCATCCGCAGCACTTGTATGCTGCTATCGGTGCCTACCAGGTCTGCCTCACCGTCAGCAATACCAATGCCTCCAATACGCACTGTCAGACGCTTTACCTCGGCGTGTCGGCAACGGAAAATCCGGTCTTGCAAGCACAAATACAGGTAGGCCCCAATCCCTTTGGCAGTCACCTGAATGTGGCGTTGAGCACGCCGCTGAATAATGGTACGTTTCGACTTTTTGATGGCACGGGTCGCATCCTGCGACAAGAGGCTATCTCATTAGGCATCAACGAGATAGATACGGAGGATGTACCGCCCGGCATGTACTTCTGGGAAGTAGTATCGGGGCAGGAACGGGTAAAGACAGGGAAGGGGGTGAAGTTATGAACAGGATATTGTTGCTAATCACCGCACCAGCGTCACATCCCCCTTCAATATAATCTTCCGGCCAGGCGCATACTGCACTTCGGCGATAAATACAAATACAGCCGGTGTTAGGTCGCGCCCATGATCTGTTCCGTCCCAACCGCTCGACGTTTCGTTGGTTAAAAAGTTATTTTGCTCAAAAACCAAACTGCCCCAGCGGTCATAAATCCGCAGGTAATTGACCGGCAAATTATCTTTACTGAACAACGTGAACCGATCGTTGCCATGGCTGGTAAAGGGCGATAAAACATTGGGAACAAACACTTTAGGCTCTAAAATGACCTGCACGCGATCGGTTGCGGTGCAGCCATGATCATCGGTGACCGTAATTGTGTACCAGGTCGTTTCCTGCGGATACGCCGTCAGCCGCAGACAATCGTCGACACACAGCGTAGTGGAGTCGTTCGGCTCCCAGGTGGCCAGGATGATGGGCCGGTTGGGGGTACCTTCCAGTTCCACGCGATCGCCGGGTTTGACGGGCTCTTCCAGTCTTATCGTGGTTACGGTGACGGAAAGGCTATCCGGCTGGCCGATGTCTAAGTTCAGCGGACTGTTGTAACAGCCGGTGGAGTCGCGCACGACCAGGTCGTAATTGCCACTTAGCAGACCGGAGAAATTGGGTTGGGTGCTAAAACTATTGCCTTTATTGATCGAAAACTGATACGGCGCCAGACCACCGGAGGGCGTACCGAACGAAATAGCAGCGGAGCGCTCGCCATAACAATCGGGTTCTTTAAAAGTATAGGGGAATTGCGGCGAATTGAACACCGCTTCTACCGTATCCTGGACAAAATCGGTGCGCCGGCATACGCCCAGATAACCGCGGGCGATATAACGCCCCGGCGAATAAGCGATAAAAAAGGAATCAGGGCCGTATTGCAGCAAGGAATCGGCAAAATACCATTGCACCCCGTCAAATTTGCCCGTGGCAATCAAAGTATCTGGACAGACACCGTCGCCAATAATGCCCAGGTTGAGGGTTGGTTTATTGGTTTTACTAAAACCCGAATAAAAACCCCCATACCCCGCTGCGCCATTGCGGCCGAACAGGGCAACCTGCACCGCACCATTGGCAATCACGCTGGCTGTATTGGGCGGATTGGCCGATGAAAACAAGGTCAACCGGCGATAGGTCACGAAATCGGGGTTGCCCTGCACGGCATCCGGCGGACCAAGCGAAACAATGGTGCCGTCGATGCGCAGCGTGACAGTCGAGTCTTTCATGGCCACGATCATCAGTCCGCCGTCGTACCGGATCGGCCCTATTTGATTGGGCTGGTAAATATTGTCCACGGCATTGGGAATAGCGCAGGAAATGGGCGGTACAAAATAAAAACCAGCGGTGCGTTTTGCATCGTCGCCGGAAACCACCCCGCCGACGATCTGGTACACAAAGACGGGCTGCGAACAACTGATGTATAAATTTCCCGCGGCCGAATACTGAGAGGTTGCGATTTTCAGGTATTCACCGGCATTGAGCACAGCAGCAGGTGTGGTACTGCCATTCAGCCACACATTAGTGCCATTGATCTGGGCAATGACCAAGGGCGTTTCCAACAGCGGCGAACCGTTGCCTTTACATAAAATGTACTCTTCACCCACCTGATCGAACGGCGCAATCTGGTCGATCCCCACATCATTGGCATTGTCGATCACCGGGGCACCGGTCCAGGAACCCGTATTTACTGCAATGGGTTTGGACGACTGCAACAAGGCACCAATCAGGCCATTGGGCGGCTGGACGTTGGCATTAGATTGTATGTATTGTGAAATGACGGCCGTTTGACCCGCATTCAGCATCAATTGGACCGTGCCGTTCGAGAGTGTTTCTACGCCGTTCACGTGAAAACGCACATTCAAATCAAAATCTGACAGCGAAATCTGTGTACTGTCTTCGGTGGCCATGATGCCGATAAAATTGGAACGCTGGGATGCGCTGCTGATTTCCTGCACCACATGTCCAATACGAAAGATTTTCCCAAGTCCGCTGCGCCCTTTGCAGGTAAGATCGCCGGCCTGAAATTGGGAATTGCTGTAGAAACGAAAATTGACATAGAATTTTTTGGGGCCATCCAGGATGAGTCCGTAGGTACTCAGTGGTTTTTGCAGGGAATCTTCCGGTACCAGCGTGTATTCATTATTAGTAGCCCCGATATCGTAGCGTTTGGGCTGGCTGTTCGATACATTGATGGTTGCGATGATGTTGCCCGATGCCTCGCGAATATTAACTGGAAATGGGATGGACTCCGGTGTAGTAATGTACAGGTATTGCGGACCCCATTCAGCACGGGCGTGCATAGGTGGCAGCCAGTGAATAGAATCCAGTTGGGCTTGCGCCGGCAATCCCAAAACGAGACACTGTAACAGCATAATTACAGCACGGCATGATATTTTTATGGGCGTTGACATGGGACAAAAGTAGGTTTATCCCTAAATTTACGCCATGAAATACCTTTTTTTACTCTTAAAATTCGGCATTTTCGTCGCCTTGGTGCAGATCAGACTGGGCGAATGGGATATTACACCCCTATTCGCGCAATCTAAATATGCCGAACCGCTGCAATATTATCTTAACGCTATCTTCAGCATCGCGGTTTTCCTGCTTTTTCTGGATTTTGTGCAATTTTTTACCACCTGGTATTACCGGAAACGGCATAAAATAAAGGGCCGGGATGACAACTTCATCGTTGGGGTAAACCATATTTATTCCATCCTGCTCGCTATCGGTGTTATCGTCGGCGTTTTGTCGCTCTTCCGCATTAATGTACGGGAATTATTCACCTCGCTTTCCATCATTTTTGCCGGTATCGCTATCCTTACGAAGGACTATATTTCCAATATGATCAATGGCATGATCATCACGTTTTCGGGCCAGTTGAGCATCGGGGATAGCGTGAGTATCGGGAATCATCGAGGAAAAATCACCGACATTACCTTGCAGAATATTCATTTGCAAAACGACGATGACGATATGATTTACATTCCGAATAATGTGGTACTTAATGCAGAAGTCGTAAATTATACCAAGCGAACTGTAAAACGCACCAGTATAGATTTTGAAATTGATTTGAAACACCTGAAAACCGTGGAAGAACTCGAGCGCAATTTGATCGAGGTACTCAAACCTTTCGAGAGTTTGATTAAACCGGAAAGTTATTACCTGCGGGTTGCCGAGGTCAAAAAAGATAATGTGACCATGAAATTTCAATACATTCTGCTGGAGCCGAACAAAGAGTTGGAACGCCAGATTCGCCGTCGTACCGTTCGTCACTTGGTGGAGATTATCAGCGAACGCGAAAAAATAGCCGATCAGATTCCCAATTTGCCGGATATTGGTATAGAAGGACATGCAGTTATTTAAATTATTTATCAACAATTTGTATATTTGCCACAAATAATTGGTTTATGAATTTGGACACCGCTGCTATCGCTCTAAAAAAATATTTTGGTTACGATCAATTTCGCCCTCTGCAAAAAGATATTATTCAAGCCGTCTACGACCGGCGCGATACGTTGGTATTAATGCCGACTGGCGGTGGGAAAAGCGTTTGTTTTCAGGTGCCGGCCATCACGCAGGAAGGGACGGCCATCGTAGTGAGCCCGCTGATTGCACTGATGAAAGATCAGGTGGAAGGGCTCAGTGCAAACGGTATTCCGGCGGCTTTTATTAATAGTTCACAGGATGCTGGCCAGTTGAAAAATGTGGAAGACGCGCTGATGAACGGATACATTAAACTATTGTACGTCAGTCCGGAGAAACTGGTGTCGCAGAATTTTCAATCCATTCTCAAGCGCTTGAAAATCAGCCTGTTTGCCATAGACGAGGCGCACTGCATTTCTTCCTGGGGCCATGATTTCCGGCCTGAATACACGCAGTTGCGCTTTTTAAAAACCCAGTTTCCCACCGTACCCGTAATTGCGCTGACGGCTACAGCCGATAAACTTACCCGAAAGGATATTATTGATCAGTTGCAACTCCGCGACCCGGAAGTGTTTATCGCCTCGTTCGACCGGCCCAATATTTCACTTACCGTACGGCCCGGGCAGAAGAAGCTCGAGCAGACCATCGAGTTTCTAAAAAAACACCCTAACCAATCGGGCATCATCTATTGTTTATCGCGCAAAGGATGCCAGGAACTGTCGGAAAAGCTCAACGCGAAAGGTTTTAAAGCCGCATTTTACCACGCCGAAGTGTCGCCCCGAGAGCGGAGTAAAGTGCAGGAAGATTTTATCAATGATCGCACTCCGATCATTTGTGCCACCATTGCCTTCGGTATGGGCATCGATAAAAGTAATGTCCGCTTCGTCATTCATTACAATTTACCGCGCAACCTGGAGGGTTATTACCAGGAAATCGGTCGGGGCGGCCGGGATGGATTGCCTTCCGATGCCCTGCTGTTTTTTAGTTACGCCGATGTGATTTCCTATCGCGAAATGATCGACCGGGGCGAGAGCAGCAATGAACAAAAGGAACTCAAGTTGGCCAAACTGGAGCGTATGTTCCAGTTTGCCGAGGCACCCGTGTGTCGCCGCAAAACTGTACTTTATTATTTTGGAGAACCGTATGACCGCAGTTGTGGCAACTGCGATGTGTGCCTCAATCCGCCGCAACAATTCGATGGCACGGTGGCTGCCCAAAAAGCACTATCAGCCATTTTGCGCACTGGCGAAAAAGTAGGGATGAACATGCTGGTGGAAATTTTGCGCGGCTCCAACCGAAGGGAAATTTTTGAACAGAATTTTCAGAATATCAAGACCTATGGTGCCGGCCGGGAATACAGTTTTGAAGACTGGCTGTATCTTATTTCACAGATGTTGCACCTAGGGCTCCTTGAAATTGCGTACGATGATCACAATTGTCTTCGCGTCACGCCCCAGGGGAAAGCCATTTTGTTCGACGGCAAAAAAACAACCCTGGCGCTGCCTATCAGTAAACCCAGCAAGGAAGAAGTGGCCATTGAAAAAAGCAAAGCAAAGGGTAAAGAAAAAACGGCCCGTACCGAGGAGCGGGAAACGGGAAAACACAGCCTGCGCGATGAATTATTCAATTTGCTGGTTACCTTGCGACGTTCGCTGGCACAACGGCAAGGTATTCCACCGTACCTGATTTTCAGTGATGCGACGTTACAGGATATGGCTGAAAAGCGGCCGCTGACCGACGCCGATATGTTGCAGGTAAGCGGCGTCGGAGAGCGCAAGTTGCAGCAATTTGGCGATGCTTTTATGAGTGAAGTGCGCCGATACGTGCTGGAAAAAACCAATGAAGGGGTTCGGATGATTGGTAGTTCATTTTACCAGTCCTGGGATTTGTACACGCAAGGGCATACCATTGAAGAAATAGCACAGGAGCGCGGTTTGAGCGCCGCGACCGTAACAGGGCATCTGGCCACAATGTATGAGCGCGGCGAATTGATCGATATCAGTCAATGGGCCTCGCCGGAAGAACTCGATATTGTGCAGGGTGCATTGCCGCTTTTTGAAGAACCGTACCAAACCAAGGCTATTTTTGAGCATTTTGAAGAGCGGATGCGTTACGACGCGATTCGTTGGGCCATCGCCGATCATCGCCGTAAACAGCCTAAAAAAGCAATCCAGAAAAATGACGACACGAACTTTTAATTGGGGAATTATCGGTCCGGGGCGCATCGCCCGCAAATTTGCCGACGACTTACGGTTGCTGCCAAATGCCAAACTGCACGCCGTTGCGTCTACTTCGGCCGAAAGGGCGCAGTCTTTTGCCAATGCGTATGGAGCACCGTATGCTTATGACCGCTACACCGATATCGTCAATTGTCACGATCTGGATGTCGTTTACATCGCTACCCCGCACACCTTGCATACGGAGCATGCGCTTTTATGCCTCGAACAGGGCATTCCGGTATTGTGTGAAAAGCCATTCTCCATGAATGCCGCCGCCGCTAAGCGGATGATTAATACCGCCAGGCGACAACGCACATTTTTAATGGAGGCTTTGTGGACGCGGTTTATTCCTGCCTTCGATCACGCCTTAACGTTGGCAGCGCAAGGAGAAATTGGACATGTGCACACCGTGACGGCTAATTTTGGTTTTAAAATGCCCTTTGATGCGACCTCCCGTCTGTTTAATAAAGCACTCGGCGGCGGCGCATTGCTCGATATCGGTATCTATCCGGTGTTGCTGGCCTTGTCTGTTTTTGGAAAACCCGAACCAGAAAATGTACAGGCAGCCGCTACTTTTACCACAACGGACGTCGACGAGTCTTGTGCGTATTCCTTTCGTTATGGTACCCAACAACTTGCCCTTGGTCACGCCACATTAGCGGCGCATATTCCGGTCGATGCTGCCATTTACGGCACAGAAGGCAGCATCTATTTGCATCCACGCTGGCATCATCCGAGCAAACTGACAATCGCAAAATATGAGGGCAGGGATGAAATTAAACGCGACATAGAAATGCCCTATGAAGGATGGGGTTATCATTTTGAAGCGGCACATGTGATGGAATGTTTAGAAAACGGTTTATTGGAAAGTGACCGGGTTCCGCTGGATTTTACCCTGGATTTGATGGAGACCCTTGATCTGATTCGGGAAAAAGTAGGGTTAGAATATTAAAATCCCGGCATTTTCCCCGAATACGTTCGTTAATAGGATGTCCTTACGTGGATATACCTAATCAACGGGGCACGCTATTTAAAATATCCAGCCCTGTAAAGCAGCAAAAAAAACAGTTGCTGCATCTTCCAATTAACGTACCTTCGACAATCGCCCTTCAAGCCAACCCATTGTTCAAATTTGTAATCCCCATTCTAATTGTTCAACGAAGAAGCGGTCATCCGGGGTTGCTTGCGTGGTTCTGCGCAAAGTCAACGTGCATTATACGAACATTTTGCCAGCAAGATGTTTACCGTATGTCTGCGCTATGCCCGTACCGCAGCGGATGCGCCGGATATCTTGCAGGAGGGCTTTGTGAAGGTTTTTACAAAATTGGATCAATTTCAGTTTCAAGGATCGTTTGAGGGATGGGTTCGACGCATTATGGTCAATACAGCTCTGCGAACTTATCAAAAACAGCGCTTTGAAAACGAAACTTCCGGGTATGAAACCTTACCGGATGCGCCCGTGGATCCGGATGCGATTGCATCGTTGTCGGAGCGAGAATTGCTTACGCTGATTACGCGATTGCCAGACGGTTATCGGGTAGTCTTCAATCTGGTAGCGGTGGAAGGATATTCGCACGCAGAAGCAGGGGCTATGCTGAATATCCAGGAAAGTACGTCCCGCTCCCAACTAACCAAAGCGCGGCGATGGCTGGTGGAACAAGTAGACCTAATGCACGGCATAAAAGAAAGTAAGGCGTAATATTAAGTGTCGCCGAAAAACGCACTTGGTTAATTTTTTTAATCTCCTTAAACCAAATAATTGATTTAATAATGAAAGCACAAGAAGACTTGGACCACATTTTTCAACAGCGTCTGCAAAACATGGAGGTTACCCCTCCGGCGTTTGTTTGGCCCGCTGTCGAAAATGAACTGCGAAAACGCCGGCGGCGGTTTGCTTTCTGGCTGTTCTTTGGCGGTACGATCGGGATCGGATTGCTGGCGGCAACCTGGATGTGGCTTCAGCAACCAACGACAACAACAGTATCGATCCTACAGGAAGTGCAAGTGCAGCGGCAAGGCGAATCCTCTGCGGCACCGGCGTCGCAGGGTTTAGCCAATACGGCGGATACCCAAGGCGTAAAAGAGGCAGAAAACGAGCGCATATCAAGTGTATCAGTCGTTGAAACACGGGAGCCGACGGTACAATCCGCAAACAATAACCACCGTCTTAATATCCAGCCTGTTGAAAATAAGCCTGTATTAAGGACGGACTCTCCAGCAAAGCAGGCAAAAAATAAGCCTAGTGTTGCTTCCAACAAAAATAAGCAGCCGCGTCCAAACCCGGCATCTACCCTCGCAAAGGTCGATCAGACCATCAAAGGGGTTACTGCTACGGCGAATGGATTCAATCCTTTACAGGGATTGACAAAATCAGCAAATGCGGCTTCGACGGCAGCCAATAATACACCCCAGTCTGCCGGCAAGATAAATGCGCAGGATGTGGTTGATATGCCTGTTGCTACCGGGCATACAGTACCGGTACAAACCCCGGAAAGTACGTTACTGTTACCCAGGTCATTGCAAGAGCCGATTGTTTTGGACCATAAATTGCCGGCATTAGCGCCGGTTAAAAAACTACCCGTTTTACCGACTATTCGCAAGAAGAAGGAGCCTAAAAACTGCTATGATTTTGAAAAACATCGGATGGTATTGTTAATTGATGCGTTTTTGGGCCCTTCATTTGCCCGCAAAAGTCTCAGCTCGGACGATCCTGAAAATGCCGATTATCTCGCACAACGCCGCAATACCGAACGGTCAGACTGGGCATCCAATATTGGGGTACGCGGCACACTCGTATTCGATCGGCATTTTATGCTGCGTGCCGGATTGCAATATGACCACGTCGGCGAGGTATTCGAATTTATCGACCCTGACTATGTGCAGTATGATATAAGAGTGACCATATTAAACGGGCAGGAATACCGTGAAACGCTGGGAATTGAATTTGGCGAACATTACCTGCGGACGTATAACCGGCTGGATATGCTGGATATTCCCCTACAGGTAGGCGCAGAATTGCGCAGCGGACGTACGGGATTGAGTATCAATGCTGGCGCTTCTGTCAACTTGTTGTTTTGGAAGCGTGGCGCTATCCTTACGCCCTTGGGCCAACCGGCTTATTTTACGCCAAAAGACGGCACGATCGACGCGTTTCGTGCCAGGGTAGGGTTAAGTGCCGTTGGCAGCGTGCAATGGTTTTATCATCTCAAACCACGTTTACGCATTTTTGCGGAGCCGTATTTCCGGCAAGTACTCCGTCCGGTATCGTTGGCCAACCAACCGGTCGAACAGCGTTACTCGATCTGGGGTATAAAATTGGGCGTCACAAAAATTGTGGACTAAAAAAGGGAGCAGCGATAATTCAACCTGCCGTATCTTATCAAAAAACGCCAGCCCAGCCACTTTTAACCACCAAATTATAGGGTTATGTCATCTAAATCAGTACAATATTTTTTTACGATACTTTTACTTGCGATGTTAGTCGCTGGTGGATGCCGGCCAGATGTTGACGAGCTACGGCCTTATCCAGCGTCGCTTACCGAGCTGCAATTATTGCTGAAAGAAGTCCCTAATCAAGCTACGCAGACGACTTTTGTATTAAATAATTTGCATCGGGATACAATGCTGACTACCTCCGGCGGCGTGCGGGTGTTTCTCAATGATACGGAAGAACTATTTGCCAATGAAAGTGGCCAAGTGGTGCCGTGCAGTAGTTGTACAAGTCTGACCGTCGCTACTACGGAAGCGTTGCGTAAAGGAGATTTTGTTGCACAGGGCATACCCACCTACGACACCAATGGCAATCTCGTAGAAAGTGGCGGAGCCGTACGTTTAACCGTTATATGTGACGGCAAAAAATTACAGTTGTTGCCCAGCCGTACCCTGAAAGTACAGATTCCGTCTCCCACGTTGCTAGACAATATGTTTATCTTCAACGGCCTCTTTCCCAACAATGAATTCGCCGGATGGCAAGCAACTACCGAACCAGCATACTGGGCTAATTGGCCCGGACCAGTACCATCTGGCCCGACCGTAGATGGATATGAAATTTACACCAATGCACTGGACTGGGTTGGCTGCCAACGCGTGATAGATCCAACGCCTAATTCTTTTTGTGTAGACTTACCGGAGGGATTTGACGATCAAAATACCCAGTGTTACCTGGTTTTTAAAAATATGCGTTCTATAGTGCCTTTGTTGCCAACGCCAGGAAGCAAACAATTTTGTTTTAAAAATGCACCGCCCGGTCTGCTTGTGCGTATTTTAACCGTGAGTAAAACAGGGAATTCTTACTGGCTCGGAAGTTTAGAAACAGAAGTAGGTACGGATGCCGTTGTTCCTCTGGTGCCAGAGCCAAGTTCCGAACAGGAGATTCTGGCAATTCTGAAAGCGCTCTAAGGAGACGTTATAGATGTGATATAAAAGCGTGGCACGCCCCAGAACGTAGGTTCAAGGCGTGCCACGCTTTTATATCACCGTTCCTAAGCACTTGTTTACCCTCGGGAATAATTCGGCGATTCACGGGTGATTACAATGTTGTGCGGGTGACTTTCGATCATGCCGGCATTCGTGATCCGTACAAACTGTGCTTTTTCCTGTAACTCCAGTACGGTTGCCGCGCCGCAATAACCCATTCCGGCGCGTAACCCACCTACATATTGCGTCATCACTTCGGCCAGGGTACCTTTATAGGGTACGCGTCCTTCGATCCCTTCCGGCACTAACTTTTTGATATCATCTTCCACATCTTGGAAATAGCGATCTTTCGAACCGAGTTGCATCGCGCCCAGGCTCCCCATACCGCGATAGGTTTTGAACTTGCGACCATCGAAAATAATCGTTTCGCCCGGCGCTTCTTCCACACCGGCAAACAAGGAGCCGGCCATAATTGTACTGGCACCGGCCGTGAGTGCTTTGACAATATCGCCGGTATAACGAATGCCTCCGTCGCCTATAATTGGTACGCCGGAGCCGCGGATTGCCTGTGCGGCATTGAAAATTGCCGATAATTGTGCCACGCCAACCCCAGCGACGATACGTGTGGTACAAATACTGCCTGGTCCTACGCCTACTTTTACGCCATCTGCGCCGGCATCCACCAGGGCTTTAGCGCCTTCACCGGTAGCCACATTACCACCGATAATTTGTAAATCCGGGAATTTGGATTTCAAATATTTTACCCCTTCCAATACGCCGCGCGAGTGGCCATGGGCGGTATCCACACAAATCACATCTACGCCTACGGCTACCAACGCGGCCACCCGTTCTTCCATATCGGGGGTCACGCCAACGGCGGCACCGACGACCAGTCGTCCAAATGTATCTTTGCAGGCGTTGGGGAAATTGACCCCTTTCATAATGTCTTTGTAGGTAATCAACCCAACCAATAGAAATGCGTCGTCTACGACCGGGAGTTTCTCAATTTTTCGGCGTTGGAGGATGTCGCGGGCTTGGCTTAAGGTGGTGCCAAGCGGTGCGGTGACCAGGTCTTTTTTGGTCATCAGATCGCGCACCAGACGGGTATGGTCAATTTCAAAACGCAGGTCGCGGTTGGTAAGAATACCAACTAGTTTGCTGCGGCGATCGGTGATGGGGATACCGCCGATGCTGTGCCGGCGCATGAGGTCCAATGCCTCGGCTACCGTAGCGTCTGGATGTAAAGTGACGGGATCAATAATCATCCCGGCCTCCGACCGTTTCACCGCGCGTACCTGGTCGGCCTGTTCGCTAATCGTCATATTCTTATGAATCATGCCAATGCCACCCTGGCGTGCAATCGCAATCGCCAAAGCTTTATCGGTCACCGTGTCCATGGCTGCTGAAACAACCGGAACATTCAGACGGATAGTACGGGTGAGCTGCGCTGAAATATTTACCTCGCGCGGAAGGACTTCGCTGTAAGCAGGGACGAGCAGGACGTCGTCAAATGTGAGCGATTCGCCCAGGAATTTTGATGCCGTAGTAATTTTGTTTGGTTCCATGTGCAAAGGTCGTAATTGACTTTGAAAGCACGTAGAGCGCATGCAAAATTTTTTTGCCTGGTTGTTGAATAACCCCTAATATTGCCCGATTATGTACGTAATTAAAACACCGCAATTCATTCAGTCGTCTTTTCCGGGGTATGTGTGGCGGATTCCATCGGCTGAACCTACCCTTTACCTGACGTTTGACGATGGTCCTATTCCCGGCGTGACGCCGTGGGTTTTAGATATATTGCAGCAATATCAGGCTAAAGCCACCTTCTTCTGCGTAGGCGATAATGTGCGAAAACACCCGGCGATTTACCATCGAATCGTAGCGGAAGGTCATGCAGTTGGCAATCATACTTACAATCATCTCAACGGCTGGAAGACGGATGCACGCGTTTACATTCACAATGTACGGCACTGTCTCCGGCTGGTACCCAGCAAACTGTTTCGCCCGCCTTACGGACGGATTATGCCAAGACAACGCGCCTTTTTACAGCGACATTTTCGGATTGTCATGTGGGATGTATTGAGCGGGGATTTTGATCCGAAGATTACAGCCCGGCAATGCCTGGAGAATGTGCTTAAAAATGCCGAGTCGGGTTCTATTGTCGTATTACACGACAGTTTGAAAGCCGAGCCGCATTTACGGGTCGTTTTGCCGGAAGTTCTGGAGTACTATGCAAAAGCAGGGTATGTTTTTCGGGCTATTCCCGATGCCGGATAGAAGGGCCTGCTGTCTGGGATTTTCAGGGCAGTAAAACCCCAGACAAGCGCTAAAAAAAGCCGTTCCGCAGGATGCAGAACGGCTTTGCTGTATAAGTAAATCGGCACTTGGATAAAAAGAAAGTATAATCGGTAACATGGAGACGGCCTCTACGTAAAACTTTGCAGGGGTTTATTTAAAATTGCCAATTGTCTTTCCAATCGGCCGCTGGGTGGCCCACAGTGATATACTTTAAACGCGGCATATTTTAAAAGTCACAGTGCTGGTAAAATTTACCAAAAAGAAAGCCCTGATCTCGCGAAGCGAAATCAGGGCTTTGTATGAAAACAGGATTCAATAATTACTCAGTCACATCGCGACCGCCAATCAGCATATCCTGATATTCTTTCAGTTCCTCCCATTGACCATTGGCCGCAAAACGGGATTGTGCCGGCCAGGTGCTTGGGTCGTGAATTTGGTAACGTGAGCCGGCGGCATCCAGGATTTCTTTCAAACGGTCGACCGGTGCATCAGCCAATTCGGCCCAGGTATTAATGCCACCATCTTTGAGCAGTTGCTCAATTTTCGGACCAACGCCTTCCACGATTTTTAGATCGTCCAATTTAGGCGCTTTCTTAGCAGCCGCTTTTGGTGCCTCATCAATGGTTTCAACAGCAGGTTCTTCTACTATCGGAGCAACAGGGGCAACTGCCGGCTCGGCCACTGCAACGGGTGCTGTTTCTTCAACAGCAGGAGCAGCAACTTTTTTTGCAGCCGGTTTTTCTGCCGGAGCAGCCGGTTTGGCAGCTACTTTGGCAGTTTTTGCCATTGGAGCAACTGTTTCAGCCACGGCTTCATACGGCAGTACACTGATATAACTGCGGTCATTGCGGGTGCGTTTGAACGTCACAACGCCGTCGATAGCGGCGTGCAGCGTGTGGTCGCGGCCCATATATACATTTTCACCCGGGTGGAATTTGGTGCCACGCTGACGAACCAGGATGTTACCTGCGATGGCGCGCTCGCCACCGTACATTTTTACACCAAGACGCTTACTCTTACTATCGCGTCCGTTATCGGAACTACCCGCACCTTTTTTGTGTGCCATGATCCAAGTATTTTAGAAAGTTAACCCTTCGGCCAACTAAAAGTGAGTGTTGAATGAAGAAGATTTGGCGGTGCCGGATACTTTAAAAGTAAAACCTTATCCCGGCGCATCCTTTTTAACCCAGGATCGAGTCAATTTGAATTTTAGTAAACGACTGGCGGTGTCCGTTTTTAACTCGGTACCCTTTACGGCGTTTCTTTTTGAAAACGATGACTTTGTCGCCCTTTACATGGCTTACTACACTGGCGTTGATACTTGCACCGCTGATATTCGGTACGCCAATGTTGACTTGTCCGTCGTTCTCGATCAAATGTACGGCATCGAAAGTGACCTTGTCACCCTCGTTCGCTGCCAGCCGGTGGACGAAGATCTGCTGACCTTCCTCAACTTTAAATTGTTGACCGGCGATGGAAACAATTGCAAACATAGTGGAGAATTGATTTTAGTGAAAAATACCCTTTATTAAAAAGGCCCGCAAAGGTACAACACGCCTTTTATAAAAACAAATGGCATTTTCATAAAAAAATGATTTTTACGGGATATTATTTGTTTGATGCACAAGGCATTGGCTACAATTTCGCATCATCTACCTTATCCAGAAAACGCCGGATCTCACCTACCACGCTTTCGATGCAGCCATCTTCAAAGGGGGAACGCAGATTGGCTAATGCTACCAGCCCCAGGAAAGAGTGACTGCCGCCAGCCCGGCAAAGCCGTACATAATCGCGCCAGGCACGGGCATGCTGTTGGCGATCTTTACTCCAAAATTGAAACGCACAGATCTGTGCCAGTGTATAGTCTATATAATAAAAGGGTGTATTATAAATATGGCTTTGCTTTTGCCAGAGCCGGCCTGCTTCGAGGTGGGGATTACCATCATAATCACGATGCGGAAGGTAGATTTTTTCCAGTCGGCTCCAGGCTGCATTGCGCTCGGCGGGTGTCATGTCGGGATTTTCATAAATAATATGCTGAAATTCATCGACGGCTACTCCGTAAGGCAGAAAATGAATAGAGCCTCCCAAATGCAGGTAATGGTATTTCTGGGTGTCTGCTCCAAAAAACAGGTGCATCCACGGCCAGGTAAAAAACTCCATACTCATTGAATGGATTTCGGCAGCATCGTTGGTAGGCCAATGATATTCTTCAATCGCAAATCGTTCGCCACTCGACCAAACCTGAAAGGCATGGCCCACTTCATGCGTTAATACATCGATGTCGCCACTGGTGCCGTTAAAATTAGAGAAAATGAACGGAGCCTTGAATTGACTCATATAGGTACAGTATCCACCTGGTATTTTGCCGTCCCGATTGACCAGATCCATCAATTGACTGTCCTGCATCAATCGGAAAAACTTATCTGTATCCGGGGAGAGTTCGCGGTACATCCGGGCGGCATTGGCGACAATTTCCTCGGGTGTACCTTGCAGTTTGGGGTTGCCGGTAGCGAACTTATACTCCTCGTCGTAGTATTTTAATTTTTCCAGGCTAAGGCGCTTGCGTTGGCGTTCGTATAATTCAGTTGAAATCGGCACCAGTATTTCACGAACCTGTTTGCGAAAATTGGCTACCATTTCCGGCGTATAGTCCGAGCGTTTCATCCGCGCATAACCTACTTCAATAAAATTCCGATACCCCAATTTCAGGGCAATTGAATGGCGTGTTTTGACCAGATCATCAAAAATACGCTCAAATTCAGTGGTTTTATCGGCATAGTAATCCCACTTAGCTGTGCTTGCCCGGCGGCGCAGGTCGCGATCGTTATCCAGTTCGAGTGGTTGAATGCTTGCCATATTATAAGACTTGCCTTCAAACTCAATTTGCGCCTGGGCTTTGATCTTCATGTATTCACTGCTCAGCGCATTCTCGCGTTGCAGGTCTTCCATGATATCGGGTTGGAAGGTTTTAAGGGCCAGTTCCGCGAGGTTAAAAAGTTGGTTGCCGAATTTTTGCTCCAGGGCATCGCGGAACGGAGATTGCAAAAGTGCCCGGAAAAACCGGGTATTCAATTCCTGATAGGCAGGCAGGTTCGCATCAAAAAAATCATTTTCCGCATCGTAAAAAATATCCTTCGTATTGGCAGTATGGCGGACGTAGCACAAATTGTACATCGTAGAAAATTGCTCCCGGAGGTCGCTCAAACGGGTAAAACTTCGACTTTGTGCAGTAGGTGTGTTTGCTTCGGCAAATTTGGTGAGATTTTTTTCGAAATCTTCCCGCAGGATGTTCATGTCGGGGCGGGCATAAGGGAACTGATCAAATGTCATTGGTCGTATAATTCGGATAATCCGCTTCACCTGGAAGATAGCGGGAGTGATTATGAAAACAAGATAATACCAGCTACAAAAGTAAGGTGATTTTAGCTGGAGGTGCAAAATTTATCCGGCTAAGGGTTTTATACCCACTGGAAAAAGTTACGTCGTACTTTGTGTCGAAAAACGAATAAAATGATACGTTTCATCTTTGCACTCGCCTTGAGTTTGGCTTCTTTTCGACAAATAGTAGCACAATCAACGGCATTCGTCGTCCAGGGAGGTCTCACGGTAGGCATCCAGAAATGGGATAACTCATTTCAACGGGAGCCTTTATTTAAATTACACGGATCGCTCTGTATTGAATCGGTAGACAATGAGAATGACCGGAGCGCTCTTTTTATGCAAATCGGCTATCATACCAAAGGCAGCGCGACCCGCTTTCAGGTGTTCAACCAGCAAGGCGGCGGCATACGGACCTACTCGGAAGAGTTTCGCTTTAACAATATTTCCCTGATCCTTGGCGCCAAACAGAAATTTCCCTTAGGCGCGTCGAGCCGTTATTTTTATTACGGGGGTATAAGGGGCGATTATACGCTCAGCACAAATATCGACAACCTGGCCGCCGATAATCCCTTTCTGATCGGATATTATCCACAGATCGGCTCTATGAATCGCTGGATGCTGGGCCTGTCGGTGGGCGGTGGTATCGAATTTAATTTTGCAGAACTGATCGGCGGACAATTAACCGTGTCAGTGCATCCAGACGTGACCAATCAATATAATCAGCCCCCTATTCCCAACGTCATCAATCCACTTTCGCCGGGACAAACCACTACTATACCCGCGCGGAAAATTCGCAATACCACCCTGGAACTAACCGTTGGTTTGCGGTTGCTGCGTAAAGTAGAATATGTAGAATAAAATCCAATCACAAAAAGTTAACAAGGTCCGTTCTTCCTATCTAAATAGAACACCGCTTATCTTACCGTTTTATTATCAATTTAAAATTTTCAAACATGATTCGGAGAACACTTATTATCTTACTGGCAGTTGCATTGAGTGCCAATTTTGCCTGGGCACAAGAAACGGAAATGCAATGGAATGAACATGGTATCGGCTTTAAGGTGCCCTCAAATTTCAAAATTGATACCAACAACGCAGAGCAGTTTGCCGCCAGCAACGACAACCTGGTACTGGTAGTTTCGCCTATTCAGGATGAACAAATTGAAGAGAAAGACCTCGCCACTGCCGTGCTTGCTATGGCCAAAGAGCTTGAATACGACGGACTTACTGCCGCTGACGAAGTAGAAGTAGATGATTTTGTCGGTTACTACATCGAAGGCAAGAAAGACGGCGCGAACGCAATTGTTATGGCTTTACTGGATAAAGAGAGCAGCACAAATATGCTGTTGATCCTTATTTACACCGATGAAACGCGGGACCAGGCCATCAAAATTGTCAATAGTTTTTACGCGTACGACTAGTACAGGATAATGTAAGTTAAAACGGGTGATCCGGCCGCAAGCCGGATCACCCGTTTTAATTTATGTCTCCGTTTAGTTATTTCACGATTTTCAAACTCAAATCCAAAGGCTGTGCAGAGTGCGTCAGCGCGCCTGCCGACACATAATTGACGCCGGTGTGTGCGTACTTGCGAATACTATACAGCGTAATGCCACCCGATGCCTCTGTTTCAAACCGCCCCTCTACGGTTGCCACAGCTTCCGCCAGAATAGGAATTTCAAAATTATCAAACATTATCCGTGTCACCCCGCCAATCTCCAGTACTTCGTGCACTTCCACAAGATTGCGCACTTCCACGGTAATGCCCAGGTTCAGGTTTTTTTCTTGTTGGTATGCCTGGGCCCGTTCTATGGCTGCGCGGATACCGCCGGCTGCATCGACATGGTTGTCCTTAATCATAATCCAGTCGTACAGTCCCCACCGGTAGTTTTCACAACCGCCGATTTTTACGGCCCATTTTTCCAGGAATCGAATCAAAGGTGTTGTTTTACGGGTATCCAGGACTTTGGTAGGTAGGTCGCCAACTTCAAAAGCAAAACGACTGGACAGGGTGGCAATGCCGCTCATTCTTTGCATAGTATTCAGCACCAAACGTTCTGCCTGTAGCAAGGCACGGGTGGAACCTTCTACTTCAAAGGCGATTTCACCATAAAGTACGTCTGTACCATCGGTTTTATGCACAGTCACGTTCGAAGTCGGATCTGCGTACTTAAAGATGTGTTGCGCCAGTTCTACGCCGGCAAGTACCCCGTAATCTTTAATTTTTAAGACCGCATGGCTGCGGCTATCCGCAGGTATGGTTGCTAAAGAAGTGTGATCT
>JBBRDQ010000095.1:0-18340 GCA_038203695.1 Chitinophagales bacterium
AATCAATAATTATTACTTTAAATCATTGTAAAATTCCGTGCCACCCTATCACGATATTGTGTAACGGACGTACTTGATGGTCTTGCCATTGGCCAGGTGTTTGCCTTCGTACAGCGTCTGAATCGCCAGTTCAGGCATGGAAAGTGGTGCCGCGTAGATGTCCAGATTCGTTTCCAGCAGGGTGCATTGCGGGTCGGCAGCAATGGTGTCCAGTGTAAACTGCACAAAATCCGAATCGTCGTGTTTGAGATGCACCGTACCGCCGGTTTGCAGCAAACGGCGATACCGTTGGTGAAAATTATCCGAAGTCAGCCGTCGGTTCACTTTACTTTCCCGGGGAAATGGGTCGGCAAAGGTGATCCAGATTTCGGCTACTTCATCCGGCGCAAAGAAATGTTCGATAATTTCAATGCGGGTGCGTACAAAAGCCACATTGGACAGATTTGCCTGGAGGGCCGCCTGAGCGCCTGCCCACAAGCGATTTCCTTTGACGTCCACGCCGATAAAATTGCGCTCCGGGAAGCGTTCGCCCAGTCCCACGGTGTATTCGCCGCCGCCACAGGCGAGTTCGAGCGTAATGGGATGATCGTTTTTAAAATAGTATTCATTCCAGCGACCGCGCAAATCAACGGGTTCCATATTAGGGCCGACCAGCAACGGTTCCTGCGCATTATAACATTCATACACGTTGGGAAACGCGAGAATTTCGGTAAATTTTCGAAGTTTATTTTTGCGGCCCATGTACTGCGGTTGTACAACTTTTAGATTAAGCTGATACTTTGGGGGCGCAAAGAAACTGTGTTCAGGTGAAACTTTAGACTTTTGCGGTCAGACAAATTTGCTTTTATGCGCCACCCATATTACCTGGCATTGCTGCCATTTCGGCTAACTGCTTGTATATCAACACGTACACCTGTGCAATCCACGACTGTGTATGCCTTGCGACTTACACCCGGCCAGGATCTAAAAACGCGAGCTCGACCACTTTACACGCGTTCATAATCTTCAGGCCGGCTTTATTATAACTTGTGTAGGCAGTTTGAGCAAAGCCAATCTGCGCCCTGCCTTTTCGAGCGCCCATCAGTTCTCTTGTAACCGCCGATTTCAATCGGCGGATCAGCGAATCCTACCCATCACATCACATCTTCTTTTCAGAACATCCCATCCTAAAGCAGGCATTATACTGGCCCTTCCGGCAGTCTTCCGCTCAGCCGCATCTCATCGTAAAGCGCCGCTTTCAATTTTTGATTTTCTTCCCGCAACTGTTTGATCTCTTCCAGTAATGCCGCCTTTTCCGGATCGGCTGGATAGGTCGGGATTGGTTCGGTCACGGCCGATAATTGCTCCAGCATATTGCCTTTGCGCAGTTCTGTATCGTCCGTTATTAAACTGGGATAAATATTAAGCCCCTTGACAATTCGGGCCAGTGGACGCGGTTTGATGGATTCATCGCTCAAAATGCGCGATAAATGCTCGGGCGAATAGCCAATATGCTCGGCAAATTCCTTTTGCGTCCAGCCTCTGGCACGTATCAAAATGGCAATTTTTTCCCCTTGCTTTTGCATTTTTTACAATAAATCTAATTTATTGATATTAATCAACTAAATATTAAAATATATATCACTAAAAATGATATAAAATCAAATCAGTTGATATATATTTGTATAAAAAAACGTACCTAACAAAGATAACGATACTATCAGACAAACCAGGCAATGATGTTACAAGAAATTATATTTGCGCATACGGCTTCCAATCAGCACCGTTATATCGGTCGGGCAGAACTACAAATCGCCGATAACAAAACCGATCTCGCGCACCCGTATGCAGAAGATTATGAGGATGCGTTGCTCCTGGATATTTTTGACATGGGTACCGGGCAATTAGTCCGTCCGTATGGGATTGTTTTCCCGTATGAAATCCGTTGTGAACTGGAAGCAGCCGCAATTGCCCATTTTAAAAGTCCACCGTCGCTGGGGATGCAGGCAGAAATAACGGAAGGGTATAAATTGCTGGTAGCGGAGTACCTGATCGAACGAAATGCGGGCCATAAAACCGGAGCGCAGAACCCCTAAGTGCATTGGCCCCAACGATCAATTAGGCTCAAACCGTTTTTTGCTTCATCCGCTGCTGCTAAAGCGAAATGGAGGGCTAAGGCTGTATGACGACGGCCTGGTAAACCCAAGTGAAGTAGTAACAAAATTAAAAAACACTGCCGTTAATTTGGAACAGTAAATACCGGTGTTTGCTAAAAAAAGCGGCCCGGTGTCCCACACACCGGAGCCGCTACCACTTAGCAGAAATAAAATTTATTGCACGGTACTAATCGACGTTATCGTGCAAAAACGAGTTGCCACTCATTCGAATTTCCCCTTCCTCTTCGAGCGCAACGGTCCAGTTGGACATTGTGCCGGGCTGTTCAGCATCCGGCAGATCATCGAGGTTAATATTTTTACGCAGGTAAGCCGGTTGGCTTTCCAGATCAATAATCGTTTGTGGCGAATTCAACTTTACCACATTGAGCGGACGGTTGCGCACCTCTTCGCGGCGGCGCTGGGCCTCTTCAATACGGCGACGGCGTTCTTCCGGTGAAATATCTTCCTGGTACACAAATGGCTCACTTTGAGGACCTTGTGTACGGCGGATTTTATCTACCGCTTCCCGGATGTCGTTGAACTCAAATTCGAGCGCATTCGCGGCCTTCTCATCTACCGGGCGGTACTCCTCCTCAGAGGTAATTGTAAAGAGAGAAGGCTGGGGCTTTTTTCCAGCCACGTCGTCGTCGAGGTGTACTACCTGACGCTCGGGTTGGCTGGCTTGCGGCCGATTACTGGCGGCGGTAGTCGCTGCCGGATTACGGCGTTCGGCGGATTCAAAACCGGTGGCGATGATCGTCACGGCAATTTTTTCGCCCAGGCGCTCGTCGAAACAGTTACCCCAGATCAGGTTGGCATTTTCGCCGGCTTTCTCCTGCACGAACTGGGTGATCTCAAAGATTTCATCCATGGTGGCCTCTTTCAAACCGGAGGTGATATTCACCAGGATGTTTTTAGCGCCATAGATATCGTTGTCTTCCAGCAATGGGGAACGCAATGCGTCGTCGGCAGCGCGGAAGGCGCGGTTCTCGCCTTCGATCGTCGCTGTGCCCATGATCGCAACCCCGGAGCCGCGCATGGTTGTGTTTACGTCTTCAAAATCGACGTTGACGTAACCTGGAACCGTAATAATCTCGGCAATCCCTTTGGCCGCCGTGCATAGAATATTATCGGCTTCGCTGAAGGCCTGCGAGATACTCAGGTTGCCATAGATATCCCGGAGTTTATCGTTGGAGATAATAACCAGGCAATCCACATTTTTGCGCAGTTCTTCCAGCCCTTCCATGCCGTTGCCGACGCGGGTTTTGCCTTCGAACGTAAACGGCAAGGTCACGATGCCCACCGTCAGGATACCCAGTTCCTGCGCAGCTTTGGCGATGATCGGGGCCGCACCCGTACCGGTACCACCACCCATTCCAGCGGTGATAAAGGCCATTTTGGTGCCGGTATCCAGGAAGCGCTTGATTTCATCCAGGCTTTCGACACAGGCTTGCTTGCCGACACTTGGGCGGCTGCCAGCGCCGCGTCCTTCGGTAAGGATCTGGCCAAGCGAGATTTTATTCGGCACCGGGCTGAGGTGCATGGCTTGGGCATCGGTATTACAAATCGCGTAATCAACGCCAACAATGCCTTGTTTGTACATGTGGGTCACGGCATTGGAACCGCCGCCGCCGACACCGATGATTTTGATGATAGAAGGTTCGTCCTTCGGTAGATCGAAAAGCATAACTTAATTTGAGTTATGAGTTATGAGTTATGAGTTATTCCTCGTACTGTTTCGGTTATTTATTTTGAAGCAATGGATTGAAATGCCATTTATACAGATCATTCAGGCTTATTCAATCTATTTTTCTTTGTCGTCAGGATTGCGCTTCGAATAAGACGCAATAAGGCTGCTGTATCTTTGTAAATGGATTGAAATTCTGCATCGGTCAAGTATTTTGTGCGATGCAATAGTTCAAGCCAGTACATTGTTTCGTCTGAATTAACAATTATGAACATAACTCATAACCCATAACTCATAACTATTTATTGAAGTCCACATCCGGCTCCGCCTCAAACCATTCTTTGGTTTTCCGGAAGACGTTATCGAACCACGAGGGTCCTTTTTCTTCGGAAACGTTGGACGGAGTGGCATTATCTTCGTTGACGGTGACTTTCGGCGCTTCGACCGGCGCTTGCGACAGGTCTACATCCTGCAAACCGCGCAGCAACAAACCAATAGCCGTGCTGAAGATGGGGCTGCTGACTTTCTCGTGATAACCATGCGCTAATTGCTCGATCGGCGCGCCAATACGACACGACATGCCGGTGTGTAGTTCCGTGAGTTTATCGGCATGCGCCATCAATGCGCCGCCGCCGGTCAGCACGATACCGCCGATGAGTTTGCGTTCGTAACCGCTGCGACGGATCTCCCACAACACATAATCGAGGACCTCTTCCATACGGGCCTGGATAATGCGGGCGAGGTTTTTTTCGCTGATCTCCTTATGGTCGCGGCCTTTGAGGCCCGGAATGGTAATGATGCGGTTGTCGAATACCTCATTGGTGAGGGCGGAGCCGAATTTCACCTTGAGTTTTTCTGCTTGTGGTTGCATAACGGTGCAGCCTTCCTTGATATCGGCGGTAATGACGTTGCCGCCAAACGGAATCACTGCGGTGTGGCGAATGATACCTTCATGGAAAATCGTGATATCGGTCGTACCGCCACCGATATCAACCAGGGCTACACCGGCTTGTTTCTCCTCTTCGGAGAGCGTGGCATCGGAGCTGGCGATCGGTTCGAGGGTAAGATCCGCCACTTTCAGTCCGGCCTTTTCGATACAGCGGTAAATGTTGTTTACAGCGGTGATCTGACCGGTAATAATATGGAAATTGGCTTCCAGCCGTACGCCGCACATACCGACAGGATCGGCAATGCCTTGTTCGGAGTCAACGGTGAATTCCTGCGGGAAGACATGAATGATCTTGTCGCCGGGTGGCAGCACAAGTTTGAACATATCGTTGACCAGGCGATCAATATCGCGATTGGCAATTTCGGTATGATCACTTTCGCGGGTCAGTATACCGCGGTGCTGCAGGCTTTTGATGTGCTGACCGGCAATGCCGACGTGAACCGAGCGAAACTTCATCCGCGCATTGCGCTCGCAGATATCGACTGCTTCGCGAATGGCGTTGACCGTTTTTTCGATATTGCTGACTACGCCGCGCAAGACGCCAACGCTTTCAACTTTACCGATGCCCAGAATTTCGAGCTTACCGTGTTCGTTGGTGCGGCCAGCCAGGCAACACACTTTCGTGGTACCAATGTCGAGCGCGACGACCACATCGTGGGGTTGTGGGAGTAATTCCGTCATAATTTATGCTGTTAAAGTGGTTTGAGTCTCCGTTTGTGTCGTTCCCTCAGCCCCGGATAGAAACTCGTTTTCCGTAGCAAAGGTATATTTTAAATTATTTGTGTCAAATTATTTGTTTAAAAAATTTGCATTTTTCAACGTCACCGTTTGCAGACTACCTGTCCGGCGTATTTCAGACTGATCGTGTGGTACATTTCCCAACCGGTGTAAGGCATTCCTTTTTGGTAGAATATCTTGAGCCGGCGCAGTTTGTCGTCCAATTTCCGGGTGTTTCCGAGGATTATTTTTTGATCGCCGACCAACGGGACCAGAATGAATTCACCGGCATTATTGATGTGAATTTGCTGGATAAAAGAGGCAAAAAACGCATCGGCTAACAACTTGTCGGTCAGGTTAAACAGGTCTTTGAGGCTATTTTTGCGTTTTTCCCGAAATTCGGCGGTGTACGGCGCTATGTTGCCAGTGGCCACAATCACCCGCGCTGCAAAGTTTTTGGACGGTGGCATCTTTACACCGCTTTTATCCAGGTAATAATTGCCGTTGCTGTTATCCAGAATCCGCAAAACGGGTTCACGTTGGTTAATTCGCACGTGCAAATTGTTATTTTGATCCACATACGTCTCCGCATGCAGCACAAACGGGTCTTGTTCCAGCACGCGTTCGATGCGCTCTACTTCGAGCCGCTCCAGTTCAGTACCTTGCAGGGTATTCCCAAATGACTGTAACAAGGCCTGTTTCACATCGCGCTCACTGATCAGTTTATCGCCGCCCGGCAACGCGACCACCTCCACCTCAACCTCCATAGCGAAGCTGTTCTTCTTGCGGGCAATAGCCGACAAGAGAATCAATGCCACAATTACCAGAAAACTTATCCAGCCAATGCGGTCGTAGCGGAGACGCGGTAGTTGCACCTTTTTTTAGTTTTGAGTTTTGAGTTTTGAGTTTTGAGTTGAGTTTTGAGTTGAGTTTTGCGTTGAGTTCTGCGTTGAGTTCTGGGTTATGAGTTGTTTGATTGGTTGGATGAGGGTATCTATATCACCGGCACCTAAAGTCATCAGGACATCCAGTTTTTGGGTTTTCAGCACTGCTAACAGGTTTGATTTTTGGGTCAGGATGGCATTTTTATGGGTCATTAATGCCGCAATGATTTCCGAGGTCACACCGGGCATGGGCAATTCACGCGCCGGGTAGATATCGAGCAAAATGCACACATCCAGTTTATCCAATGCCGCTGCGAAGCCTTCCACAAAATCACGGGTACGGCTGTACAAGTGGGGTTGAAACACGCCGGTCAGGGTGCGATTCGGGTACAGGATGCGGGCGGCGGCAATAGCGGCTTCCAGTTCGGCCGGGTGGTGCGCATAGTCGTCGATATACACCGTTTCCGGCGTACGGATGATGTACTCGAAGCGACGTTTCACGCCTTGAAAATCAGCCAGTGCGGCAGCCATTCTAGTGCGGTCGCCACCGGCTAACAAGGTGGCTGTAATAGCTGCCAGCGCATTGCGTACGTTGTGCAAACCGGGGCTTGGCAGGCGCAGATTCTCCAGCGTTCCGAGCGTTTCAGAAACATAATCGAACGCCATAAATCCATCCACAACCCGCACATTATCAGCGCGATGCGTCCACTGCCTACCGATGCCAAACGAGGTAATCGGCGCGGAAGTTCCCGTAATTTCACCCCACACTTGTTCGCTCAACAATAGCGCGCCTTCCGGCTTTACCTGCGTCGCAAATTGGGTATAACTCTCCCGGACGGCGGCTTCGGTTCCGTAGATATCGAGGTGGTCGGCGTCGATAGAATTAATTACCGCAATCTCCGGGTGCAAATGCAGGAAGGAACGGTCGTATTCATCCGCTTCTACCACCACCCAGTCGCTTGCACCTTCCACGAAATTGCTGCCGAGGTTGCCACTGATACCACCGACAAACGCCGTCGCATCCACGCCGCAAGCGCGCAACAAGTGCGTGGCCATGGTCGAAGTGGTCGTTTTGCCATGCGTACCGGCAATGGCGATACAGCGTTTGGCGCGGCTGATAATGCCCAGCACTTCGGCGCGTTTTTTGACCGGGTAATTATGCTGCTGAAACCAGTTCAACTCGGCATGGTCTTTCGGAACGGCCGGCGTAAACACCACTAAATCAACGTTTTCAGGAATGAATTTTACATCGTCTACGTAATGGATATGCATGCCTTCGGTAGATAGCGCACGCGTCAGGTCGGTTTCAGTCCGGTCGTAGCCGTGCACCTCCGCGCCGTGCAGGCGGAAGTAACGGGCCAGTGCCGACATGCCGATGCCACCGATGCCGATGAAGTAGATGCGATGTATATCGTTAAAATTCATTGTACGCCTTTTTTCACGAGTTCGAGCGTCTCTTTTTGTCCGCCGCGGTTCATTTCAAAATTCAAACTGGTCGAATCCAACTGTAGGAGTTTGACCATGATTTCCTGTTTACTGGTTTCCTGGGTGTAGAGTTTATCTTTTTCGGTGCGCCAGATACCCGTTTGGTTTTGATCGCCAAACTGCGCCGTGTACGAGCCGTCTTCCTTGAATTCAAAGTGCACTTTAGCGGCGTCCATGCCCGAAGGCTTGTCGAAGACGAGCCAGTTGGTGCCCTGCCATTTACCAAATAATGCAGGATTTTTATCGTTGGCTTTCTGGCAGCCGGCGAACAGCATGAGCGCAAAAAGCAGCAGGCTGAAAATTGTGTTTTTGTTGACGTTCATATTGCTTATTTCTTTGTGTTGCGAGGCATTCTTTTTAGGGGGTTTTTCGGCGGTGCTGCGGCTAATTTAAGGGCTTGTCGGGCAATGGCATCGGCAGCGTTGGGCCGGCCTAACTGCCGGATACTTTCGCTGAGGCTAAAAGCCAGGGCTTCATTCTCCAGGATCAACAAGGCTTCCTGGAGCATTTTTTCGCCGGCTTCGGCATCGCGCACCAGGCGCGCGGCACCTTTGTCGACCAGCGCGAGGGCGTTTTTGGTCTGATGATCTTCGGCCACATTAGGCGAGGGCACGAGAATAACGGGTTTGCCAATCAAACACAACTCACTGATACTCAACGCCCCGGCACGCGAAACAATCACATCAGCGACTGCGTACAACAGATCCATGCGGTCGATAAAAGGAAACAGTTTTACGTTGGCCAACCGCGCTGTATCGCAACTGTTAAATTCGTAATCATAGAAGCGGCCACATTGCCAGAGCACTTGTAAACCGTCGTATTTCTCCAGAAATGCCGTGTTGTCGCGCAAGGCAGTGTTCAACGTGCGGGCACCCAGACTGCCGCCAATGACGACGATGGTCTTTTTGGAGGGATCAAGTCCATAATACTGCAAACCTTCCGCGCGTTTTCCCTCGAGGTGAACAATATCGGATCGCACCGGATTACCGGTAAAAACGATCTTTTCAGGTGCAAAAAATGCCTCCATGTGATCGTATGCTACGCAGACCAGGGCGGCTTTTTTAGCCAGCAATTTATTGGTCACCCCGGCATACGAATTCTGTTCCTGGATCAGCGTGGGTATACCAGCGCGCTGGGCGGCTTTCATCACCGGACCCGAAGCGTATCCGCCGGTACCGATCACGACGTCCGGCCGAAACCGGTTGACAATGCGCCGTGCTTTCCACAAACTGGTTAGCAGTTTGTACGGAAACGACAGGTTCTGCAAACTCAAACTGCGCTGAAATCCCGAAATATTCAATCCTTCAATCACATACCCGGCTTTCGGTACGCGTTCCATCTCCATTTTGCCATTCGCACCGACAAATAGAAATTCCGTTTGGGGCTGCAATTTTTTGATTGCATCCGCAATAGCAATGGCCGGGAAGACGTGTCCTCCGGTACCGCCGCCGGTAATTAAAATTCGTTGTGCTTTATCTTCCATTGTGCTTAATTCAGTTGTTGATGGGATTATTCCAGACTTTCAATAAACTTGCTCACACTCAGGATCATACCCAAGGCAATACAGGTAAAAAGCATACTCGTACCGCCCATCGAGATAAGCGGCAGGGTGAGTCCGGTGGCCGGCACCAGGTTTACATTCACGGCTATATTCGCTAATGCCTGTACGGTCAGCAACAAACTCAGTCCGATGGCCAGAAAGGCACCGAAGGCTTTGGGACTTTTGGTCACCAGTTTTACGTTGCGCAGGAACAGCAAGACATACAGTGCCAGTACCGCAGTGGCACCGAACAGGCCATATTCCTCACAAATGATCGCATAAATAAAGTCGGCGTGGGCATACGGCAGGAAATTGCGAATAATCGAATTACCCGGCCCCTGCCCGATCAATCCGCCCTTAGCGATGGCGATCTTGGCCTGCCGCACCTGATAACCACCGTCTTCGCTGTGCAAAAAGTCCTGCACCCGCGACACCCAGGTATCTACCCGCACCAGGCCGGGCTGAAATTTCCCGACCACGATCAGTCCGGCAAACACGATGACGCCCAGCAAACCGAGCAACAAAATATATTTCATACTCACCCGGCCGATGAACATCAGCGCGATACAGGTCACGAACAAAACCAGTGCGGTCGACAAATTGGCCGGCGCAATCAGGCCGCACACCAGCACGATCGGAATTATGATCGGCATAAAGGCGTCCTTGAAACTGCGGATATAATCCTGTTTATTGGTCAATTCGCGGGCGATGTAAATAATCAGGGCAATTTTGGCAAATTCGGAGGGTTGAAAACTAAAACCGAGCACGCCAATCCAGCGCGAAGCATCGTTGATATTTCGGCCGAAAAGCAGGGTAAATGCCAGCAGCGGAATGGTCATCATGATCAAAAACGGCGCAGCCTTCTGGTATTTCCGGTAGTGCAGCAAATGGCACATGTAGATGATAAAGAGACCGAACGCCAGAAAAACCACGTGTTTCAGCAAATAAGAGGTCGTATTGCCGTTTTTATATTGCCAGGCAATCGAGCCCGTCGCGGAATACACCGCCAGGATGCTGAAGAGACTCAGCAAGGCGATAATCATCCAGATGGTGCGGTCACCGCGTAATTCAGCGGCGATTTTGTTGCCTAGTGACATAGGTTAATGATGAATGATGAACGATGAATTACCAGTTGATTTTCATTTCTTTCCACACTGCTTTTTGGTCGTCAAATTCGCAGTAGTAGACTTTATCTTTTTTCTTTTTGACGATGCTTGGGGCTCTGATCAGTTCTTTATGATAAGCGCGGATCTCTTTGGAAAACTGCTTTAAAATCTGGTCCTTTTGCCGCACTTCGGGCAGTACCGGCAGTTTACCAAATTTGGAACGCCACTGCCGGGTCTTTTTCCACTCCCCGTCTTTGTAGGTCAGCAGGTAGAAAAAACGTGGATCGGTAGTGCAGCCCCGATCATCCATGTACACCAACTCATCCGTGCCGTCGCCATTCAGATCACCCACGTTTTTCATAAAACTGATCCCGAAAACTGCATTTGCATTCGAGCACACGCCAATCGACATGCGGCGAATCGTCGAATCAGAACAGACCATGTAACTCATCGCTTTCTTCGCGTCATTATCCTGCAAAGACGCCGTACAATCATAACCGTTGGCATTATCAGCCTTCAGGTATTTGTACGTTTCGTGTTTGCTTTTTTGGCTGTAAAAGCGCTCGTACAGCATTTCCTTCGTGCCGTTCCCATCAAAATCGCCTTCGACTTTAAAGCGATATCCCCAGTAGGGCGTAGTTGGAACAGCGACGCGCAGCACCGTGGAATCCTGTTTTGGCGCACTAACTGCTGGTTGCACAGCAGTGACTTTCTCCTGCCTCTTTTGGCAGCAGATCAATAAAATAATCCCTAAGGGTAAAAGGTATTTCATTGAATATCAATTTTTTAGTTGCAAAACCGCTTCCCGGAACTGCGCGCCCCGATCTTCGTAATTTTTAAATAAATCAAAACTCGCACAAGCCGGACTCAATAAAACTGTATCGCCTTCGGCGGCCAGTTTTGCGGCCGTCTGTACCGCTTCCGACGCACTGCGCGTTTCGACCATGGGTTTCTTAAATTTTCCAAACACGCTGATAATCTTGCTATTATCCACGCCCATACACACGATCGCCTTTACTTTTTTTTGTACCCAGGGCAACAAGGGACTGTAATCATTGCCCTTATCCTGTCCGCCAACAATCCAGATAGTCGGTGTTTCCATCGCCTGTAATGCGTAGAAAACGGCATCGACATTGGTGGCTTTGGAGTCGTTGATATAGGTAACCCCTTGTTTGACTGCGATTAATTCCAGCCGATGTGCGGGCGGTAAAAAAGTGTTGAGTCCGGTCTCGATCTTGGTTGGTTCGGCCCCGAGTAAAAGTGCCGTACGAATGGCGCAGGCTGCATTGAAATAATTATGCGGTCCACGCAGGGCACTTTTAGATACGGCAAAAGAAAACCGGTTATTAATCCTGATGACGCCGTTTTTGTAAAAACCTTTGCGGACGACGATCTGCTTTGGTTTGCTATGCAACGAACCATCCAGACTGGTCACCTTTAATCCTTCCATCAGTATCGGATCAAAACCGTTGTAGATGAAAACATCGCCGCGTTTTTGATTCATCGCAATCCGGAACTTTGACCGGACGTAGTTTTCCAATTGGTAATCGTAGCGATCCAGGTGGTCGGGCGTGATGTTCAACAATACCGCGATATTCGGTCTAAATTGCTGAATATCATCCAATTGAAAACTGGACATTTCCAGCACAAAAATCCGGGTCGGGTCATTATTTACCTCGGCTACCAGATCATGCAAAGCCATGCGGGCAAAACTGTTGCCGATATTGCCGCCTTTACGGACGTTTTTGCCAGCGGTTTGCAGCAGGTGGTACGTGAGTTCGGTGGTCGTGGTTTTACCATTCGAACCGGTAATGGCCACGATTTTGCATTTTCCGATGTAACGATAGGCGAATTCGATTTCGCCGATCACGTTGATCTTTTGAGCGCGCACGGCGTGCATGACGTCGCTTTTTTCCGGAATACCCGGGCTCTTAATAATCTCGGACGCCTGGAGTATTTTATCCAATGAATGCCGGCCTTCTTCGTAATCGATCTGGTGCTGGGTCAGTTCCTGTTTGTATTGTGCTTTAATGGGGCTTTGGTCCGATACAAATACATCGAAACCCTGGTGTTTGGCCAACAGGGCCGCACCAGTGCCGGATTCGCCTGAACCCAGAATGACGATGAATTTATTTTTTGTACCGCGCATTTATTATCTGATTTTCAATGTGATTACGGTTAAAACCGCCAGCAGAATTTGTACAATCCAGAAGCGAATCGAAATGGTGACTTCGTGGTAATTTTCTTTTTGATAGTGATGGTGTAGCGGGGCCATTTTAAAGATCCGCCGGCCTACTCCGTATTTGCGTTTGGTATATTTGAAATACCAAACCTGCAAAATCACCGAGACGCTTTCGACCAGAAATATGCCACACAACAGCGGGATCAACAACTCCTTGCGGATCAGAATCGCCAGCGCTGCAATAATGCCGCCCAGGGTCAAACTGCCCGTATCGCCCATAAAAACCCGCGCCGGGAAGACATTGTACCACAAAAACCCAAAACATCCACCCAACAGACAGGCCGAAAAAACCACCAGTTCACCACTGTTGGGGATAAATAGAATTTTCAGAAAGTCCGCCGCAATCGCGTTACCGCTCAGATAGGCCAGCAGGCCCAGGGTGGCAATCACAATCGCGGAAACACCCACCGCCAAACCATCCAGTCCATCGGTCAAATTCGCGCCGTTACTCACTGCGGTAATGATCAGAATAACCATCAAGACAAAGATCAACGAGGTATATTTCCGGGCATCGTCGCCCATAAACCACAGGATGCGGGAGTAGTCCAGTTCATTGTTCTTCATGAATGGCACGTTGGTGATCGGGGCATTTACGTGCACCAATTTCTTGATTCCGGCAGGCGAATCATTGTCCCTAGCCGTCACATTAGCCACCGTAGTATAGCCGTATTGCTGCGCCACTTCCGGGTCCATCCGCACCACCACATCTTTATTAACCAGCATCGTAATACCCACTACCAATCCCAATACGACCTGTCCCATGATTTTGAACCGCCCTTTCAACCCTTCTTTATCCTTTTTAAACACCTTGATATAGTCGTCTAAAAAGCCGATAATCGCCATCCACACCGTACTGAAAATCATCAACAGCACATACACATTATCCAGCCGCGCGAGTAAAAGGCAGGGCACCAGGGTCGCTGCGATGATGATAAGCCCCCCCATCGTTGGCGTTCCCGCTTTCAGATTCTGCCCTGACAAACCCAATTCTCGCACCGTTTCGCCGATTTGCAGGCGTTGTAGCCATTTAATGATGCGTTTACCAATGACTACCGAAATCACCAGCGACAATATCATCGCCACCCCCGCCCGGAACGAGATGTATTGAAACAATCCGGCACCGGGAAAATCAATGTGGTGCTTTTTCAGGTATTCAACAAAATGGTAAAGCATTATTGTTATGATTAAAATTCACTGGTATTGGTGTCCTGCAAGTATATTATCCAATGCAAAAATTTTCAAAATTTGGCTGCGGGACACTTTTACAGCGTCCCCGCAACCTGCACAAAATTAGTAGTCCCTCCACTAATCTTTACTTACGAATGGGCAATTACGAAGTACGAACCGACCATTCATGTTTCATTTGCTGCATACATTAATCATTAACCATTAACCATTAACCATTAACCATTAATCATTAACCGTTAATCATTAAAATATTTAGCCAGCATTTCTTTATCGTCAAAAGGGTGTTTTACGCCCATTATGTCCTGGTATTTTTCGTGTCCTTTTCCCGCAATCAATACCACATCCCCGGCGACTGCGAGTTTGCAAGCGGTTTTAATGGCTTGTGCGCGATCGGCAATAACCAGCGTTTTGTGGAGCGATGCCGCATCCAGCCCCGCTTCCATATCGCGCAAAATTGCCGCCGGATCTTCCGTGCGTGGGTTGTCGCTGGTGAGGATCAACTGCTGGCTCATCCGGGCCGACACCTGGGCCATCACTGCGCGTTTGGTCTTGTCGCGATCACCGCCGCAGCCGACGACCGTGATAATCCTTGCCGTGCGTTTTTTTAGTTTCTGGATCGTTTCCAGTACTTTTTCCAGTGCATCCGGCGTGTGCGCATAATCCACGATGCCGATGCAATCCGGTTTCGAAGGATGCACGATGTACTCAAAGCGCCCTTCCGCGCCGGTCAAACTGGTTAAAACCGTTAGTATTTTCGCGCGGTCGAGCTTGGCTACGCCGACTGGTCGTGCTACGGCATCATTGCGCTCCAGCAACATGGCTACAGCATAGGCGGCGGTCAGGTTGTAGGCGTTAAATTCGCCGATCATCCGGGCGTGAATCTCCGTGCCATCGAGTTCCAGGTGCAATCCGTGCAGGCTGTTTTCCAGGATACGCGCCTTGAAATGGGCAGCCTTTTTCAGTCCGTAGGTGTACTTCGCGGCAGTGGTATTTTGCAACATTACCGCGCCGTTTTTATCGTCGGTATTGATCAGCGCAAAGGCCGTTTTAGGCAGCGTATCAAAAAACTGCTTTTTAGCATCGCGGTAGGCGGCGAACGTTTTATGGTAATCCAAATGGTCGTGCGTCAGGTTGGTAAATACCGCGCCGGTAAACGTAGCGCCACCGATGCGGTGCTGATCTACGGCATGGCTGCTCACTTCCATAAATACCACCGTACAACCGGCATCGGCCATTTCGCGCAGCAGTGCGTGCAATCGCACTGCATCCGGGGTGGTATGCGTACTGCTAATTATCTGATTCCCAAGGCGATTCTCCACTGTTCCGATCAATCCACAGCTATACCCAAGGCGCGTGAACAACTGGTGCAACAGAGTGACCGTAGTCGTTTTTCCGTTGGTGCCGGTCACGCCGATCAACGTGAGTTCGCGGGAAGGATGGCCATAATAGGCGGAAGCCAATAAACCCAGGACGATCGCGCTATTGGCAACCTGCACCCAGGTGACCGCTGATTCCGCGGCAGGAAGGGGCAATTCACTCACAATCACACCAGCGCCTTTTTCAATGGCCGTCGCGATGAACTGGTGTCCGTCGGCCTGCACGCCGCGTACCGCCACAAACACATCGCCGGGCTGTACCTGCCGCGAATCGAAGCGAATGGCTCCGACTTCCCGGGCGGTGGCACCTTGGATGCCCTGGATGGGGACGTTGGTGAGCAGGTGGGAGAGTTGCATTTTTAAGTGAAAAGTGAAATATTTGAGGGTACAGGAATTATTCTAAAAACAGGGTGATGTTGGTTCCGCCACCGCCTTTGGAGCCGGGGGTTAAACTTTGCCGGGATACTTTACCGACCCCCTGGACTTTTACGCGACAGCCGCGATTTTCCAGGAGATACATGGCGTCTTTCAAGCCCATGCCGATGACGGACGGCACGGTTTTATCGCCGACGGCCCGGTTGAGTATTTGCAGCGAATCGTTTTTGGGTCGCAGTACGGCCCAATCACTCAATTTATCGGCTTCAAAATATTCCAGGCCCAGCCATTTTAAGGAGGTCTGCAAATCAGTTTTCATCCCCGCATCGAAGCGTGGCAACATGGCGGTAGTTGGTTTGGATGGCGGTTGCGCATTAACAGGCGCGTGCATTTGTGCCTTCATGGCAAAACATTTATCGGCAATCGCCCGGAAAACCGGGGCTGCGACTTCCGCGCCGTGGTAACCGCCGCGTTCCGGCTCACTGATGACTACAATGCAGGAATACACCGGCGCATCGGCCGGAAAATACCCGCAAAAACCCGCCTGGTGGGTGATGCCTTTCCCTACTTTGAACTTGTGGTAATTCAACTGCGCGGTGCCGGTTTTACCGGCAATTTTATAGTTGTCGGAGCGAATATTATGCGCAGTGCCTTCTTCTACCACAGATTCCAGCAGTTCGTGCGCTTTTTTGATCGTATTTTTCGACGCGATACTCCGGTTGACAATGGTCGGATTAAAGGTCTTCAGCACTTCGCCATAGCGTTCGGTCCGCTGCACGATATATGGTTTCATCATACGGCCGTCATTGGCGACCGCATTGTAAAAAGTCAGTAATTGCAGCGGCGTAAAAAGCAATTCATAACCGATGCTCATCCACGGCAAGGTAGTGCCCGACCATTCGCTTTTAGGGTCTTTCGGGTCCTTGATAAACGGCACGTCTTCCCCGCCCACCTCAATATCAGTCGGTAAATTCAAGCCAAAACCTTTCAGGCGATCCACGAAGTCGCTCGGTTTTTTACCGTAAAATCGTTGTACCGAAGTGGCTGTACCGACATTGGACGACTTGGCAAAAATTTGTTTGAAGGTCATCGTATCTAAGCCGTGTGGTTCGGCATCGACCAATTCTTCCTTATAAATCTTCACTTTTCCTTTAAAAACGGGTACTTTTTCGTTAAAATCATCAATATAGCCGTCTTCCAGCATGGCCATAAAAGAAGCCAGTTTGAACATGGAGCCTGGTTCTACCCGTTCGCCTACGGCGTAGTTGTAGGTTTCCCACCAGTTGCCTTCGGTATCGGCACGGCCGATGTTGGCTATGGCCCGGATAGCGCCGGTTTTGACTTCCATCACGATCACCGAGCCGTGGTCGGCATTGTGGGTTTTGCAGGCGTTGAGCAGGGCATTTTCCGCCACATCCTGAATATTGATATCCAGCGTAGTAACTACGTCACTGCCCGCTTCCGGTTCGATTTCCGCCAGGTCATTGACCGGAATATAAATGTCGCCGGGGACGCGGATGCGCAATTGCTTACCCAGCGAACCGCCGAGTACATTGTCCATACTACCTTCCAGTCCGACCGGTAAAGCACCCTCGCGGGTGTAACCGATCGTCCGTTGCGCCAGCATTTTAAAAGGCCGCTCGCGTTCCGATTTTTGTTCGACGATCAGGCCGCCCTTGTACCGCCCCAGCCGAAAAATGGGGAAATTCTTGAGCATCTGCATTTTGTTGTAGGGGAGGCGCTTGGCAATGGGTACGTAGCGCACGCCGCGGGTGGTGTCGGAGGCGCCACGATAACTTTTCAACCAATCGAGATAAGCACCGGGCGTGTATTGTGGATCAATATAGGTGGCCAATAAAAAACTTAAACTATCGATACCCTGATCGAAAGCCACATCCGTCAATCCTTCTGCCTTGGCATCCCAGTGCACATCGAAGAACGGCAGCGACGTCGCCAGCAAACTGCCGTCGTCGGCCAGAATATTACCGCGATCGGCATATACATCCACCCATTTCACAAACAGGCTGTCCGATTTGGCTTCCCATTTATCGCGCTGGATGACGCTGATTCGGTACATCTGCCCAAATATAACGAAGGCTACCAGCAGGACGACTGCGGCAACAAGGTAAACCCTGACTAAGACTTCGTTTTTTACGTTTAGCACTTTTTTAATGGTTAATGGTTAATGATTAATGGTTAATGATTAATGGTTAATGATTAATGGTTAATGGTTAATGATGAATGATTAATGGTTAATGATGAATGTTGAATGATGAATGTTGAATGATGAATGATGAATGTTGAATGATGAATGGTTAACGATGAATGATTAATGGTTAATGATGAATGTTGAATGATGAATGATTAATGGTGAATGATTGTCCTTGCCTAAATAAGGTTTACCTGTTTCACTTGAAGCACCTTTTTATCCTTTAACATAACATCATCGTAACTATTATATTAAAGTCGACCTGCCCTGATCTCCTCTAAAAGATCCGGATCAAGCAATGTGGAGGTATCCCCCAAATTACCGGTTTCACCTTCTGCAATTTTTCTTAAAATGCGACGCATAATTTTTCCACTCCTTGTTTTTGGCAGCCCTGTCACGAATTGAATCTTATCTGGTTTTGCAATGGCACCGATAATTTTTGAAACG
>JBBRDQ010000096.1:0-18156 GCA_038203695.1 Chitinophagales bacterium
CTCAATGGCATTTAGCGACCAATCCGGAAAATTATACCTATTCTTCAGCATCTTTGTATGCCCTTGGTGATCGGCGCTGGCATTTCTGGTATGATATGGAGTGATTGTAGAGGGAATAATTCATCCTGCTGTACCCTGGTAGCAGGTCAGAGACACTGCTGCGGCGCTGGGCTTTGGAGCAGACACCTGCTGAGGCTCAATGGCATTTAGCGACCAATCCGGAAAATTATACCTATTCTTCAGCATCTTTGTATGCCCTTGGTGATCGGCGCTGGCCTTTTCTGCGACATTTCTGGTATGATATGGAGTGATTGCAGGGGGAATAATTCATCCTGCTGTACCCTGGCAGCAGGTCAGAGACACTGCTGCTGCGCTGGGCTTTGGAGCAGACACCTGCTGAGGCTCAAAGAAAGGATAGGGATCATCAGTTCTTTAAAGACAGACCGTTATCCGTCGCGTTGTTTTCCGATAATGTAGTTTGGCAAAAAATTACCTACATTCATCAAAACCCGGTACAAGAAAAATGGCACCTAGCGACCAATCCGGAAGATTATACGTATTCTTCAGCATCTTTGTATGCCCTTGGTGATCGGCGCTGGCCTTTTCTGCGACATTTCTGGTATGATATGGAGTGATTGCAGGGGGAATAATTCATCCTGCTGTACCCTGGCAGCAGGTCAGAGACACTGCTGCGGCGCTGGGCTTTGGTTTGAGAATGATGGAGCGGAACACCTGCTGAGGCTTAATGCATTCATCTGCCTGCACCCCTTCCATCCCGCCAATTCATTGGTGCCCCCAAACCCCCGGCCGGAACACACAAACACATTTTTTTCTCATCCCATCCGATTTATCGGTGGGCCACCAGCCAGTGTGAAGATCACGCCTGCAGCACTTCGCTCCCCCTTTTTTGCTCAATAGATAGCCGGAATGCGCAAACCACCTCACTGGGGGGGCGAAGCGAGGCGGAAGCCGATGTTGAGGCTCCGATACCCCGGCGCGTAGTAGAAGCGAGACGAGACACGGCAGAGCTGCGCGACGTAGATCCACGAGCCGCCGCGACGCACGCGGTACGAACCCTTTTCCGGGCCGGTCGGATTTAAAACCGGCTTGCCTCCATTTTTATAAGCGTCGTACCAGTCCGCACACCACTCATATACATTGCCGCTCATGTCATAAATACCGAGTTCATTGGCTTTTTTAGTAGCAACTCGTCGTGTTCCGCTGGCATTGGTATTTGCAGTGTACCAGGCGACTGCATTGATGGCATCACTGCCGGCATATTTGGTTTTTTTAGTATTATTTCCGCCGCGCGCCGCAAATTCCCATTCTGCTTCGGTGGGCAGTCGATACTTTTTACCGGTTTTTTGGGACAGCCACTGGCAATAAGCCACGCCGTCTTCCCACGATACGCCGGTTATTGGGTGGGTGCCGTTAGACCGATCCATACCTGCCTTTTTATAAGAATCATCTGTTCCGGTTGCTATATTATAGTCACTGCCGGCTTCCAGCCATTCCGGGTAGTGCGTCTTGGTCTCATCGCAGAAAATCAGATATTGTGCAATAGTCACCTCCGTTTGACCAATCGCATAATCGGAAACAGTCACCAGATGGGGAGGTTTTTCGCTATCGAAGCAGTCTTCTCCTTGCTCCTCCGTGCAGCCCATGGTAAAAGTGCCGCCCTGCACGGGTACCATGCCACGCGCGATCGCGGCGATGATGGCGTTTACATCGGGGCAGCCGTCGATGGTGCCGGGCGCAGGTATATCCGGGCATTTGTCCTTTGCATCGGCTATACCATCCCCATCGCGGTCGGCTATGGCGGGTGGTGGCTTGGTGGTAGTCGGGGCAATGGGTATATTCAGCAGCAGCGTTTGCAGGTTGGGGCGCAGGGGCAGGGTATCGAAATAGTGCAGCGTATCGAGTTGGCGGTAAATAGCGAAAGCCTCGGTTTTTATTCCGGCATAAAAAACGGCCACGCCGTTGCCGTGTAGCGCGTCCAAACGCAGGCGGGGGTATTGTTGTCCAGCCACTCTTTCGGCCTTGGAAAAATAAAGGATAGCGGTTTGCAGATCGTCGGGCCGGGTGCTGTTGGCTAAGGTTTCCGCACCCCGGTTGTACCACAGATTAAACAGGTTGGTGGTAGCGATTGGGTACTCGGCAGGTGCGCGCAACTGCTGCGCGCGTTCAAAAAGGGCTGCCATCTCGTTGGTGGCAAATGCGGCCAGCGGTATACCGGGCGCATCATTTTTCCAGTTTTGCTGCCGACTCAGCAGATAGCTCTGGTTGTTATAAACGATGGCACTATCCACTACCCAGTCTTCTTTGACAAAACCATTGTCTTTCAGGTCATCCCCGCCGGGCGTAAAAGCGGCCTGCCGGTCAGCAAAAACCATGCGCCGCAAATCCACCGTGCCGGAATACCGCCAGCCAAAACCAAACAGCAGCAAAAATAGGAGACTTTGCGCGGTAGCCGCCCAGAACATGGGCGTAAAAAACGGGGCTTTGGGCGGTGGTGGCGGAGCGGGCTGGTGTTCGATGATCCAGTCCCGCACGGTGGTGCTACGGTTATCCAGCCGCGATACCGCAAAGTCTAATTCTTCTTCCTGCCGCCGCGAGATCAGTCCGGCATTCAGCAGGGCCAGCACCAGCGCCTGGTTGTCGCTATCGTCAGCATCGAGGATGAACTGTTGCACGGCGAGGCTGCTTTCGAGGTCGCGGGCGGCGTGGCTGTCTTTGGCCAAGTCGCGCACGGCTTCGAGTTCGGCGCGCACGGCGGTACGGGCCAGTCGCTCGTCGTTTTTGTCCAGCGTTTGCCGCAGTTCGCGGAGCAGGCGCGGGTGCCACGCGCCCTCCTGTAGCGCCGGGATGCGGGCGAGCGCGAGCAGGCGGTCGTGACTGACCGGTATGCCCAAGGCTTTGGCAATAGCCAAGGTCGTTTCCCAGACCGGCGTGGGCGTTACGGTCAGTGCCCGGAACCAGCGCAGCAGGTCGGTGGGGTAGGGCGCGAGGTAGTTGGCGTGGTCCTGCGCGGTGCGCCAGGCGGGTTCGGTCGCCGTGCCTTCCGCCGGGCGCCGGTGTTCGGCCTGTTGCTGCTGCCAGGTCCAGAACGAGGGCGGCAGGTCTTCGCTGTCCAGCCCCGTTTCAATAAACGTCGCCGCATCGCTCAGTCCCCGCACATCGGCCGGGAACAGCGAAAACGCGCGGAAAAGGGCTCCTTCGCGCCAGTTCCACGCGCCGGGCGACACGGGCGTCAGCAATAGCCGGGCCGACCAGCCTTTCAGCGCCGACAGGATGCGCGGTTGCAGGCGGGCAGTGGTATCGGCGGTCTGGGCTATTAAGGAGTGTCCGTCGCCCAACAGCACCAGCCGGTGTTCGGGAAACCAGCGCTGCAAGCCTTCGATGGACGTGCCTTGGGGCAGATCGCGATTCCAGAAACGGTGGAAATCGGCGTCGTACCAGAACATTTCTAAAGCCACATCCTGGCCGCGCAGGTTTTCGGCCAAGTGACGAAACAGGCGGGCCTGGTGGTTGCCGGGCAGTTGTTCATCCACTAAGAACAGGTAATCGGTGGGTCGGCTCAGGTAGCGGTAGCGTATGGCCGGATAACCGCCGCGGTCGAGCGTGGCCCGCAGGGTGGCTGGTATATCCAGCACGCGGTGCCGGCCTTCCTGCCGTCGCCGCAGCGCGTCGCCCAAGCGGTATTGCTCGCGGGTGGTGCGTACCACCCCGTTTTGGGCGCGGAAAGGGATGAAATAAGGCGGCCGGTCGGTATGTTCGGGCACAGGGGTACGGATGCCCGGCGCGGCGGGTTCGACTGCAGGCGGTTTGCGCGCCGCCCATTTTACCCAGGTTACGATCATACCAATGCCCAGCAGAGACATCAGCAAGTAGGTCAGCCAACTGTACATGGCCACCGGTTCGATCGTATCGGCCTGAAGCGCTTTGTAGGGCAGGGTTACTTTTTCTTCGCCGACGCGGATAGCAAAGGTGGTATCAGCGGTGCAAGAACCTGGCTGGGTGGTGTCTTGTACCACCAAAAACACTTCTCTGGTGCCGTTGCGGGTAAACGTATAATTGAAAACCGGCTTTTCAAGCAGCGTGTCGCCGATGATTTGCCAGCGATATTTCAGGCCGCGCAGGGGTTTTCCGGCAATGCCCATCCGCTGGCTTTTGCCGATTACGACGCTGGTTGGTACGAGCAGTTGGGGAATGGAAGGCCGGTTGGCACAGGCAATGGTTAAATCGGTGTACTTGGCCGATGCTTTGCCGCTGGGTTTATGCAGCAGGGTGAGCACAATCTGCCGGGCCGCTCCGGTGTCGGCAGCAGGCACTACAAAACGCCAGGGATTTGACGGAGGACCCATCAATTCTACCGTTCCGTCCATGCGTTCCAATCGCCAGGAATACTCGTACTGGGTGCTGTCGTGTTTTGAATAATCGGTCGTATTAGTGTAAAAAGCAGTATCCCCGGCGGTAAATAAATTTTTTTGCGCAGAAAAATCAGGTTCTGGCATCGTTATTTTTTGCGCTGGTCGGCTCATAAACCATATCAAAGCGCACAATCCCAGCGCAATCGCTCCCGCCAGTACTTTCCAGATAACGGGTAAAGCCGACCATTTTTGCAAGAAGGTCAATCCAGGCTTTTTTTCTACAACCGGCGGATCTACAGTTTCCACCGCCGGGTCGGGTACGGGTGTCATCCATTCCTCCACAAACCGGTCAAAAATCGCGTAAAATCGCTCCTGCTCCGCCGCGTTGCGGACAAAAACCGGTGCGAGGTAGGTTTTCAACGCTGCCGGGTGGTGCAGGAATTTTTCGCGGCCCAACCCTTCCAGCACGCGCCAGGCCCGCACCCGGGTGGCGGGCGAGGTGTCGAACTGCGCTTGGTCGAGGGCGATGAAAAGCGCTTCGAGCGGCAGGCTGATAGGTCCGGGCGGCGGGTAGTTCACTTAGAAAATATCTTTTATGGCGTCCAGGTCTTCTTTGGTTTTGACCAAAATAACCAAGTTTTTGCGCAGTTTTTCCTGGTTTTCTGTCGAATTGAGGTCGCGCACCTGCTGCACACCCAGGATGCGCAACCAGGCCAGCAGTTCGGCGGTAGCCGGTGGCTTGCGCGGCGCGGCCTTGCGTACCTCCCCAAACCGCTCGATGAGCAGGGTTAAAAACGCATCGGTGAATTTATTGGCCGCGCCTAATTGCGATTTGGCGATCTGGAACAGTTTATCCGGTTCTGGGAAGGCGATGTGGTAAAACACGCAGCGGCGCAGGAACGCATCCGGCAGGTTTTTCTCGGAATTGGAGGTCAAAATCGTGAAAATATGCTGCTGGTCGTTGCGGCGAATGCGCAGGTTGTCGAGTTCGCGGATCGAAAACGCCTGGTCTTCGATCTCATTGAGGATGTCGTTGGGGAAGTCGCGCGGGGCTTTGTCAATCTCGTCGATCAGCACCACCGAACTGCGCGGTTCGCTCAGCAGACCCGAGCGCAACTTCGGGTGTAACACATCGGTCGGGTTGCTCAGCGCAATGGCCTTGCCGAGCGCCTGTAGTTCCACGAAATCGGCGGTTTCCGGAGCCTTGTCGCCAATTTCCCGTTTTACGTTGGCACTTTGAAACTGCGCCAGCGCATCGTAGGTGTAAAACAAATCCCGCGCCTGCGAATTAGATTTGGTGGGAAATACCAGCGGCGTATTGCCAAATACCAGTCCGCCCGGCGAATTTTTGGCAAACTCATGGGCGATTTTATCGGCAAACCGGGTCTTGCCGGTGCCTGGCTCGCCCATGATCAACAGGGGCTGCCGCAGGGCATAAGCCACCTCCGCAGCGTGCCACAAACCCGCGTCCGGAAGATAGTCGTCCGGATTAAAGACCGGGTTGAGGCGTTCCAATGCTTGAAAATTCATCGTGTATGCTGGTTTTTATACTTGTTGATGATGTTATCGAGGGTTTTTTCCACGTCTTCCATAAAAAACTCCTCGCCGCTGAAATGCGTTTTGAGGATTTCATTGCGTGTCTGGACGGAGGAAATCAGAGTCTGGTTGATCGCTAACCACGCGCCCACATCGCGTTTTTTGACCATGCCCAATTCGGGCAACGACTGCACGTGGTCGCTTTGTGCCACGGCGGCGATGACCTGGTCTTTCACGTCCGCATCGTAGGTTTCGTCGTAATCGAAAGCGAAGAAAAACAGCAGCAGCGGTCCATTGGCCGGCAAGTCACCCTGACAAAACTCGGTGATAAACCAGCGCGCAGCGGCGGGCGTCAGGTCTTTGTCCCAGGTCCAGTGACTCACATGCGCCAGCAAAAAGACGGCATCGGCCGCATTTAATTCCTTGATTTTCGGGCTTTTCTGCAATACGTATTGCAGGTTTTTGGACACGATCGGGTGGTGCTCATTAGGATCCAGGCCAAAAGCGACAAACAAGTCGCGGATCAATATCTCCCGGTACACCTGGGGGTCGCGGCTTTCTTTGATGGACAAATGGATTTGTTTGGCCTTGCGCGGTCGCTTCGGAACGACCGGTACGGCTTCCAACGCTGAATTCAGGTGCGGAATAGCCGGTGGGTCTGGTGACTCCGGGGCAATCGGCACGGATTCAAACTCATAGGCCAACCGCGCCACAAAACTTTTGTGCGCCTGGTATTCGTGGCCGTAGAGGTAAAAGAACTGGGCTTTTGCAGCCGTAAAAGCACGGCCAAAGTGGGCAAAAGCATCAGTTTGATCCGTCCGGTCGCAGGTAAATGCCTGAAAACTTTCCTTTTCGGTCGATTGCTGTTTTCGTTGCAGTCCGCCGACAGTGCCAAGAATGTCCTGCAAACGAACCACTAATGCGGCTAGATCATCGTCCCAATATGCCAGCCGGATGGGCCGACTCTGACATTTCAGCAGTGGACGCAGCGATTCAGGTAAAGCGCCTTCTGGCGGTAATTTTGCCTCATTAATCAGGACTGGAATCACGGTTTTACCTTGACTAAGGCCCGTTAGTACTTCCCGCCGCACCCAATCGTCGGCTTTGTCGATGCGGCGTTGGCCGAAATCATCCACGCCCAGCCATTTTTTGCCCTCTTTGTATAGCAACAGTACAATCTGCGCCGCGCCGACTTTTTCTTCCAGCACCTCGTCCCACTTCATACCCGCTTCGAGGCAGATTTTATCATAAAATACCTGCTTCGCCCCGAGTTTTGCTTCGAGCGACTGATGCAACCGGCCGGCTTCGGTCAGGCTGTCATCGATGCGGTAACTGATAAAAATGGAAGGGTTGTTCATCCGGGATTGTAATGCGCTGGTTTGTAACCTGTTGCACCTTGTTTACCTGGGCAAAAGTACATTTGTTTTTGGTTTATTATGGTTTCCCGCTATTTGATAAAATTAAGTCGGTGTATTTTGGGCGTATCGTGTAACTAGCGCAAGGCAATCGCAAGATTAATATATTGAAACCCGGCGCATTTTTGGAGCTATAATTGGCGCTCGACTTGTGCTGAAAAACAAAACCTATCTTTCGTGTTTGGTTTTTCGGATGGGGCGAGTACTTTTGCCCGTAGTCGAAGACCACACCATCACACTTATACAAACCACCCATGCGCAAGCACCCGACCGCCTTACCGTATCTTTTTCTGACCGAAATGTGGGAACGTTTCGGCTATTACCTGATGATTGGGATTTTTGTGCTGTACATGACCGATACGCAAAAGGGCGGCCTGGAATTTCAGCGCGCTCATGCGACCGATATCTTCGGGACATTCATTGCGCTGGTGTATCTCACCCCGTTTATCGGCGGGTTAATCGCCGACCGTTTGCTGGGGTATCGGTGGAGCATCGTGCTGGGCGGCACGCTGATGGGCATTGGTTACCTATTGCTCGCGGTGCCGCATAACCTCAATACCTTTTACCTGTCGCTGGGTATTATGATCTTAGGCAACGGTTTTTTCAAACCCAACATTTCTACCTTGTTGGGCAACCTGTACAATGAAGACCGTTTCCGGGCCCAAAAAGACGATGGATACAGCATTTTTTACATGGGCATCAATGTCGGCGCGCTGGTGTGCAATTTTGTAGCGGCCTACCTGCGCAACACCTACGGCTGGGGTTATGCCTTTGCGGCAGCCGGGATCGGGATGTTTATTGGGGTGATCACATTTCTGGTTGGCTATAAACATTATGCGCATGCAGATATCAAAAAGGAACCGGTGGCGGGAGAAGCGGGCGTGGGACAAATGTTATCCTCGGTGCTGCTGCCGGCTATTTTTGTCGGCGTCGGTGCCTGGTTGATTCCGGGCAATATATTAGGCTCGGATTCGACCGATGCCTTCATTTTCGGCTGTATTCCGGTGGTTTTCTTTTACTTATGGATTTTGTGGAAAGCCAAACCGCTGGAAAAACGGCCGATCAAAGCGCTGCTGACCATTTATGCCATCGTGATCGTTTTCTGGGCCGTATTCAAACAAAACGGCACAGCACTGACGACCTGGGCTGAGTTTTACACCGACCGCTCCATGCCGGCGATGCTGGAGAAACCGGCTTCCTTTATGGGTATGGTGCAAAATGACACGGTAAAACAACGCCTGTACCCGGTGTACGACTGGCAGTTCCGCACCAAGGCCGATGCCGATAAAAAGATTGTCAAAGCCATGTCTTTCCCGCCGTATCTGCAAAATATGCGACCCGAAGAACGCCCTTCGGAAGGCACACCCTACAAACTGGTCTCCACGGAAATCTATCAGTCCATCAACCCTTTTTTCGTAGTAGTGGCAACGCCCCTGCTCATATTCTTTTTTACCTACTTGCGCAAACGCGGCAAAGAACCGACCACACCGGGCAAAATAGGCTGGGGACTGGTTATTTCGGCCTTGTCCACCCTGGTGATGATCGCCGCAGTGGTCGTGTGTCACAATGGCGGGGAGAAATCGTCGGTGTGGTGGCTGGTTGGTACCTACGGCGTAATTACGATCGGTGAATTGTGCCTGAGTCCGATGGGACTTTCTATGGTGTCCAAACTGGCGCCGCGTCACATCGCCGGTCTGATGATGGGCGGCTGGCAACTGGCCACTTCCATCGGCAATAAACTAAGTGGCGTACTGGCTACTATGTGGGACCAATATGACAACAAAGGAAATTTCTTCTGGGTCAATTTTATCCTGCTGGCGATTGCTGCAAGTGTGTTGTTCGGCATGCTGCGCTGGCTAAACCGGATTTTTAAAGAACAGGGATTGAGTTAAACGAATCCGTACCCGTACCGGCTGCTTCAGCAGCCGGTACACACATTATAACATCTTCAATATAAAAGTATTATGTCAACCAAACACAAACTCACCAAACAAGAGCAAAAGGTCAAAGACAATGCCGAAAACCGCAAGTTTCTGATCGTACTGGGCATTTCGACCGTGGTGCTGATTGTAATTCTGTACGTGATTTTCGCGAACAAATGAGTTGAGGCGCGACTATTCGTCCTCCAAATTCAGCCGGGCACCATTTAATTCAGCAAGCGCGTGCATATCACCCGCTTTGCGTGCGACTTCCATGCCTTGTTTATACACGTGCAGCGCCGAGTCTTGCTTGTCCGTCTGCTCCAGCAATTTGCCCAGGTGATAATAGAGTCCCACGTAGTTGGGATCGACCGTTAGCAGCCGCTGGTAAAAGTCCAGTGCCAGGGAGCGGTTGTCGGCATTTTCGTACTCTTTCGCCAAGGCAAAGAGCACAAACGTATCATCGGGCGCAGTGGCCAGCAGTTGTTGGAGATATTCAATTCGTTTGCTCATATCAATACGGTGGCGTTAAAACTTTAGCGAATATTCGCTGTTTTATTTTGATAAATATGGTTGCCAAATGCTACCTTTGCCCGCCACAAAAGTACACGAATTAGATTAGCCAAACCATCTCATAGATTACCATGAAATTATTAGTTTGCATCACCCAGACGCCGGATACGACGGCGAAAATTACCTTTAACGCGGATAATACGGCTTTTAACGGCACGGGCGTCCAGTATATCATGAATCCGTACGATGAGTGGTATGCGCTGGTGCGGGCCTGTGAATTGCGCGAAACCCTCGGCGGCACCGTTGTTGCCCTGAATGTAGGTCCGGTTGCCAACGAAACGACCATCCGCAAAGCATTGGCCATCGGCGCAGACGAAGCAGTGCGGATCAATGCTGATACGGTCAGCGCCGGTTTCGTAGCGCAGCAAATCGCCGAATACGCCCGCGACAAAGCCTTCGATATTATTTTTCTAGGCAAAGAAACCATCGACTACAACGGCTCTGAAGTGGGGGCGATGGTAGCCGAACACCTGGATTTGCCCTATGTATCCTATGCCTCCAAACTCGACCTGAACGGTAACACGGCCACGCTGGAACGCGACATCGAGGGTGGGGTAGAAGTGCTGGAAGTGGCTACACCGTTTGTGGTCAGTGCGGCTAAAGGCATGGCCGAACAGCGCATTCCCAATATGCGCGGCATTATGACCGCCCGTACCAAACCGTTGACCGAAGTACAACCGGTCGCGTTTGAGGAACTGGCTAAAACGGTGAAATTTACTCTGCCGCCAGCCAAAGCAGGCGTAAAACTCATCGAACCCGACCAAATGGACGAACTCGTCCGTTTGCTGCACGAAGAAGCCAAGGTTATTTAGGCGATGCGCGCATCGCAAACCTCCGATAACCCATAACTTATAACTCATAACTTCTCCATTCCATGGTTTTAGTTTTTGCGGAAACGCCCAAAGGACATCTGAAAAAATCGGCTTTTGAAGCCGTCACCTACGGCAAAAAAGTAGCCGATATGCTGGGTACTACTTGTGCAGCCCTTACTTTAGGTACCAACGTCGAAGGTTCCGACGAATTGGGCCGTTACGGTGCTGCCCGGGTGCTCAACGTCGCCCAGGCGGATTTAAATAATTTTGACAGCCAGACCTATACGGTTGCCATCGCGGATATAGCCACACAAAACGGCGCAACAGTGGTCGTACTCGCGCATACTTCGACTGGTAAGGCCATTGCGGGTCGTTTAGCCGTGCGGCTTAAAGCCGGATTGGTTTCCGGCGTAAACGGCCTGCCGACGCTGGATGGCGGCAATTTGCACGTTACCAAATCCGTTTTTTCGGGGAAAGCCGTAGCGGAGTTTGCCATTACCAGCGAGGTGAAAGTGCTTTCGCTGCTGGGCAACGCCGTGCGCCCGGAGGCAAATGGCAGTCCGGTTGCACCGGAAGCGGTGACTGCGAATGCGGGTAAAGGCCGTATCACGGTGAAAGAAGTCAAAATCCAGGAAGGGATCGTACCATTGCCGGAAGCGGAGGTGGTCGTTTCAGCGGGCCGGGGTATGAAAGGTCCGGAGAACTGGGGCATGGTCGAAGACCTGGCGGCAACATTGAGTGCCACGACCGCTTGTTCGCGTCCGGTGGCCGACAGTCACTGGCGCCCGCACCACGAGCACGTGGGACAGACCGGGATTGCCATTCGTCCGAACCTGTATATCGCGATCGGTATCAGTGGCGCGATTCAGCACCTGGCGGGGGTGAATAATTCCAAAGTAATCGTCGTGATCAATAAAGACCCGGAAGCGCCCTTTTTCAAAGCGGCAGACTATGGGGTAGTTGGCGATCTGTTTGAAGTCGTACCTCGTTTCAATGAAGCCCTTAAAAAATATAAAGCGGCTAATTAAAAGCAGTATCTTTACCGAACTTAAACCAAAAGAGCGTACGTCGAAAGGCGGCACGCTCTTTTTGCGAACTGTAGGACCGTTTTTTTGTTGTTTGAGGTATAAATCAACCTTAAATTTGTGCAGACGTTTTTTACTTTTGCAGCCCCATTTTAGCAATCAAAACCTTACGCAATGAAACGTATTGAACTTGATATAGTCGCTTTATCCCATAGCATGACCCAATCCCACAATTATGCGGTGGTATTGGGCGAAAACCGCGGTCAACGCCGGTTGCCGATTGTTATTGGCAGTTTTGAAGCGCAAGCAATTGCCGTGGCGATGGAGCGCATGACGCCCAACCGGCCACTCACCCACGATCTGTTTAAAAGTGCGCTCGACACTTTTGATATTCAATTAAAAGAAGTGGTTATCAATAATTTACTGGACGGTATTTTTTACGCCCGATTGGTCTGTGTACGCAACGGCGATTTATATGAAATAGATTCCCGCACTTCGGACGCGATTGCCATGGCAGTGCGCTTCGAGTGCCCGATTTATACTTATGACTTTATCCTGGAAGCCGCTGGTGTGGTGCTGGAAGATCAGGAAGATGGCGAAGGTGGCAAGATCGGTATATCGTCGACGCCCGCCAATATGGATGACAACGCCATCGAAACCTATTCGCACGAAGCGCTGCAACGTCGCTTGCAAGAGGTATTGGAGGCCGAAGATTATGAAATGGCCGCCCGTATCCGCGACGAAATGAAACGACGCGAGGCTAAAGACTAAATTATAATCGTATGTACACGCTGCTTATTTCCATTGTAATCGGGCTGTTTGTGGCGATGCTGTTTGTCAATCTGTATTTTCGGGCCAAGGTGTTCAAATTATACGGTATTCTCGTCCGCAATCGCGTGGAGTTTGGCGCATCGCATATCTTCAACCGGCAGAAACTCGAGGCGGAAATCTTGCCCAAGTACCCGCAATTCAAAAACGAAATCGAATCGTTTATCCGGCACATGCGCTATTCTATTCGCATGGCCACGGTGTTGGCGCTGCTCATTACGGCATTTGGCGCTATATTGATGTATTTCCGATAGCAGTAGGATTCCCCGTAGCGGCAGGATTGAACGGATTGCGCGGATTTTCCCCGGCTGACAGAAATAATAAAATGGATGCTCGTAGTAGACAATGTATAGATCCGTTTGGGAATCATAGTTCACTAAAATTACTAGCCATGAAACACATCCTTTTCACTTGTTTTCTTTTTTCCACAACCCAGGTATGCTTTGCTCAAAACTGGTTTGGCAATAATCCTGTCTGGACCAATTATTTCACTTTTGGATTTGCCGGAAGCGGTGTCGAAGTAGCCAAAGTAGTGGGCGATACGACCATAGATGGCGTTTCCGCACAAAAGATTGTCCGCAAACGCACGATGCAGTCGGGTACAATAAACAACGATGTACGCATTGTACGGCAGATTGGCGGGGCGATCTGGGCGCTGGGCAGCGACAATCAATTCCATCCACTGTATGATTTTGCTTTGGCTGTAGGCGATAGTGTGGATGTACAAAAACAGTACAGTACGCAAATTATCCGCTATTATATCACTGCTGTAGGGACCATGTTAGTAGACGGTCAGAGTGTGCGCTTTCAAAATATTCGTTTTAGGCAGCTGTACGGCCCGGATGTTTGCCGGGCACTGGTGCTGGAGGGTATCGGTGCCGTCTCCGGTGCGTGTGGCGCCGATAATTATCCTGCCGCCGTGCATTTCTTTTTGGATGAACCGGATGAATCGCCGGTAGATGGCCCGCAATGGCTGCTTTGCACCTATAAAAACGATATACTGACGTATCATACTTTTGCGTCGGTCTGTGCCTCCATAACGCCGGTTGCTGAAGTTTCCGAAGCGCAGCCGGTAATCAGTCCGAACCCCTTTCAGGAGGTACTTCGTGTGACAGTATCTGAAAATCAGTCGATCCCACAAGTGCGTTTACTGGATATAACCGGCAAAATCATGCTGCTGCAAAAGGATCAACCGCCTGTTATGCAATTGAATACCAGCCAGTTAGCAGCCGGCATCTATTTTCTGGAACTGCGTTTTTTCGATGGGCATAGCAGTATTTCGCGTGTTGTTAAGCATAATTAACCTACGAATTTTAAGTAAATAGCGACCTTTCCTTCGTTATTCTACATAAAATTCAGACCATGAAACACGTTCTCCTTTCCTGTATTTTTATATGCACCGCAGGTGTTGTTCCGGCTCAAAGCTGGTTCACAGAACATCCTGTTTGGACGAATGACTATTACAGTAGCTTTACCGGACCAAGCATTGAAGTGGCGCAAATTACGGGTGACACGTTGGTTGGTGGTTTTACGGCTCAAAAAATGCGGCGGCAACGCACGAACGTAAACTCCGGGAATACTTACAGCAATGTGCGCATCGTAAGACAAACCGGCGATACAATCTGGGTGTGGGGCAGCGACAACCAGTTCCACCGGCAATATGATTTTTCCCTGACCGTTGGGGGAATTATTGCGGTGACTGTAGATCCGATGTTGCCGCTGGTTTATTATCACGTAGATAGTATCGGAACAATGGCCGTGAATGGCCATGACCTCCGATTTCAACGGCTGTACCGTACCTATCCTACGGTGCTTTACAAAACAATCGTGCTGGAAGGAATCGGGGCTGTTAGCGGTATCTGCTACCCAACCAACAACGAACCGTCTTATCTGACCTATGAACATTTCTTTTTAGATGAGCCCGACAGACTGGCGCTGGACGGCCCGCGACGTACCTTATGCAAATACAGCAATGATCAGTTGACGTATCAATCGCCCTATGCGAATTGCGCAGCGATCACGCCAACGCATGAAATTTCAAATCAGGTAACCTTTGTCACGCCCAATCCTTTCCAAGATGTGCTCCATGTTCAGGTCACCAATGGCCAGCCGGTCGAGCAAGTACGTCTGTATGATTTGTATGGCAAAATGGTGGTTCAGCAAACAGAATGTAGTGATATACCATTGAATACCAGCCAGTTAGCAGCGGGTATGTATTTTCTGGAACTATACTTCAGTGACGGACAGCGCAGTATGACCAAAGTGGTCAAGGAATAGACAGCCAACAATATGGAACAGGCGCCGTCAGAATCATCTGAGGGCGCCTGTTCTATATTATAAGTGCAGGTTATTTAGCGGATCAGTGTGGTATTGCCTTTAAATATTTCCCGTTCGCCATCCAGGTATTCTGCCTCCACGATCCACACGAACACACCAGGATCAAGCGCACCATCCCGGAAATTACCATCCCAGCCAATCGCGGGATCATTCGGCTGAAAATCGCCTCCTTCGTACACCAATTCTCCCCAGCGGTCATACACCTGGAATTTTACGATCCGGGCATTTTTCTGCCCGTGCACCAATAAAAGATCGTTGATACCATCGTTATTGGGAGAGAAGCCGGTTGGCACAAAGATGCGACGCGGTTTTTCTACATTGATCAAAATTTGATCGGAGGCACTGCAACCCATAGCGTCTACTACCTCAACTGTGAAGTAACGCGCCCGCAACAAGTCGTATACCGACGGATTGGAGCAATCCAGGCAACTCAACCAGACGCTGTCTTTCGCATTCCATTGATAAGAAACCAGTCCCATTGCATTGCCTACCTGGGCCAGTAACTGGGTATCCTGGCCCAATTCAATCGTAAAGTCTGGCCCCAGATCGACGGTAACTGCCGGTAATTGTTGTACCAGTACGGTGGCCAGGCTTATTTCACAACCATTTTTATCCATTACTTTCGGAATATAGTTGCCGGCGGAAAGCCCGATTTGCAGCGGCGAGCCATTCCAGTTTCCATTATCCAAGGCGTACCGGTACGGTGGCGTCCCCCCTGCACCCGTGATGGTGATCTGGCCATTCTGACTGCCAAAACAGCGGGCATCCTGCACCAGCGCAGTGCCCTGCACGGGCGTGGCCGGCTGACGAATGCTGACGGAATCGATCACGCGACAACCATTGGCATCCGTCAGGGTCAATCCGTGAAAACCGGCCGGCAGGTCTTTAACTTCCTGCGTGATGGGTCCGGCAAACCAGATGTAAGCGTAGGGTGGGGTGCCTCCCGACGGTAATATTTTAGCCGTGCCATTGCTTTGGCCAAAACACAATACGTCGGTATGTGTGAACCCGGATTGCAGTTTGGTTGGCTCTGTAACATTGGCAGTGGTTGTCGCGGGACAACCGCGCGCATCGGTCACCGTGACCCGATAGGTGCCGGCGGCCAGATTTTGCGCCAAAGAATCCGTTGCATTGCTCGTTCCAGGACTCCACAAATAACTGTAGGGTGGGGTGCCACCCGATCCTGCTGCCAGTAACGAGCCGGTTGCATCTCCCTTGCACAATAGACTTTTGTTATCTCCGATGACCGCTTCCAGGGGCTCCGGGTTACCAACGGTTGCCGTTGCGGTTGCGGTACAGCCCAGCGCATCGGTAAGCGTGACCGTATACATTTTCAGGGCTTCCAGACCGGTAGCCTGGATCGTATTCTGCACCGGCGTTGTATTCCAGGTATAACTAAATGCGTTCAGATTCGCTTCGTTGGCGGCATAAAAGACCACAATCACCGCGGCAGAACCATCGCTTCCATTAAAGCAACGCGGTTTTTCAGCGGAAGCAAATCCAAATAACTCCGGTTGTTGTTGCACGAAGGTCGTTGCTTGTTGCGTGCAGCCTTGCGCATCGGATACCGTTACTTCATACACGGAGGAAGAGAGTCCGGTTGCCGTTTTAGTGGTAATATTATTGATATTCCATTGGTAAGCGTACGGTGTGGTGCCGCCGGATGCCGAAACAGTGGCAGTACCATCCGTCCCCAGAAAACAAATCGTGTCCGAAATAGCCGGCAAAGTGAGTGCTAAAGCCGTCGCCGGTTGGTCCATCGGAACACTCAATGTTTTAGCGCAGCCGACATTGTCGCTGACAACGGCGGTATAGGTACCTGCGCGTAAGTTATTGAGCATCAATCCGTTCCCTGTAAAATTATTGGGCCCTGTCCAGGCGGTATTATAGGCCGGGAAACCGCCGTTGACGGTCAGCGTAATGGTGCCGTCGCTTCCATCGAAACATTTCACCGCTACAGGCTGTGCGGTTGCAATGATTTCAGGTGCCTCCCCAATTGGTTTGCTCATGGTGGTGGTGCAGCCCTTGCTGTCCGTTACAGTCACCGTGTAGGTACCGGCTGTTTTATTACTCAGGTTTTGCGTTGTTTCGCTGCTGCTCCACTTGTAGTTATAAGGCGCGGTGCCGCCGGCTGGAACAATCGCAATGCGACCAGTGGCCATACCGAAGCAATTTACATCGGTTACGGTTGGGGTGATCTGTAAAACCGCCGGTTCAACCAGCGTAAGGCCGCCCGTGCCCGTGCAGCCGTTTTGATCCATCACCGTTACCGTATAAGCGCCGGCTATCAGATTCGTGGCAATGGCAGTAGACTGGCTGCCGGCATCGCTCCATTTATAAGTATATGCGCCAGCACCTCCGGCACCTGCTGCCGTCAATTTTCCATCGGCACTGCCATTACACAGCGGCATAGACGCGGTAATGGTAACGCCCAAAAGAGGCGGATTGGTCAATGTAGCCGTTTGCACCAGCGTACAGGTATTCGCATCGGTAATCGTAACGGAATAGGTTTGCGGACCCAGGTTGCTCGCAGTAGCCGTAGTTTGTTGCGCCGGATCACTCCATTTAAACGTAAAACCACCCGCTCCACCGCCGGGCGTCACGATCGCTTTGCCATTGGTGCCGTCAGTACACAAAGGCGGCGTGGTAGCAATGCTAGCGGTAATCGCAACCGGTTGATTGACCACTACGGTACTGCTTTCCGTACATCCATTGGTATCGGTCAGCGTAACGGTGTAGGTGCCGGCGGTCAGGTTCGGGTTATTCGGTGTCGCAGGGCCGTTGTTCCATTTGTATTGATAGGTAGCGGTTCCACCGGTTCCATTAGCCAAGACCGCGCCGGATGGTTGGCCAAAACATTTGGCATTGGTAACGATCGTAGCCAGCGTCAGATCAGTTGGCTGGGTGAGGGTTGCCGAGGCGGTTGTCGTGCAATTGCTGGCATCGGTAATGGTTACCACATAATTACCAACCACTAAATTCTGCGCAATCGGGGTGGTTTGTGCCGCCGCATCGCTCCATGTATAGGTGTAAGGCCCTGTCCCGCCAGTAACGCTGGTCGCGATCCGGCCGTTGTTGCCGCCGAAACAACTTATACTCTGTTGGACCGTGGCTGTAGTGACGAGTGCTTGCGGTTGGGTAACTACAATTTGTAACGTCGTGTCGCAACCCAATAGGTCGACGATAACAGCAGTGTACGTACCGGGGGTAAGATTGGTAAAACTGCCGGTGGTATTTGTGGTGGTGGTGTTGAGGGTAAACGTATAGGGTGGATTCAGGTTATCAGGCGTAAGATTGATAACGCCGTTGTTTTGGCCAAAACAGCCATTGGCGGTCGTAGC
>JBBRDQ010000097.1:0-18144 GCA_038203695.1 Chitinophagales bacterium
GTTTCCTGCCACAGAGCCGGGCGCGCCGTTGTCATTGCCGTCTATAGCGTCTGCCACATCTTGGCCGGTCGAAGAGGTCGGGGCAGAGGCCGGGATGTTGGCCGTCGGGATGAGTATTTGGTAGGTGCCTGGTACCAGATTGCCAAAGAAGTAGTTGCCATTCGCGTCGGTGGCGGTGGTACCTACCAGCAGGTCTGCGGAGCCGTTGTTGTCCGAGTCGAAGTAGAGCTGTACGATCACGCCTGTAATGCCGCTTTCGAGCGGATTGGACAAATCTTGGACGCCGTTGTTGTTCGGGTCGTTGAAGACGGTGGAACCGACAGACAAGTTCGGCACAAAGCCAAAGTCAACGGTCATGTCGCCATTGTCGTCTCGAACGTCGTCTTGCGTACCACCTTGGAAGCTTTCTGCGGCACCGCTTGGCTCGAGTGTGGGCTGCAAATTGATAATGGGCGAATAAACCGCCGTGCCGACACCACCAGATTGGATACCGTTGTCGTCGCCGTCTTGCTGGTTGTCGTTCACGTCTGTTACAGCAACACCAGAAGAAGCAGGTGCCCAAGTTGCTGGGGTGGGGATGACCACTTGGTAATTGCCGGGTACCAAACCGCTAAACAGGTAGTTACCAGAAGCATCGGTTATGGTACTCAGGATCGGAGTGGTTTCGGAGCCGTTGATCGTCCCGCTGTTGTCCGCATCGTAAAGCAGTTGAACGGTTACGTTGGGGATACCCGTTTCCATCGGATTGGTGATGTTCTGTAGGCCGTCGTTATTCACGTCATAGAACACCGTAGAGCCGATGTACACAGGAGGAATCACCCCGAAATCGTAGGTGTGGTTGTTTTCTCCCGAGGCTCCTGTACTGAAGTTGATCAAAAGATCGCCATTCCCCTGAACACTAGCGTCGTTGTCGCTATAATCCGACAAGCCAACACCTACCTGATCTTGCAGCGTAGGTGTGTAACCTTGTAGGGCTTGGCCCGAACCAAATTGTGAGGCTCGGATGTATATTTTATAGTTTTTGAAGGGCTGGATACCTAGTTGATTCCCGGCTGTAACGGCATCTCCATCTGGCACGTTAGCCTCGTTGAAATAGTAGGTACCATCGGGGCCAGTGGTTGTAGTCGCCAACAGAATATTGTTGTCTGACCAGAGTTCCACTTCAACTCCAGCAATGCCCGGCTCTCCGCCATCTTGGATACCGTCTCGATCATAGTCTGACCAAACACGGTTACCGATTTCGATGGGCGCAGCTGTTCCGCTCAGTTCTACATCGCCCAGACCATTCGCCTTGCTGGGGGTAGCACTGCTATTGCCGTTCAGCGTTTCTGCCCGGTCATCGAAAACCTCATACGCAGAACCACCTACCTTAGCACCAGTTTCATTGTCGTAGCGAAGTATGCCGCCGGAGCGAATCCAAATTGGGTCAAGCCAAACAGCCACCACCTGATTTTCACCAGGCAATACGGCCAGTGGGCCTTGTGAAGATTCTGGGTGGGCACCGTTGTCGTCGTAATAATCCGTCGAACCCGGCTTAGTGATGATATTGTAAACACAATCGGCCCCGACAAGGCTAACATCGGCCCGCAGCAATTCGCCTGCCGAGGCGTATTCATAATCCCTCAAGGTGCCCGAGTAGTCATTGTTGTCAATGGCATACTGATCGCCTTTGCGGTCCATGATGCCAACCAACAAATTGCCAGTATCGTCAAACTCCAGGTCTGCAATGATCGGCTCGGCCCATTCCCGCTCGTTCTGGCTTCCACAGCATCCATCCCACCCTGAGAAGTAACGGCTGAGGCTGGAGTTTCTGGACCAGCCCCATGGAATCCATGGGCGCTCGCGGCCGTAGTTAAAAGAAAAGTCCAATCTTTTTATGGAGCTCCCGGTACCCGGATTAAGTTCATACACATAGCCTCGAAGTGACGTGCCGATTGTGTTAGATGTATTCGTTCCAGTGACAGGGCCTACCACATTACCATTTGCGTCTTGGCCCGATAACACCAACCCGACATATATCTTGCCGCGATAGTATTTCAGGCCCCAGGGGCGGTGTTCCCCTTGGTTGGACACAGTGCCAGGATCGGGGGCATCCCAACTGCGCACCCGTGTAGCCTTATTGGCTGCCGTAGGCGCTTGTGGGTTGATCGGGTCCACCAAATCAATCTCATAGATCTTGCGGTCGTACAGATTCATCACGTAGAGGTAGCGACCATCGTCCGAGATGTCAATATCGCCCAACGACAGTTTGCCGACCTGATCACCTGCGGCATAGTCCGTGCTAGGGGCATTTACAGCGGCAGGCAATCCGCGCTCTGCGCTCGTGCCGATGTAATCGAAAGGGGCTTTGCAAGCCGGGGTGGTGTTGTTACCCGGGTTGGCCGGATATTGGCCCGTCCCAGGGAAAGGATGGGTATTGGAGTGGTTGTAGGTAAAGATACCAATGGCATCCAAATCGAGAAAATCTGTGGTCTTGTCGGCTGCTCCCGAGAATGGATCTATCAGGTAAATGCCGCCAGGGCCTAAAGGGCCAAACGCAGCATGGCGGCGCAACACGGCCGAAGTAAATACTTTTTGCGATTGCTTCGAAAAAGCAACGCCATACAGCGCCCCTACCTCTCCGATTGTCGCCAACATATTGGGGAGTGGCACACCAGCGTCACCGCCATTGGTGGCTGGTATGCCGTTTGAACCACTGTTCGGAAACGGTACACCAGTGGTCAAGAAATTAAACGAGATGAATGATGGCGCATTGGTTGCAGAACTGCCTGGCAAAGTTGGATCACCAAAAGCATAGCAGGGCAACATGACTAAGGGGTTGGGATTGGGTGCCCACTGGCCGGGATAGTTGAGGCCATAGTTGATGTTGCTTTGTGGGCCAGTAACAAATTGCACACTGCTGCCGTAGACACTGGCACCAGCACCCGTAAAGTCAGCATCAGATGCTACATCACATTCGAAGGAAGTAGGTATCTCGAACTCGACCCGGGCGTTCTCGCCCGGATTGGCAGCTCGCCCGCTAATCACCGATACGGTAAAGTCGTAAGTACCGTTGGCAGCAGTCACTGTCTCGCCGATTAGTTGGTCTTGCTGAGGAGATGCTGCATTGATATAGAGTTTGACAATGATGCCTTTAACCCCCGGTTCAGCGCCGTTCTTTAGGCCATTCCCGTTAAAATCACGAAAGGCCGTTCCCGACTGCCCCAGAAGGCTTGCCGAAAAGGCCACCGATAACAGGAGAAGTATGCAATAAGGCAGTGTTGCCGTACGGGTTCTCAGGAAAATAGCCCTGAAGTCCGCAGGTGCATAACAAGGTCTCAATTTTCGTAAAAGCGGTCTGAGAAATGTACGGATGAAATGGTGTAATCCGCACATAATCAACAAGATTAAAATGGGAATCTCAAAGGTTCGCGCAGTGGCGGCAATAGCGGCGATCGCACCTTTCGATGCTTCCTGACCACTGCTAAAAAACATTGTACCTGCCGCGCCTAAAAGCGCTAAGCCAAACATAGCTTGCAGAAAACTCTGGTAGAACTGTTTCATTGTAACTATTTTTTTCATAAAATTTTCGGAAATCCCTTTCCAATCACGTTGATTAAAAAGCAGCAACCTGCACACGACAAAACAGGCTAAGCCGGTCAGGCCATTTGCATTTACCACTAATAAAAGCCCAAAGGTGAGATGGAAGCGCCGGATGGGTTTGGACAGCAACGCGGCTTTTTTTACATGCGATTTATCTAATCCGACTTGTTATTATTTCTATAAATTATTCAATATCAATATCTTGTATTCTACAAAAAATATTTTTTCAAGGAAAAAGGAGCCGGTTTTTATCAAAATATTTAGCGCTCAACCCAGGCAAACACAAAAAAGCCGCCAGCCAGGAGAACCTGACTGGCGGCTTTCAATGCGCCTGTAAAAATATTGTGGCTATATTATATTACGATCGTTGTTGGTTTTCGAAACTACCAAAAGACAAGTTTTCGGTTACCGCAATCACTCGAACCGCTTCTTCACCTTGATCCCCATTTTCACAGTAGTCGTATTGTTCGCCAGCAGTTTTACCGGTACCGTACCGTCGCCGGCGGTGGTAAATGCCGTCTGCAAAAATGCTTTTTTGGCGCGGCGGATGCGATCGAAACGCGCAGCCGACATGGGGATCAGCGTTTCGGTGCGCTTGCTGCCGTCAGCGGTACCGTCTACTTTAACCGGTGGCGATTGAATGATAAATTTCGGCCCTCCATCGAACAAAGAGTCAATGCGATTGCCGGCATCATCCAGGAAAAACAATTGCAGGGAAGTGGAAATCGGGGTGCCATTTTCCGACACCAACTTGAACTCGACCGCTTCGATGCTGGCGGTATCCAGCGAACTGTATTCGCCGAAATCCAGGTCGATCGTCTGGTCGGCACCAAAGTTTTTGGCGGCGCCTTCCAGTAGCAGTTCTACTTTGATACCCAGTTTGATCGTACTGCTGTCGGTTAGAAAACCAATGATATCCGGGTCTAACTGCGCATTGGAAATACCTTCTACTTCATAGATCAGCCGCGTCGGCTGGGAATTGAAAATCTCGGCAATATTAGAATTGGACGAATCAAGCGTAACGTAGGTGTATTTGGTCTGGCCCAGTTCATTGTTGGTGATCGACGGATAATTGAAGTCGATATAGTCAAAACTATCGCGGCTGAACGCCGTACTGGTGAGCGGATATTCTTCGCCGTTTTGGCCGATAAAACTCATGTATTTGATCTCACCCCGCGTCGGGAAACCCCAGGAATTGCTGATTTGCAGGGTTACTTTCGGGTTTTTGATCGTTACACTGCCGTCCAGTTGCGTTTGGTTGATGTCGATTTCAATCGTGTCGCGCGTCAGTGGATAGGAAGAAAAACCCCAGTAGCCCACCAGATTATAAAATTGCAGGGCGGAATAGGTCACCCCGATCCCCGGCAGTCCGATAGATGTGGGCGGGAGAACGATGCGTGTCCCGTCGGCCTTATAGGCATAATAGCGGAACAGCAACTCGTTGCTACCCGTTATCAGTGCGTAATTACTCACATCTATTTGCGCGGAAGTCCAGAAGTTACCATTGGCGGCAGGCAGCGAAAAATTGGCCTTGAACGGCTGCCCGTCCTTGATCATTTGCGGAATTAGCACATAGCCCGTCACTGGTTCTGGGAGAGAATTGAATGCGATTACCTGAAACGTGCCGCTCTTGAGCAGCGCCTCTTTGATAATCACGCCATTCGGGGCATCCAAAGGATAGGAAATAACGGTGTCCGTGAGCGGCACAATACCGGTTTCAAGGAATTTAAAAATATCTTTGGCCGGTTTTTCCACCACATCACCGGTATAAATAAGCGTCATCGTGTTGTCGGGATTGACGATCAGCGTGTCGTTCGACAACGTGTCGTTGAGCACTTTAAACATCAAATCCTCCAGATTCAAGGTGGTCGTGAACAGCGGAAACGCGAATTCTGAAGTATGGCCCCCGATTTCAGCATCCTGAAAATCAGTCTTCCGGCAGGCGGTGTACAACAAACCAGCGACGACCAAAACCGGTAACAACAAACGTATATGGCGAAAATCTAGCATCCTTTTTATGGTTATGTGTGATGAGTGATGAGTTGTGCCGTGAATAGAATAGTGCAAGCAATAACTCTTTTTTTGTAAGTAACACCTTAAGAAAACAGGTTTCCGTAAATGCCAACCACAAAAGTAAGGTTTTCAGGCTACAAAAAAGTTGGGAAATATGTCGGGCTTGGGCAGTTAAGGGAGTTTTGGGTTTTGAGTTTTGGGTTTTGAGTTACTACAACTGCCCACGTTGTCATATCTTTCGCCAGCAAATAATGAAAGAGCGGACAGGTACCTGAGAAACAAAACCTCAAAGAACTGGACGAAAAATTTGTTAAATCAGTGCAAGAAAATCTAAACAACAGACCTCGAAAATCACTTGGGTTTTTATCGCCAACTGAATTCTACCAATGCGCTCTTATAAAACCTAGAACGATTGCATTTGAAACTTGCATCCGCCTACTAAAAGTCTTTAAATATGGAAAACTACCGCCAGCTGTTCCCTGATCTTGAAGAAGGTCTGCAACTGGAACTACAAGAGAAAGGCCGCATTGTAAAGGCGGAAGCCGGCCAAATTTTATTGCAAAGCGGTCAAAATATCCGCCACACCATGCTCGTGCTGGAAGGACTGGTCAAACTGTACCGGGAAAATGAAGAGGGCAACGAGTTTTTCATGTACCACCTGTATCCCGGCGATGGATGCGCTCTTTCGCTGATTTGCGATCGGACGTTCCGGGCCAGTTCCGTTACCGCCAAAGCCGTCACGGATACAGTCATTTTGATGGTTCCGGTCGATGCAACCGAAAACTGGATGCGCACGTATCGCACCTGGTATCACTTTGTGGTAGACACGTACCGCAAACGCTACGAAGAACTGCTCGAAACGATCGATCATATCGCGTTTCAGAATATGGATGAAAGACTGGAATTTTACCTGCGCCGCCACCGGCAGGCGCTGAATACCCCTATCCTGAAAATTACCAATACGCAGATCGCGCAGGAGCTCAATTCCTCCCGGGAGGTAATTTCCAGACTGATGAAAAAACTGGCCGAATCCGGTAAAGTTCGCCTGGTGAAAAACGGAATCGAGATTTTAAAACTTTAATGGCGGGCGCTTGATCCTGCTGTTTTTTATAAGCGCCCGAATCTGTGGGGTATTTTTTGACGGTCGTGATAAATATCACACCGCCCTGCCTGCTGCCGATCCGACCTTTGCTAGCTCATTTCAGCAAAGCAATATTTCGAATTATGCAAATCACAGGTTATCTGGCCTCTGCACTCATTGGCGTTTCGCTTGGACTGATCGGCGGCGGCGGCAGTATTCTTACGGTGCCGGTACTCGTCTATCTCTTTGGCGTAGAACCGGTGCTGGCTACGGCTTATTCGCTTTTTGTTGTCGGATCTACCAGTCTGGTAGGCGCGATCCCCAAATACCGGGATGGACTGGTCAACCTGAAAACGGCCCTTATTTTTGGTACCCCCGCAATCCTGGCGGTGTATGTCACCCGCGCGTTTTTGGTGCCCATCATTCCCAACCCGGTGTTTGAATTGGGCAATTTTGTGGTCTCGAAGGCCATGCTGATGATGGGAATTTTTGCCATTTTGATGGTATTTGCTTCCTATTCCATGATCCGCAGTAAAAAACCCGGCGCGGAAGCAGCAAATGCCGGACCGCAAAAATTCAATTATCCGATGATCCTGGGAGAAGGCGCAGTCGTGGGATTACTGACCGGCCTGGTGGGTGCGGGCGGTGGATTCCTGATCATTCCGGCACTGGTATTATTCAGTAAACTACCGATGAAACAGGCCGTAGGCACTTCGCTGCTGATCATTGCCGCAAAATCGCTGATTGGCTTCACCGGCGATCTGGCGCATTACACATTCGACTGGACGCTATTGGGGACGGTTACCACACTGGCTATCGTCGGTATATTTATCGGCAATCGGCTCAGTCGCAGTGTGGATGGAGAAAAACTAAAAAAAGGGTTCGGCTGGTTTGTGCTCGTGATGGGTATTTACATTTTAGTAAAGGAGCTATACTTCCATCCGGCTACCGCAGCGGCTGCGCTGGGGCACTAAAAAAATAATCGAAAACATCGCCGGATGTGACACAAGTCACGCGTTCACAGCTGCGCCTGCCCCCACCTTTGTGGTATCAAATTCAAATCATCACGTTCAAATATTCAACACATGAAAATCGAACAAATCTATACTGGCTGTCTGGCGCAAGGTGCTTATTATATTGAAAGTGCCGGCGAAGCAGTCATCATCGATCCGCTGCGGGAAGTAGCGCCTTACCTGGAAAAAGCCCAGAAAGACGGTGCCAAAATCAAGTACGTTTTCGAAACTCACTTTCACGCCGACTTCGTGAGCGGCCACCTGGATCTGGCACAGAAAACGGGTGCTACAATCGTCTATGGTCCGACCGCCCAACCATCTTTTGCCGCGCATATTGCCAAAGACGGGGAAGAATTCAAAGTAGGCAAACTGACGTTCCGCGTCCTGCATACGCCCGGTCATACCCTGGAAAGCACGTGTTTTTTGCTGCTCGACGAGCACGGTCGGGAAAAAGCCCTGTTCTCGGGCGATACGCTTTTTATCGGCGATGTGGGTCGGCCCGACTTGGCGCAAAAAGCCGCGCACATGACCCAGGAGCAACTGGCGGAAACGCTTTTTGACTCCCTGCACAGCAAAATAATGCCCCTGCCCGACGATGTCATTGTATATCCGGCCCATGGTGCCGGATCAGCCTGCGGCAAAAACATGGCAAAAGAAACCACCGATACCCTCGGCCACCAAAAACGCACCAACTACGCCTTGCGCGCCGATATGACCAAGGCGGAATTCGTACGGGAAGTAACTACCGGTCTCATGCCACCGCCGGCCTATTTCCCGCTGAATGTTGCCATGAATAAACAAGGCTACGACCCGATCGACGAAGTGATCAAACGGGGCACCCACGCTTTGTCGCCGCGCGCTTTCGAAGCGGCCGCCAATGAAACCGATGCACTGGTACTCGATACGCGGGATGCGCAGGTGTTTTCGGAAGGATTCATCCCCAACGCGATCAATATTGGCATCGATGGCAATTTCGCTCCCTGGGTAGGTGCGATGATCCCCGATATCAAACAGCAAATCCTGCTCGTCACCGATGCGGGCCGCGAAGAAGAAGTAGTGACGCGGCTGGCGCGTGTCGGTTATGATTATTGCATCGGTTACCTGGAAGGCGGTTTCGAAGCCTGGCAAAAAGCCAGCATGGAAGTCGATCAGATCCAACGCGTCACCGCTGATCAATTGGCCAGTGTCCTGAAAACCCGTCCTGAAACGCCGGTTTTTGATGTGCGCAAGCAAAGTGAATACCGCAGCGAACACGTGCGGGGGGCTGAAAATGCGCCGCTGGATTCTATCAACGCATCCATGCTGCTACTGCCAAAGGACAAAACGACTTATATACACTGTGCCGGCGGCTACCGCTCCATGATTTTTGCCAGTATTCTGCGGGCGCGCGGCTATGACAATTTAATAGATGTCATCGGCGGTTTTAAGGCCATAAAAGAAACCGAACAGTTCAAGGTGTCGGATTATGTCTGTCCAAGTACGTTACTGTAGGATGGAGGAAGTTTTTTCAGGAAGGTGTCTACAAAGGGGGGATTTTGGTTTTCGCTTGATCCACCCCCAACCCCCAAAGAGCACTGTCGTTGACTCAAGGAATTTCGACCTCGGAGAGCTCCAACGTTGCTAGCCTTGGTCGGGCGTCCGTTATTTGACCTTCTTATTTTCCACTCATTTAAACAATGCATACATGTCACTGAATTCATTTTTTAGTAAAATATTCGGCGAAGCCGCTGCGGCCGTTGTTACCGCCGAAAAAAGTACATCCACCCATAATGTAGATCTGCCCGGCCGCGCGTTCAAACAACAACTGGCGGAGTCGCCCAATGCGGTGCTGCTGGATGTGCGGACGGCGAGAGAGTTTGCCGGCGGGACCATCCCGGGCGCACTTCAGATCGATTTTCTTTCGCTCAACTTCGCCAAGAAAGTCCAACTGCTCGATAAAGACGCCACCTACTTTGTGTTTTGTCGCAGTGGCAACCGCAGCGGACAGGCTTGTAAAATAATGCACAAGCTGGGTTTCGATGTGCGCAATCTTTCGGGTGGTATCGGGCAGTATCCATCGTAAGGGTTTCGACACATGAAACGAATCGCGCTGCTCCTGGCAGGCTCCATATTTCAACTTACCGGGCTATGGGCCCAGGCGCTTCCCGGTCTGGCAATTTCACCCGCTGACACATCGCCTGCCAGGGTGACGAGCGTAACGACCGCCTTTAAGCAAGGTCATTTCAGCGGTAGTTTGCGGAGTTTTTTTATGGCCACCGATAATGCTCCCGGCTTGTCTGACTACCATGCACTGGCAGCGGGCGGCGGACTGCATTTTAGTTCGGCACCCTGGCACGGATTCAGTGTCGGAATCGGCGGTATGTTCATCTACAACCTCAACTCTTCCGATCTGGGCGCGAAGGATCCGCTTACCGGGGCGACCAATCGGTATGAAATCGGTTTATTCGACGTGACGAACCCGTACAATCGCACGGATATCCATCGTATGGAAGCGCTTTGGTTGCGGTATCAATGGAAACAATCGCGCCTGACCATCGGGCAACAATCGGTACAAACGCCATTTATCAATTACCAGGACGGACGGATGCGTCCCAACGCCGAATCCGGTCTATGGGTCGAAAGCAATGATCTTAAACATACCAAAATTGAGGGCGGCTGGCTTTGGAAAATTTCACCGCGCGGTACCGTAACATGGTATGGCATCGGCGCATCCATCGGTGTGTATCCGAAAGGTCTGAACCCGGATGGCACCGGTAGCGGTTATGCCGAAAACTTGCGCAGTACAGGCGTCGGAATTGTGGGCATTACCCGCAAAATAGCAAAACATACCAAAATTCAGGTCTGGAATCAATACGTGGAAAATATTATCAACACCGCCTTTGTCCAGGCAGATTATGTGTATCCATTCAAAAATAACCATACACTGCATGGCGGCATACAGGTAGCGCACCAGGACGCGTTAGCGTTCGGTGGCAATAAAGAGGATGCCAAAACCTATATCCAACCAGGTGGCCAATCCAACACGGTCAGCGTGCAGACCGGATGGGAATGGGGCGATTGGCAGGCGCTGGCAGCATATACGCGCATTACCGGCGACGGGCGATTCCTGTCGCCCCGCGAATGGGGTCGTGAGCCATTTTATACCTACATGCCCCGCGAACGCATAGAAGGCAGTGGCGACTCGCATGCGGTGACCGGTCGGGTAAACTGGCAATCGAAACACCAAAAACTGCGCTTCGAGGTCGCTTACGGTCATTTCTACCTGCCCGATGTAAAGAATCACGCACTGAATAAATATGCATTCCCCGCATTCCAGCAAGTCAATTTGGATGTACATTATGTCTTTGGTGGGGTAGGCAAGGGCTTGCAAGCACAATTCCTCTACGTCTGGAAAGGTCGCCTGGGAGATATCTATGGCGATAAAAAGTATGTCATCAACAAAGTAGACCTGTCGCTCTACAACCTGGTTTTGAACTACACGTATTAAAATGCCCCATCGTGATAAAAGTCACGCAGCCACTCGCGGCGATGCGGCCATCTTTGTTGACAAAATCACTGTATAAATATGGAATTACTCTCTCAACCTTGGCCTTGGTGGCCGGCGGGTATAATTATTGGACTTACCGTACCAGCGCTGCTGCTGCTGGGCAACAAACACTTCGGGCTATCGGCCAATCTGCGCCACGCCTGCGCTGCCTGCCTACCGGCCAACATCACTTTTTTTCAGTACGACTGGAGGAAAGAACAGTGGAACCTCTTTTTTGCCGCAGGTATTGTCGTCGGAGCCATTATTGCCGCTACCCTGCTGGCCAATCCGGCTCCCGTCAAAGTCGCACCACAACTGGCGGTCGAACTCCAACACTACGGCATCACGGATTACAGTGGCATGGTGCCCGCTCAGTTGTTTTCCTGGGGACAACTTTTCTCACTCCGCGGTTTCATTATGCTGGTTATAGGCGGTTTTTTAGTGGGGTTCGGTTCGCGGTATGCCGGTGGTTGTACCAGCGGACACGCGATCATGGGGTTATCGAACCTGCAAGTGCCGTCGCTGATTGCCACTATTTCTTTTATGGTCGGGGGCTTTATCATGGCCAACCTGATCCTGCCGCATATCCTGGCGCTATGATCCTCCTGCTTGTCTATTCTTTGCTAAAAAACGCTGCGCAAACAAAATGGCTGACGTAAAAACATTCCCGACTACCCTCCCCAATGACCCGGCTACGCGGACGGATACCGATTTTGAAGTCCGTTCCCTCGATACCATGTGTATCAATGAGTCGCACCTACAGCATCCATGGTGGTACAATTTCAAATACACCGCCGTCGGGGTAATTTTCGGCCTCGCTTTTGTAAAAGCCGAAATTGTCTCCTGGTTTCGCATCCAGGAAATGTTTCGGCTACAGTCATTCCACATGTATGGCGTCATCGGAACAGGTGTGGTAATCGGTGCCCTTTCCGTTTGGCTGATCAAACGTTTCAACGTACGGACGATCTACGGCGAACCGGTGGAGTTTCACCCGAAAAAATTCAACTGGGGCCAAATTATCGGCGGGGTCATTTTTGGGCTTGGCTGGGCAATGACCGGCGCTTGTCCGGGACCACTGTTCGCGCAAATCGGCGCAGGCGCTTTCGTTATTATAGTCACTTTATTAAGCGCTATTGCCGGCACATGGGTCTATGGTTATGCCCGCGAGCGCCTGCCACACTGACGCAACATTTTTTTCACCCTTCAATCAATTTACTATGATCAAGAACATGGGTTCTGCCGACCGCATTATTCGCCTGCTTATCGCCGCCGTGGCCGCTTTTCTGTATTTTAACGGTACAATCGGGATCGTCGCCCTCGTAGTCGCCGCCATTTTTACCCTGACCAGCCTGGTCAGTTTTTGCCCCTTATACCGGCTGGTTGGATTATCGACCTGTCCAATTTCGACCGGTCAGAAATAGACGCGCTCAAAATTGATTACCGATTTTTGCGTAACGCCCTAGAAATCGGCGCCAGCATCTATCATTGCCCCATCCCTGAATTAAATGGGTACGGCTGGAAAACGAATTAAATAAAAATTACGAACTACGAGTTCCCTGTTTTCCGCATCTGCCGTGACGGGCATTCGTAATTCGTAATTTTTAATGCGCAATTGAAACATTATCGCGCATCTTTGCTGGCTTTTTTGTGATCCACCTCTACCATGATTTCACCCGACGCCGCACCGCTACTGTACCGCGAGATTTTAAAAATCGCTACACACCCCAACTGGGAGGTGCGCGAACGGACACTGGCACTGGCCACGCTGCTGGAACGGCTTTTTTTCGAGGTGACCAAACAGGAGCAAATTGCCTTCAGCACGCTCTTCGCCCGCATCAGTTACGTCGGGCATCAGTACAATATTCAGCCCGATACCCTGCGCATTATCCATACGTTCCGGCGTACAGCAACGCGCGTGCGCGATGGCTGGCGAGCGGACGAAAAATCGACGGCACTCGGCATTCAGGCCGCCGCCCTGTCGGTGCTGGTATTGAGCGAAGCCGCCATTCCGGCCGATATTATTGCTTTATGGGATGATTTTCCGCGGACGTCCGCCCACGACGAAACCGGTGAACTGACCTTTGCCGCTTCCATCCGCTGCGTGGCCATTCGCGACGAACCGGAGCATAACTGTCTGATTGTCATCGATCAGGATAATCCGTCGCGCCCGGTACGCGTACGCTACGGACTCCCCGAGCGCAATGAAAATTTTAACCCGACGATCCAGGTGATTCGCAAGGTTTTTGGGTTTCCGGTCTCGCTGCAGTTGCTGGAAGTGGACTTGAGCCCCAATGGCGATTACCGGCCGCGCGTTATCGTAGTCGAGCCCGATTACCTGGTCGATGTGTCGGCCATTGCCGAATGTTTCAAGGATACCGGCCCCGAACCCTATGCCTATCTGGTGCGCAAATTCCTGCCGCAGGAAACTACCGAGCCGATTTTACTGGGAAATATCGCCAACTTTTTCCTCGATCGCCTGCTCAACGAACCCGACACACCCTGGCAAGCACTGTTCCGGGAAACCTTCCAACTCTACCCCTTCGCCTATGCTGCCATGGCCGACGCGGAGGTGCGCACCGTGTCAAACAAAGCCCAGAAACATTATAGTAACCTGAAAAACATGGCATCCGGAGGATTTGCCAAACAGGGTATCGAGCCGGAAAACTGCGTGCTGGAACCCACATTTTTCAGCAACCAGTACGGCATCCAAGGCCGGCTAGATTTGTTTTACCGCACGGAAGAGAAGTCGGCAATTGTCGAATTAAAAAGCGGAACACCTTTTAAACCAAACAGTTACGGAATTCAGCGCAGTCATTTTACCCAGACGTTGCTGTATGATTTACTGGTTCGATCGGTCTTTGGCCATGCCGCCGATCCGGCCAAATACATCCTGTACTCGGGCGCCGATGTGAATCATTTGCGCTTCGCGCCGACGATAGCGCCCGAACAATGGGAAGCCCTGCAATTGCGGAATCAACTGGTCGCTCTGGAGCGATTGCTGACAAAAATACAACCCGGCGATGCGCAGGTGCCCGTATTCGGGCGACTGCGTGGCAGCAGCGGCAAAGGATTTCTGGAACGCGATTTCGGGCGCTTCGAAGTGGCGTACACCCGTTTGTCGCTGCTTGCCAGAAAGTACTTCAACGCTTTTGTGGGTTTTACGGCGCGGGAACACTGGCTGGCGAAAATCGGTGAAGAAAATGCCGATACACTCAATGGGCATGCCGCCCTTTGGCGCAGTGGCTTTTCCGACAAACAACAGTCTTTCAGCATTTTAAGTCATCTGGAAATCGTTGAAAACCATGCCGACAAAGCCGAGTGCAGGCTGGTCTTTCGCAAAACCGCCCACACCAATCCCCTGGCCAATTTCCGGATCGGCGATATCGCCGTGTTGTACCCCGCTTCGGCCGATACCGATACAGTACTGGATTACCAGGTTATCAAATGCATCATCACGGCGTTGAATAAAGATACGGTGATCGTACAATTGCGTTACCGCCAGTTCAACCTCAAACCGTTTCAGACCGAAGGCCACTGGAACCTGGAGCCGGATCTGATGGATACCGGTTTTACCGGTATGTACCGCGGACTGCTGGAATGGGCGGAAGGCGAGGCGACTGGCCGCGACCTGATCATGGGCGCGATTCCGCCGCGCGAACCGGAAGTGCCAGCCGCTTCCACCAACCACACTTCCAACGGCCTGTCCGTAACGCTGACCGCTGAACAACAGGCACTGTTTCAAAAAATAACCCACAGCAAAGACTATTTCCTGTTATGGGGGCCACCTGGCACCGGCAAAACCAGCGTCATGCTGCACGTGCTGGCCGACTGGGTACTGCGCGAAACCGACGACAATGTGCTGCTGCTCGCTTATACCAACCGGGCGGTGGATGAAATTTGCGAAGCGCTCGACGCACTGGGCGGCACCATCCGCGATCAATACCTGCGCATGGGCTCCCGGTACGCTACGGCCGAACGGTTTCGCGATCAACTGCTGAGTGCCAAAATTGCCGGCGTGAGCACCCGGGCTGAATTGCGCGCCGTGCTGGATAAACGGCGAATTTTTGTCAGCACCGTCGCTTCTTTTAGTCAAAATGAAGGTTTGCTGCGCCTCAAAAAATTCCAGCGACTCGTGGTGGATGAAGCCTCGCAGATTTTGGAACCGCAACTGGTCGGATTGCTCACCCGCTTCGAACATTTCATCCTGATCGGCGATCACCGGCAACTGCCGGCCATTACTACGCAGCGCCCGGCCACTACGGTGGTGGAAGACGCTGACTTGCATACGATCGGGCTGACCGATCTGCGCGATTCTTATTTTGAGCGACTGTACCGGCGTTGTGAAACCGAAGGCTGGCATTGGGCGTATGGTTCGCTAAGCCATCAGGGACGGATGCACACCGATATTATGGCGTTTCCGAACCGGCATTTTTATGGGAATCTGCTCCGTACGCTACCTTTAGATAATTACGAATTAGGAATTACGAATTACGGGGGCACTGCACTTGGGACGGAAGATGTTGGGGGGAACGAGCCTGTAAGCACCGGCCCGCAGCATGTTGATCTTTTTTATGACCGATCGGGGCATTATCCGGATCTGGAAGCGATTTTTGCGGAGCACCGGGTCGTTTTCTGGCCCTCTGTGCCAGAGGATTCGCTGCCGGGACAAAAGACCAACCGCAATGAAGCGGAACAGGTGGTGCAACTAGTCCAGTTTTTCAAAAAATTGTTCGCCATCAATGGAATGCCCTGGCATGCGACGAAAACGCTGGGTATTATTACGCCCTGGCGGGCCCAGATTGCACAAATCCGCGCCAGTCTGGCCGCTGCAAATCTCGACCCCGATGAATTGAGTATCGACACCGTGGAACGGTATCAGGGTGGCGCGCGCGATGTGATTATTCTGTCCACTTGTGTTAATTCCGAGACCCAACTCAGTCAACTCGTCAACCTGTCCGGCGAAGGGGTGGATCGCAAACTGAACGTTGCCCTTACCCGGGCGCGGCAGCACGTCATTGTGCTGGGCAACGAATCTATTCTGCGCCTTGACGAACGGTACCGGGCTTTTATCGAAGCGTATACGACCGTGCCGGCTCCTTGAGGTGCCAATTAATCCATGAATTTCGACGGATGAAGACTACTAGTAACCTCACAGAACGGCCGCGTATTTTCTTCGCACTTCGCAACCCACTGACAAACACGCGAACACACTGTTTGCTATCTTTGTCGCTCACAACAATCCTGTTTCCATGAACAAGTTTTACCTTTTAATGGTAGTCTGCATCCTTGCGATTACGCAAACTGCTTGGGCGCAATGCCCTCCCGGACAAAGTGTTATCCGCTTAGAAGTCACACCCGACCAATACTGGGACGAGGTTTCCTGGCAAATTACCAATGCGACCAATACCATTATTTATGCGCAGGGAGAGTGCCTGGATGCCAATCCGGTAGCGTATGAGTATTGTGTACCCAGTGAAGGCTGCAAGGTTTTCCGCATAAAAGATGATTATGGAGACGGTATCGCGCCCAATGGCGAATATCGCTTTTATAAAAATGATACCCTGATTCACGAAGGGATTGGGGTAAATTATGGCTTTGGTGAAAACATCACCTTCGACTGCCTGCCTGGCACATACTGCGACAATCCGCTCCCCATTGATACCGGAGCCATTGCGTTTACCTCCGCTACGGATGTATGGTACCGGTATGTTGCCGCTGACACGGGCACTTATATTATAAATACGTGTAATCCTGTCAATACTTGCCCCACTAAAATCTGGGTGTATGACCGGTGTGCCGGCATTACCGTTTCCAATAACCAGACCGGAGCCATTTTTTATGCTAATGGCGGCTGTGATAATGGCGCCACTGCCACCCTGTACCTGGCTGGCGGCGAGGAATACTTTTTCCGCATCGGCTACGCTACGGAAAGTTGTGCCAACACGCCTGTTTATGGCACCTTTACCTACGCTGGTCCGATCGTCGGCTGTACCGATCCGGGCGGATGCAATTACAATCCTTTGGCTACTGTAAGCGATACGTGCATTTACCCGGGCAGTCCCAACTGCCTGAACAGCCCCGACCTGCTAGTACGTCAGGACGTGATGCGCAACAGCCTGACCCTGGATTTTCTGAACAATCCGGACGATTGTGCGGTCCAGGAAGGGTGTTTGAAAGGGGTGGGCAACCGCAATATTATCCGTTTCACCACGCAAATACAGAATATTGGAAGCCTCGACTATTTTATCGGGCAAACGCCGACCGACCACAATGCGCCTTCCACCCAGTTTGTCTGGGACGTCTGTCACAATCACTGGCATTACCGTGGGTATGCGCAATATATTTTGTTTAATACCGCCACCAGCCAACAGGTGCCGATCGGTTCTAAAAATGGGTTCTGTGTGCTTGATCTGGAGTGCGATAATGGCGGACAAGGCAAATATACTTGTGGCAATATGGGCATTACAGCCGGCTGCGGCGATATTTACGATGCCAGCCTGCCGTGTCAGTGGATCGACATTACCGATCTGGATGCCGGAAGTTACACGTTCGTCATGCGCGTCAACTGGGACCAAAGCCCGGATAAACTGGGCCGGGTAGAAAAAGATTACAACAATAACTGGGCGCAGGCGTGTTTCAACCTGAGTTACAACGGCACCAACCCGGTCGTAGATTTTATCAATGACAATTGTTTGCCCTATGTCGATTGCCTGGGGGTTGCTTTTGGCAATGCCCAACCCGATTGCGAAGGCGTGTGCAATGGTCCGGTCATCCGCGGCGACTGGGATAAAAATACAGTTCGCGATGCGGTCGATGTGCAGGATTACCTCGCCGCTTCGCTGTCCGGCGATGCCGACCCGACTGAGTGCCGCGATTTGCAGGCCAACAATCACATTGACCTGTACGACGCGGCCTTGCTGCAGGAATGC
>JBBRDQ010000098.1:0-17780 GCA_038203695.1 Chitinophagales bacterium
CTGCAGTGGAAGAACTCCCAACGGCCCCAGAAGCCATGCCGACGCCCGTTTTGGCTGAAGTTGAAGCGTTGCCGGTTGTTGCGGAAGAAGAACCCACCGCCGTTGCCGCAGCCGAAACTACGGAAACCGACGAAGCCGCCGCCGAAGAAACGAAGAAAGACGCTTGATCAGCGAATAATATAGACGTAATAAAAATACCCTGTGGTGCTGCCTGCGCTACAGGGTATTTTATTTCATGCGAATCCTCAACTATATCTCGGTCGTTTTGTTAGCAACTTATCCATTTCTTAAACCATCAATCGCATGCGAAAAGTACTCTTTGCCCTCGTCCTTCTGCTCCTGATCGGAGGCACTGCATTCACACTTTTTAATGCGGAATTTTCTAAAATACGCACTCGTCCGGACCAGATTATGCAAACGCAAACAGATACGACTTCCTTTTTCGATTTTACGGTCAATTCGCTCGACGGCAAACCGGTCGCATTATCCCAATATAAAGGCAAAAAAATAATTATTCTGAATGTCGCTTCGGCATGTGGTTACACGCCACAATACGCCGACTGGCAGAAATTTTACGACGCCAACCAAGACAAAGTGGTGGTACTTGGTTTTCCCTGCAACGATTTCGGCGCACAGGAACCCGGTTCTCCGCAAGAAATCGGCGCATTTTGCCAGAAAAATTACGGTGTCACGTTCCCCATGTTCGAAAAAGTAACGGTGAAAGGCACTGATAAATCACCACTCTACCAATGGCTGACCGATTCGGCACTCAACGGCTGGAATACGCAGGAACCTTCCTGGAATTTCTGCAAATATCTGATCGACGAAAATGGCAAACTAGTCAGTTTCTTCGCTTCCAAAGTAAAGCCTGACAATGCGGAATTTCTGACTGCGCTGGGTATGTAAAGGCATGTTTAATTGATTGACGAATGATTTGACGATTGTTGATTTTTGATGTATGGCGCGTGCTTAACATTCTCCATCTTTCCTTGCAACCATTCGGGTGTTCGGCGATATTGCGATAAAACATGCAGGTGCGCTCATTTTTTGCATTCCTGCGCAATCTCAAGCGCATTCAGTCACATCAAAAATCAACAATCGTCAATCGTAATTAAATTTCGAAGCGTAGTTTCTTAATATTCGCATTTTAGCAGCAGTTTGAAGTACCTTTCCGTCTGAAAATTCAGACATCGCAAATGCGCACATTCTTACCTGTTCTATTCCTGTCCCTGCCTTTTTGGGCAGCGGCCCAAGCCTACGAATTCGCCCAACAAACCCTGCCGCTTACTGATTTATCCGCCTTTAAACCCGCCAAATCCAACTGGAAAATTGTGCGGGACGCTACAGTGGATATCACCAAAGACGACGTACTGACTACCACTGCCGGCACCGGCATTCTGGTCAATAACCCGGACGCCAAAAACCGCGACAACCTGGTTTTTGGCTTCGAACATGGCGATCTGGACCTCGAAATGGAGGTGATGATGGCCAGAAATTCAAATTCCGGTATTTACCTGCAAGGCCGCTACGAAATCCAGTTGTTCGACAGTTGGGGCAAACGCCACCCGACTTCAGCCGATATGGGTGGTGTATACGGCCGCTCGGATGAAGTGCGCAAGACCACTTACGAAGGGATTCCACCCCGTTTGAATGCCGCGTATGCCCCGGGACTCTGGCAGACCCTGCGCATCGCTTTTCAGGCACCGCGCTTTGATGGGGCTGGCCGAAAAATTGCCAATGCCCGCTTGCTCCGGGTGGAGTTGAACGGCATGATCATCCACGAAAATGTAGAACTGAAAGGCCCAACCGCCGGACAAGCCTTTCCGGGCGAAGCCGCGCTGGGCCCCATCTTAATCCAGGGCGACCACGGGCCGGTGGCATTCCGCAACATCCGCTACCGCACTTACACCGGCCAGCCTGCCCAGTTGCGCAACCTGAAATACCGTTATTTTTCCGGAGAATACGGCGATATTCCCGATTTCAGCAAACTCAAAGCCGACGGTAGCGGCGACCTGGCCCAGGGACTTACCTGGGAAGTAGCCAAGGGGAATAACGACTTTGCCTTGCAATATACCGGTACACTGTATGTACCCGAATCCGGAAAATACAACCTGGTGCTGACTTCCTTTGGCAACGGTTCGGTTAAAATTGACAATAATATCGTGATAAAACCGGACTGGTGGGTACATAGCGCAGCCGTCGATCTAAGCGCCGGAGAACACACGCTTGAAGTCGCCTACGCCAAGCGCGAAAGTTGGACCCCGCCTTCACTGGGCCTGACCATCGAAGGCCAGAACTTCCGGCCCACGCCCTTTCACATTGCCAGTTCAGCGATCCTGAGTGAACCCACCGCGCCTATACTCCTGAAAGTCGGTAACGAACCCGAACTATTGCGCAGTTTCATCGACCTGCCGCCAATGACCAGGGAAGGCCGCAGTAAACGCATTGTGCATCCCATCTCGGTCGGTTTCCCGCAAGCCGTCAGTTACTCGTATGACCTCGACAATGGCACGCTGATGCAGGTGTGGCACGGCGATTTTCTCGACGCCACACCGATGTGGCACGACCGCGGCGACGGACACGCTGAGCCGCTCGGCGCAGTCCTGCGCTTTGGCGATGCCCCGCAATTCGCCAAAAATGGTAGCCCCTGGCCCGATACGATCGCTGCCTCCAGCGGTTATCACTTTATGGGTTACAACCTCGACAGCGATGGAGTTCCGACCTACTCGTATACCATTCACGGTCTTACGGTACAGGATAAAATCACCCCGGCGGAAGACGGAAAAATACTGCGCCGCGAGTTGAAAATCGAAGGCGCAACTGCCGGGGACGGTGTACAATTCCGGGTGGGCAAGGGTACAGTAATCACCCAGGTAACACCTGATACCTGGGCGATCGGCGACAAAAGTTACTACATTCAGTTGCCCGCCAAAGTCAAGCCAGTCATACGCACCGTAGATGGCGGCCAGGAAATGCTGCTGCCTTTGGACGGGGACGTCCGCTACAATGTGCAGTGGTAAGTACGATTGACACCTCCAGCCAATAAATTTTACAAACAAGACATTATGCTTCGCAACATACTCATTTTAAACGCATTAATTTTTAGCCAAAGTCTATTCGCGCAAGCCCCGGCGGCTTCGGAACGCGTCCCGACAGAAAGCGATTATTATAAAATTATCACGATACCGGTTCCAGAGGGGATTGAACTGGAGGTCGGCGGACTTACTTTATTACCGACGGGAAACATTGCAGCGGCGACCCGGCGCGGCGAGATCTGGACTATTGAGAACCCGTACATGAACGACGGCCAAAGCCCGCGGTTCCGTCGGTTTGCCCAGGGATTGCACGAGGCCCTGGGGCTGGCGTACGTCAATGGCGCCCTCTATTCGGCGCAACGCGGCGAGTTGACCCGCCTGCGCGACACGGACAATGATGGTCGCGCTGATGCGTATGAAGCCGTCTATACGGTACCGATCAGCGGACACTACCACGAGTACACGTTCGGGCCGAAAGTTGCCAGCGACGGCTCGATGTATATCACCTGCAACGTCGCATTTGGCGACCAGGAATGGTGGCGCGGCGAGAGCCGGGTGCCCTGGCGCGGCTGGACGCTGCACATTATGCCCGATGGTAAAATGGAGCCATTCGCCACCGGGATGCGTTCGCCCTGTGGCATTGGCATTTTAAAGGATGAATTTTTTTATGCCGATAACCAGGGCGACTGGATGGGTAGTGGCGGTTTGGTGCAGGTTTCCAAAGGCGATTTTACCGGCCACCCGGCTGGTCTACGCTGGGCCGACCGGCCTGAATCGCCGGTAAAAGTGCGGTTGAATGATATTTATTACCGCGCGAATCCACGTTTCAGCCCACCCGGACAAGCCATTAAACCCGAGAACATTGCCGATGAAAAACCGGTTCTGTTAACCAATGTCGCTAAAGAAGTGCCCGGCGTAAAAACCCCGGCGGTGTGGTTGCCGCATGGTATTCTGGGCATTTCGACGTCGGAAATTATTATAGATACCACGATGAACAGCAGTTTTGGTCCTTTTGGCGGGCAATTATTTATCGGCGACCAAGGACAGAGTAAAATCGACCGCGTGTGTCTGGAAAAAGTGAAAGGCGTGTGGCAAGGTGCGGCGTTTGCCTTCCGGGAAGGATTCCAGTCCGGGGTATTGCGCATGTGCTGGGGCAGCGACGGCTCGATGTTTGTGGGACAAACCAACCGCGGCTGGGGCAGCACGGGCAAAGACCCCTGGGGATTGCAACGGCTGGTTTGGTCGGGTAAAATGCCGTTTGAAATGAAAACCATCCACGCGACCGCCGACGGTTTTGAAATCGAATTCACCCAACCAGTGGACAAAACGCTGGCTTCCGATCCGGATAATTACACCATTACCGGTTTTCTCTATAAATATCATCCCGTGTACGGAAGTCCGGTCGTTAATGAAAAAGTCCACCTGGTACACGCTGCGGTGGTCTCCAAAGACGGTCTGACCGTGCGACTCGTGGCGGATAGTCTGCGGGAAAATTACATTCATGAAATCAAGGTGGATGGCGTGCGCTCCTACACCGAAGGATTGCCTTTGCTGCACGGTACCGGTTATTACACGCTGAATAAAATCCCCGACGGCGATAAACTGGATGTAGTGCGCCGTAAGCCCACTGTAAAAACGGATGAGGAAGACAGCAGCATGGCCGAACACCACCACGATATGTCAAAAATGGGCACGGCTGCTCTGCCTGCGGCAAAACCCAAAGCCACCGACGAAAAACCGGCCGCCGGCAAAACGGTATTGGCCAAACGCCAAACCCGTAAACCGGACGACTGGGCGAAGGTGGATCAGTCAGTAAGCATTGGAACGGTACCGGGCCTGAAATACAATACGACTTTGGTGACGGTGAAAGCGGGCGCTAAAATCAAATGGACCCTCAGCAACAACGACGATATGCCGCATAACCTGGTGATCGTAAAACCCGGCATGGCCAATGCAGTCGGCGACGCAGCGATGAATCTGGGTTTGAAAGGCCAAGAAATGAACTACATCCCGAAAACGCCCAATGTGTTGTTTCACACGCGGTTAACTGGTCCGGGTGCATCCGATACGATCTATTTTATCGCGCCGGCACCAGGTGATTACACGTTTTTGTGTACGGTACCCGGACATGCACAGGTGATGCGGGGGGTATTGCGGGTGACGAAGTGAAATTTAGCCCAGGTAGATACGCTCCATAATACAAAAGGGCGGCCAAATCTGGCCGCCCTTTTGTATTATGGTCAAGCACCCTGCTTTAGGGTGCAACAATCGTTTCAGGGATTTCTACAGCGTGTTTTGCGGTCTTAGCAGTAGGCGTTGTATCCTGGGAGTGGATGTACAATGCTGTACCCAGCGTAATATGAATAGCCAGTACAAACCAGAATGCAGTGGAGCGGTTGGGGCGTTGTTGTGGATCGGTCATCGCAATAATTGATTAGTTAAAAAATAGATATGGACAATTATTGTGCCAATTGAAAATGCCCGGCAACCGTGGGGAACGACTTCCACAACTGCCGGGCGCACATAAAAGGTGGGCAACAGCACATTCGCTGCTACCCACCCGAGCAACTTATTTTATTTTTGAAGCGCGGATCGTACGAATCCGGCACCATTTCTTATCGGCGAACAACCACCTTGGCCGTGCCATGAAGGGCATCGGCTAAGTACAACTGAATGAAGTACATACCGGCTGTTTGTGCGGTGATATCCCAGGTAACCTGTTGTTTTCCGGAAGCAACATTACCCGTCAACAGGGTCGACACTACCCGGCCGGCCACATCCGTTACTACCACGCGCACCTCGACGGAGGCCGGAAGTTCAAAGTTGATAAAGGCGGTTTCAGTGGCCGGATTAGGGTACACCAGCAAGTTATTTTTATTTTCCTGAACCACCTCTTGAATGCTGACGGTTATCAGCGAATCAATCAGCACGGCAATATCGCGCACGGCAATCCCTTGCCCAATCAGGCCAACTGGCGTAGTAGCACCAGTGGCCAGATCGAGCGTATAGAAGTTATCCGAGCTGGAACTACCGGTATTGGCGGACAAATACGCGCGGTTAATGCCACTTTGGTGATCGTAGTAAATATCCAGGTCTACGGAAGGGTCGGCCGGATTGAGTGTGATACCGGTCGCACCTACTGTATTGAGCGTACCATTGTTCGGCGGCATTTGCGTTAGTAACACATTTAGCGAATCGTCGTAATTGTACAAGGTGGTAGTGGTTGCCGTATTGTAACTATTGGTATAGGCTACCGCACCTACCGCAGGGTTTTTACCGGCATTTACATCGGTGGCCGCAAAATTCAGGTTACCATCCGTTGCTGCCAGGCCGCCGGTGATCGGGTTGAGGCGATAGTTGGCATTGTTGGCACCGACGACCCGGATGCGATCCACCGTTGGGTTGAAATCAAATCCGACATCGCCGGCACCCAAGGCCAGTGTTAACGTTTCCGTACCTGCCAACGTGGCTACGCCGGTCATCAGGTTAATGGTGTAAAGGCGTGCCTCACCCGTCGCACTATTATAGCCGAGGGCAAATAAAGCGCCGGTGGCCGGCCGGAAGTCCATACCCACCAGGGTTTGTCCGGTGGTTACGCCGGTTACGACTACCAGACTGCGCACCACCCCCGGCAAATCAGAGTCGAAGGCAATCAGGCTATTGTTGGCAGTGAGCGCGTAGACCAATTGACCGGTTACCGTAGTTGGTACATTGCGGTCGATGGCTACGGCAATATCATATACCGCGATACCCAGGCCAATTTTACCGACTAAAGTCAGACCCGTTGCAGGATTGAATGTATACAAATCATCGGCCGTTTTCGTACCGGTATTTGCCACGAAATAAAACGCGTTTGCGCTGTTCGCAGCATCGTAAAAAACGTCCAGGTCGGTAGTCGGATCGGCGGTATTTACCGTAATACCCGAGGTACCAATCGTATTCAGGGTGCCGTTATTGGGCGGGATTTGCGTAGTGAATACGTTCAGCGAATCATCGTAATTGTACAGGGTCGTAGTCGTTGTGCCGATATAACTATTGGTATAAGCACCTGCGCCGATGGAAGGATTTACACCGGCATTTACGTCGCCGGCCGCAAAAGCCAGGTTGCCATCCGTAGCCGCGATACCGCCGGTAATCGGGTTGAGGCGATAGTTGGAATTATCGCTGCCCGTCACCCGGATGCGATCTACAGTCGGGTTGAAGTCGAGGCTGATCTTGCCCATCGCCGGTTTGAGTTGGATCGGCGCAGCACCGACTGCGGTTGTAATGCCCGTTGTCGGATTCAGCGAGTACAATTGCGCATCGCCGGTGGTAGCATTGTATCCCAGGATAAACAATTCACCCGTGGCTGGACGTGCGTCCATCCCCATAATCTGTTGACCGGCCGTAATGCCCGTCACTGCAACGAGGCTGCGAACTACGCCTGGCAGGTCAGAATCAAACGAAATCAGGCTGTTATTCGCGGTCAGCGCATAAATCAGGCGACCGGTCAGGGTATCCGGCACGACGCGGTCAATCGCCACGGCAATATCATATACCGCAATGCCCAAACCAATTTTACCGACTATATTTAGACCAGTTGCCGGGTTGAACGTGTACAAGTCGTCGCTGGTTTGGGTGCCGGTATTTGCCACGAAATAAAATGCGTTTGCGCTGCTCTGTGCGTCATAAAAAACATCCAGATCGGTCGTGGGGTCGGCGGTATTTACCGTAATACCCGAGGTGCTAATCGTATTTAGTGTACCGTTATTTGGCGGGATTTGCGTCGTGAAAACATTCAGCGAATCATCGTAATTGTATAAGGTGGTGGTGGTGGTGCCGATATAACTATTGGTGTAAGCACCTGCGCCAATGGAAGGATTTACACCCGTATTTACATCGCCGGCCGCAAAAGCAAGATTGCCATCCGTGGCCGCGATAGCGCCGGTAATCGGGTTCAGGCGGTAGTTGGAATTATCGCTGCCTGTTACCCGGATGCGATCTACGGTCGGGTTGAAGTCGAGGCTGATCTTGCCCATCGCCGGTTTAAGTTGGATCGGAGCAGCACCGACTGCGGTTGTAATGCCAGTTGTCGGATTCAGCGTGTACAACTGCGCTTCGCCCGTAGTAGCATTGTATCCCAAGATAAACAATTCACCCGTGGCTGGACGGGCGTCCATGCCCATGATCTGCTGGCCGGCCGTAATGCCCGTCACTGTAACGAGGCTGCGCACCACGCCTGGCAGGTCGGAATCAAACGAAATCAGGCTGTTATTCGCGGTCAGCGCATAAACTAAATGACCGGTTAGAGTCGGGATCGTGCGGTCGATCGCTATGGCAATATCGTTGACCGGAATACCAAAACCGATTTTATCGATCAGTGTAATGCCGGTGGAAGGGCTAAAAGTATACAGGAAATCGGTGGTTTGTCCGCTTGGATTGGCGGTGAAATAGATCTTATTGGTACCGCTGGTTACGTCATAAAAGATATCCAGATCGGTACTTTGATCCGCCAGATTCACGGTGATGCCGGAAATGCCGATGGTATTCAAAATACCGTTATTCGGTGGAATCTGGGTGGTAAATACGTTTAGCGAATCGTCGTAATTGAGTAGCGTGGTGGTCGTAGCGCCAATGTAACTATTGGTATAGGCCACAGCACCGATGGAAGGATCTGCCCCGGCACTGGCGTCGCCGGCCGCAAAAGCAAGATTACCGTCGGTCGCGGCGATACCACCCGTAATCGGGTTCGGGCGATAGTTGGAATTATCGCTGCCGGTCACCCGAATGCGATCCACGGTCGGGTTGAAGTCGAGACTGACTTTACCCATGCCCGCTTTCAGTTGGATCGGTGCGGCACCCACGGCCGTAACTACTCCGCTACCCGGATTCAATACGTATAACCGGGCTTCGCCAGTAGCGGCGTTATAACCCAGGACAAATAGTTCGCCGGTAGCCGGGCGGGTATCCATGCCTACAATTACTTGACCGGAAATTACCCCGGTTACTGCTACGATGGTGCGAATTAAAGCCGGCGCGGCGGCATCAAATGAGATCAGATTATTGTTGGAGGTCAGTGCATAGACCAGTTGTCCAGTGAGTGGTGGCAATGTTCGGTCGATCAGCACAGCGATATCGCTTACCGGTACGCCGATTGCACCGATCAGGGTAGCAGCACCGGTTAACAAATTGACCGTGTATAAGTTATCATTACTTTGACCGTCTGTATTGGCAACGAGAAACGCTTTGTTCGTACCAGTTCCGTTGTCAAAAAACACATCCAGATCGGCGGTAGGATCATCCAGATGGACCGTAATACCGGCACTGCCCAGCGTATTCAGGGTGCCGTTATTCGGTGGCACCTGGGTCGTAACTACGTTCAGCGAGTCGTCATAGTTGAATAAGGTAGTGGTGGCAGCGCCAATATAACTGTTGGTATAAGCCACCGCGCCCACAGAAGGGTTGACGCCGGCATTTGCATCGCCGGCAGCAAAAGCAAGACTCATGTCGGTAGCTGCGATCAGACCAGTGACCGGATGCAGGCGATAATTGGCATTATTACTGCCGGTCACGCGAATCCGGTCTACCGTTGGGTTAAAATCGAAACCGATTTTGCCCATGTCGGGCTGGAGTTGGGTAGGTATCGCATTCAATACAGTCGCAGCACCCGTCGTGCGGTCAATCGTATATAATTGGGCTGCGCCGGTCGTATTATTGTAGCCCAATGCGTACAATTGGCCGGTATTGGGGCGAAAATCCAGCCCGGAAATATCTTGTCCAGCCGTGATACCAGTCACTGGGACCGTGCCGGCAAGTATAGCAGGCGATGCTGCATTGAAAGAAATCAGGTTATTCCCGGAAAGCGCATAAATTGTTTGCGCATTAACAGACGTAGTATTGCCGAGCAAAAATAAGCCCAGCAGAAGGAACTGAATGTGGCGGACATAGCGAGTCCAAGCCCCGGAGAGCAGGTAGTTGTTGGTCATTGTAAAATTGTTTAATAAAAGTACGGTGCGATAAACTGTTGCGATTACTTACGATTTAAAGCCCGATATTGGTTTTTTTAAATTTAAACATTTGCCGGAGACTGTTGAAAATAGAGGAGTTTCACCCTACCCTACTCACCTTGCGTGGCGTGTGCTGGAGCGGTTGTTTACCGTTGCCGACTGGTTGTGCATTCCGGCACTCCTGGTACGAGTGAACCGTATTGGCAAATCCAATACCCGGCGGCTCACAGCCCAGGAGATTACACTGGCCCAAACTATTTTTGGAAAAAGCATTGATTATCAACGGGTTGAAATAGACGAACAGGCCCGTATCGGCTGCCGGCGGTTCCACTTTGCGTATGTTAGTTTTAATGTCATCAACGCGTGGGGGCCGTTGCAAGCACCGCATTTTATCCACGAAATGGTGCATGTGTGGCAATACCAGCACCTCGGATCGGTCTATATTACCCGGGCACTGTATGCACAGCGCACCCTGGCCGGTTACAATTATGGCGGCGTGGACGGGCTGCGGGAGGCGCTCGCAAACGGCAAAAAATTCCTCGATTTCAACTACGAACAACAGGGCGATATCGTCGCCGATTATTTTTGTTTGCAGCATGATTACACTCCGCGTTGGTGTACATCCGACCGGGCGCACCTGCCGGTTTTTGCAGCCATTGTACCATTTACCCCCTAAAATCTGGCATCAGCCGACCCTTGACCGGTCAATTTTCCGTCACGAACCCGTGGGCCGGCAATTATAGCCTGCCCGTCCTTTATCTTTGCGGCTCAAAAGCACAAATATGTCCAACGAATCCATCCCTGCGCCAATAGTCGCCCTTTCCAATGATCTTTTTTTGCGTGCTGCGCGCGGCGAGGCGACTGAGCGTCCGCCGGTGTGGATCATGCGGCAGGCCGGACGGATTTTACCGCAGTACCGGGCGTTGCGGGCACATTTCCCTGATTTCAAAGCATTTGTCAAAACACCGGAAGCGGCGGCGGAAGCCACCATTCAGCCAATCGACGAACTGGGCGTAGACGCCGCGATTATCTTTTCCGATATCCTGGTGGTGCCGGAAGCGATGGGGCTGGATTATGAAATGATCGAGGCCAAAGGTCCACGCTTTCCCAAAGTGATCGAAAACCGGCAGGATATTGCCAACCTGATCGCCGGGGCAGCAGCGGCTGAGCATTTGGAGTACGTGTACAGCGCCTTGCGCGTCACGAAAAACGCCTTACACGGTCGCGTACCACTGATCGGATTCGCTGGCGCGCCGTGGACCATTTTCGCCTATATGCTGGAAGGCGGCGGCAGCAAGACGTTCTCTAAAGCCCGGCGCATGTTGTATGCCGAGCCGGAACTCTCGCATGCACTGCTGCAAAAAATAACCGATACCACCATCGCTTACCTGCGCGGGCAGGTCGCGGCCGGGGTGGACCTGGTGCAATTGTTCGACTCCTGGGCCGGAGAGTTGCCACCGGCGCATTACCGCACCTTTGCCGTGCCGTACCTACGTCAGATCTGTGCCGCGCTACCTGAAGTACCCAAGACGATCTTCGCCAAAGGCGCCTGGTTCGCACTCGAAGACCTGGCCGAATTGCCTTGCCAGGTGATCGGACTGGACTGGAATACGACCCCTGCCTACGCACGACAGGCGACCGGCGGTCGTAAGATATTACAGGGCAACCTAGACCCCTGCACGTTGTATGCCGACACCCAAACTATTGAAAAAGAAACCATTGCGATGCTGAAAGCCTTTGGCGGACGACATATCGTCAACCTCGGACACGGCGTGTATCCCGATACGCCGCTCGATGGGGTACGGGCATTTGTAGATACGGTGAAGGGTTTTAAGGCTTAGGTTTTTCCGGTTGGTACAAAACCACCAGTAAAAATGTTGCGAAGGGACCGATGAAAAGGGAGGCAAAAAACCAGCCGCCGGCACTCCGGTATTTTGATTGAGCGATCGCAGCATTGATCAGGGCGAGGGTAAACCAGCCGACGTAATAATTTGTTTGCATGGTAGCAATAGTCTATAGATGAAGCGGCTTGGGGTGACGTGTATTTAGGAGCGTGAAAGTAGTAAATTTTTAGTTTGCGTCAACCAACCAGGCCGACCATTCCGTCCAAGATAAAATGTCGGAATCAGCGGCACGGATATTTGCCCTATTAAACCGGTAAAGCATTTATGTCACCAACTACCACGGAGAATTTTCGTGGAAGCGACAGGGAATGAAGTCGGGACCATTTATATTCTACTCCCGGATAACGGAGGAAGTTTGAAGGGCATATTTTAATCTCAATCTACCACAGTCACTGCTCCACTACGGGTAACTTTGGAGCCATCTTTCAAATTCAACGAAAGTTGCCAAATATACACGCCGGCAACTATAATGCGTCCGCCGCTAGTGCCGTCCCAGCCTTGCTCTTTATTATTAGGCATTAAGTCGTGCTTTTCAAACACAAGGCCGCCCCATCGGTCAAAAACAGCCAAGCGATCAATGTAGTCGATGCGGTCATCATTGGCAAATACAGTAAGCCATTGGTTTTCCTGCGACGATCTAGGAGCGATCGCATTGGGAATATACATTATTAGCGGTGCGGTATCAATGCGGCGTAAAAAGACGCTGTCATACAAGAAACATCCGTCCGTACTTTCTAATGTTACTGTGTAAAAGCCGCTTGTTGTAGGCCGGATCGTAGGCTGGAGCAAATCATTCAGATCACTGCCGGCAAAAGTCAGATTAACCAGCGGTGACCAGGAAATAGATTGAACTAATGCAACCGGATATGCCGCCGGTAATTGCGCCTGAAGCAATATAGAATCGCCTGCATTAAAAGTTATCTCACTTTCGGGCAGATTAATCTCCGGGATGAAGGCTGGGTAGAGCGTTATTGTATCCAGTACAAAAAGGCATCCGTCAACATCCTGCACAGCCATAAAATATGTATCGGGGACTAAAGCATTAAATTGCCCTCCACTCAACAGATTTTGTCCATTATCAATAGAGTACAAATAAGGCATATTTGCGCTCGATATACCTGTAAATTCAATTGCCCCAGACAGCGATTTACAGTCAGGCTGTTTTATATCAAAACTAATACCTGGCTTATCGTGCTGTATCACGACAACACTGTCTATCACTGCACAATTAAAATCATTGGTAATGGTCAATGTATATGTACCAGCCTGTGTAACATCGAGTGTAGTACCTGTCGCACCGTTCGACCACTTATATTCGCCCAATACGGCTGGAATCGGACCGAGTTCGACCGTATCTATTCCGCATCTGATTATGGAAGTTTGCGGAAAGGTAAACTGAGGTAGAGGGGCCAGGGATATAAATACGGAGTCGGTTGCGTAACAATGTAAAGAGCCCTCCGCATTAGCTATAATCCATCCTGGCTGTTGAACGATTAAAGATGATGTATGTGAACTGTCGGGCCAGGTAAGCAAGGTGCAGTTGGTGCACAGCGATTGCAATACCAACGAATCACCCGGACAAACGGAAGGATCTGCTCCCAACTCAAGCGTAGTCGAACAATTGCGTACAATGATGACGGCTTCGCCTAGTGTCAAATTAACCGGCAGCGGCAGGGAGCCATTAAAACTAAAAAATTCCGTCGGAAGCGGTTCGGCAGCAAACTGTATCTTGGTAATAGCCGGGAAAATCTGACGGCTTTCTATGGACAATTGCAATATACTACTCCCATCGGGCAGGCTGATTGCGGTACCGGTAGGCGATGACCAAATGGTCGTCACGATCGCGTTTTGTACATTTACGAACACATCAGGCAGGCTTTGTGGTATCGCATTAACCACTCTTATGACCGTAGTATCATACTGTAAAACGAAGTTGAAGGCACCTATTTGCTGAAAGCCATACACTTGTAGATCAACCACGGCAGTCGTGCCCGGCTCCATAAATATCGTATCGCTAAAAACAAGCGCCAGGTTTTGTGCATTATTCACGCTAAAGCAGCCTGAAAAAAGAAGAAAGGAAAAGATACGCAGCATAATAACGAAAATTACTTGGATAAATAATAGGCTGCCCAGCCACATATTGGCCAGGCAGCCGGTTAAATGAGATTCATTAGTCGTTTTTAGCGTTCACTTGGACTAGTTGAGTGTAAACCTTTGCATTTACTGTCACACGACAACTATATATACCTGAGGGCCAGGTTGCAGTTGGCACTTCTATTTGGTACCCTGAAAATTCGGATGTACTATATACACTTCGCCCAAGCAGGTCGTACACTTCGATGCGCGATCCCGTTCCGGCAGGCAGGCTGATGTAAAAATGATCCTGCGACGGGTTGGGATATACCTTAGGGACGAGGGCTAGCAGTGCGGATTGATTTCGGGCTAATACGACTTCAGCAGTGCGGCTTTCGGAATCGAAGACCATCGCATCATTTTCGGGAGCAAGCGATAGTTCGAATAGGGCATTTTGCTGTTTTGGGCGCAATACCATCTCCAGAAGCGGCAACTCATGGTCGAAAATTAAATCCCGGCCATACTGATTGATAAAAGCTATATTTAGCTCTCCAGCCTGTCGGTCATTCACTACGTTCATCATCTCATCCTGTGCCTGCAGGGTGTGCATTTCCAGGAATTCGTACTGGCTTGCATCATACTTAAAAGCCATCCCACCGCCCGAGATTGCCTGTTGCGCGTCGGCCCACAGCGAAACTTTCAAAAGACCCTCACTGGTTGGCAAAGCCGTATATTTCCAGGTATCTGTCGAACGATCTTGCGGCAGCGGCACAGCAATAACACCGGCCGAGGCGGAGCTATTAACATCACCCCGGATAGGCGCGACAAACGTCATTGTCTCCCCGTTGGTCGCATCAGGATGCAGGATTACGCCTTTTTTGCTAAAATTGAAAAAGTCGGGATCTGGGTAAGTAGGAAAGCTGACCGTCTCCGGAATAAAGACCAATTGACCATCAGCACAAGGAAAATCCGGAATCAAGCCGACAATCCAGCGCAAAAGCAGGCTGATATCGTTGCTATTGATCTTGCCGTCGCAGTTTACATCCGTGGCTACGATCATGTAGGGGGTCAGGCCATTTACGGGCAGCAATACGATGATACGTTGTCCTATAAATGCGTCCTGACTATTGATAGACGTGCGGATGATCGTGTCCTTGTTAACGCTAATAATAAGCGTATCATCATAGGGAATCACCATGTCAGCAATCCCCTGGGCGTTTGTGACGGCTGTGATTGTGGTATCACCGTTATAAACGGTTACGGTAGCATTGGTAACTACAGCGCCATTAGGGGTTTGGGTTATGACTTTCAGGTCCACTTCTTTATAAATCTTAACCGAACCCGAGATCAACTGAGCATCAATTAGTGGATTATTGTTACCCAGGTCGAAATAAAAAGCTGCAAAGGCACCGTTGCCATTCAGGTCTACCGCCGAGGAATCTCCCGGATTGCCGGTCAACTTAAAGAGTAGGTAGAAAATGGTATCGCCAGGTGCAATACTGATCGCGCTCGTGCCGGTAGTTTGTGAAAAATAACCCAGGGAAAGATTGATCGCCTGCTGGTTGACGGTCATCTTACCGGACTCTATGCCAACCAGTGTGGCTACGCTTGAGTTATAAACTACTTGACCATCCACGGAAGAGAATGTACCTTCGTAATTGACCGAATAGAACGGCACTTTTATAGTGCTGCCCGCTGCTCCTTCCGCATTCCCTACGGCAAAAACGCCGGCCACTAATTTTACCTGGGTAGAAGCAACGGCATTACTGCAATCGTTGAGACCTGTAATCGTAATCGTGTAGGAACCATCATAGAGGTACGTATGGGTCAAACTATCGGATACCGTACCATCGCCCCATACAACACTTATGGAGTCAACGTTTTGTAAAACAGCTTGCACGGTCACCAACCTACCGATCTTGGTGGCATCAATGACACCTACTACTGCACTGTCACACGCATTCAATGCCGTTTCGAAATATACAATATTGGCATTGTACTGAAAACGCGATGCAGTATCGGGATTTGCATACCGGAAGCGCAGGAAATAAACACCAGCCTGGGTAACACTGGTGTTGAGGCTGCCCCCCACCGAGGTTTCCAGCGGGGCACCGGCCGGGTCTTGAAACAAATCGGCGATGATTTGCAGACCGGGTTGAGTTGGATTATTTACACCAACTGTCAGCGGCCCCGCATCCACATTCGGAATCTTTACCCAGTCATGATCGCCAGTCAGTGCCAGACGGCTAATAAAGGTCGAAGACGCATTTACAACCGTTGCAGTCGCCGGGGCATCGTCGCACTCTCTGTCCAAAGGATCGGCTGCGATAGTAAAGGAGTAATTACGGTCAGTCGGTTGGCCTACATCCTGATTCATGCGGGCACGAAAGAAAACGGTAGTCGTTGTGCAAATCTTAAAGTACAGCAGGTGCACATCGCCACCCGGATAATAGCAATAATGAGGATTAATTTCAGCACCCGCTGTGTCCAACAGGTCGAACCAGTCGCGAAATCCGCTGGTGCCGTTGGGATAGTTGATGGTGGCGATATACGCGCCAGGTGGCAAAACAGTTTTGCCATAATCCGCATCGTTTGCACTGTTAATTTTCCACAGCAACGTATCGCCCAAAACGAACGACTGGGCAGTTGCAGGAGTGTTGTTGGGTTCCGTTTCGGGCAGAACATTTGCCAGCACGAAGAGGGCAGACATGACAAGGACTGCGGCCAGGATGGCCGATTTACGGGTAAGTTTCATCGCAATAAAATTTTGATTGGTGAATAAAGTGTATTTGAAAACAGGAGCGCGGGGCCTTACGCTCCTGTAGGTCATTTTGGCGTAGATTGTTTTATGAAATCATATACTAATAGGCCGATTGACAACGACGCTGTGACCGATTTGCGCTTTTTTTTATGAAATAATTTCGGAAGTGGCCACGAGCATTAACTGTTAGTCTAGTTTAGTTGGGATATACTGTTTCAGAAAAGCTGCCTTGGCTGTAAAAAATGCCGCCCACGTTGGCAACAGTCTTTCGTTGATGTCGTCAACTACGGCATTAAAACTATCCACATCTGCCTGCCGGGCCGTTGGGGCAGTCAATTTAGTTTGAGCAGCCATCTGCATTACAAATTGCTTTTGTGCAAAGTTGTCGGTTAGGGCCAAGCACGTGTGCAGCATGTTAAGCAGGGTTGTATCGGTATTATAGGCACCCAATGCCACAAGCCGCTGCCGGGCACGGGGCAAGGTCGCGCACATTGCCTTGTAGGCAATTATGGTGGAATCGATTCGTTCCCGATCGGTACAGTCCATGTAATCGGAGAGATATCCGTACACCTCCACTTCGGAAAGTACAATCGCCCGATGATAGGCAAAAGCAGTTCGCATTGCCTCGTGTACGCTGTCGCGTCGTGCAGCGGTGGCAATGAGCCGGATAGCGTATTTGGCAGCGAAGCCGGTCTGAATAGCATCGAGTTTTTTTTGCGTACGCGCCAGGACTCCTGCCTGACGTTGTTCGGTACGCAGGCGCTGCAAAACACTTCGCCAATCGTCGTCTTTGCTAGACTCTAATTCCGCGATCCAGTTGGCAACGTCTAGTTGGCTTTCCCGTTCATTGAGGAATTGTTCGAGTGCTTTACTGGTTTCGCGATATACCGGATTTTGCATATCCAGCTGGCGAATATTCGTTTTTGCGTTCGCTACGGCCTCAGCTACTGCTTTTGCCTTAGCCACTAATATAACCTGGCGGGGGGTATGAACGGTGGCAATATTATACTCGGCCAATGCC
>JBBRDQ010000099.1:0-17757 GCA_038203695.1 Chitinophagales bacterium
GCCCATGATTATGCGGGCAACTTTGTGGCGCAGCCGCATCTGCCAGAGGCAATAGCGGGGCAAACATTGTACGAACCCGGAAAAAATCCAACGGAAGAGCGCGTACGACAGCAGTTAAAAGAAAACTGGAAAGGGAAATACGAGTATTAATGGATAATGATTAACGGTTAATGTATAATGATTAACGGTTAACGGTTAATGATTAATCAAGCGCGAAGCCCATTAACCATTAACCGTTAACCATTAATCATTAAAAAAACTATTCGTTTGGAATCATCAGTGTCTGACCAACTTGGATGTTGTCTGCGTCGTCCAGAATATTGCGATTGGCCTCGAATATCTGCTTATATTTCATCATGTCGCCGTAGTAGTGCTTGGCGATTTTGCTCAGGCTTTCGCCTTTTTCGACCGTGTGGTAAGCGTAGACATTCGGGTTGGCCACCGTAATGTCCGCCATAATATCCGTGGGGGCATCGCTGCCGCCAACGGCTTTGATCGCGTCCCACAACTGATCTTTTTCGTGATTGGTTTGAACCGTGCCCCACATATTGAGGACACCGTTGATTTCTTCTACTTTGCCGTTCTGAACGTTCAAGCGTTCGCCGAGGCTGAGGACGCTTTGGTACTTGTCTTTAGCTGCCATAATTTGGTCAAAAAAAAGTTGTTGAAGGTGTAAGACTTGCCGAGGCAAGCCTCTTGAAAAATTAATGCACTTGATACGCAGTGGGTTAAAAAGGTCACTGGAGCAAGCGTAGCAAAGGTAGTTTATGTAGTAACAATTTTTCCAGCGCTGTCCCGTTCATTTACAAAAAAATCATACCACATGAAAAAATCCACACTTTTAGGGGCATTTTGGTGCATTTCCACCCTACTTTTTGCCCAAGCCACCGGGAATTACGGTATTAAGCAGCAGACGTATAGTAACGTCAACTTTAACGCGCAATACCGGGCGGTACCCAAAGCCGCCGTGCTGACGGACAATAACACGGTAGAAATCACAATCAACGCTTTATCTAATCAGCAGGCCAGCATGTATACGGCCATTTTCAGCGTAACGCAAATCGGCAAAACGGCCGATGAAACCAACTCCTTGCTCAACCAGCGCCTGGATGCCTTACTGGCCGAATTGAAGGCACTTGGCATTCCCGCTACCGATATCTATGTGGATATGGTCAACTTCCTGCCGAAATACGAGTACGATATCAGCAAGAAGATTTTTTCCAAAAAGACCTACACGGAGATTCCCAAAGGATTCGAATTGCAAAAAAACATCCATGTGCGGTACAAAAAAGCCCCGCTGCTGGACCAGATCGTCACGGCTGCCGCGCATCAGGAAATTTACGATATCGTCAAAGTGGATTACTATATCGAAGACTCGCAGGCCATGTACAGTCAATTGCGCGCTGCCGCTTTTAAATATCTGAATGAAATCAAAACCCAGTACCGCAGCATTGGGATCCGGCTTGACTCCGCCTATCAACTGACCGCAGAAAATGCGTGGGTAGCCTACCCTATCAACCGTTACGAAAGTTATCGGGCGTTCAGCTCCCAAAACATCGATACCGGCGATAAAAATATCAACAGCGCCGATAAAATTGTGTCCCGTTTTTACAACGCCGTACCGGCCAATGACTACGACATCGTCATCAATTCGGAAATTCTGGAACCGGCCGTACAGTATTCCTACAACCTCCTGGCGCGCTTTACCTTGCCGGAGCGCAAACCGGCCGTAAAAACCGAACTCAAAAAAGAGTTCATCCTGGTCACGCCGACCGGCGAAGTGAAGTCGCTCAAAATCGAGTAACCTGCTTTCTAAAAACGCGGTTCTTTTAATGGATTGGGTGCTACTGCCGGATTGGCATATTCGCTGGATCACGATCTTGATTTTGTGGTGATGCTACGCGTGTGCCGAAACTCTTTTTTTGCGCACACTTAACGGGAAAATAATCTTTGGTTAATGCCCAATTAAAGGGGAACATTATTGAAATACAGCCCACTCAGCGGGTAAAATCTTAAGATATATCAAAATGGCGTATCAATGACGTAGTTTTACTGCTTTTGCGGCGAAATTTTGCAGTAGTCGGTACAATTAAAAACCAATTAAAAATTCTGTCCTTTGTTTCGGCAAACTTACCTAACCCCGAATAAAATTCATTAAAATGGGATGAAGCGGTAAAATATTTTGGTTTCTGAACGTGATACCCTGAAAACCGCCCTTTAATCATCTTTACTTCACGAACTCCTACTACAACAATTGTACTTACTTGGATTTGATATTGGCTCTTCGTCGGTTAAGGCAGCCATTGTGTCTGCGAAAACCGGGCGAACCGTCGGTGTGACCCAATACCCACCCACAGAAATGGGTATGGAAGCCGTACACGCAGACTGGGCAGAACAACATCCGGAGGACTGGTGGATCGCATTGGGGCACGCTACGCGACAGTTATTGCAGCAAACACATGTGTCCCCGGCACTAATCACCGGCATTGGCATTGCCTATCAGATGCACGGTCTGGTGCTGGTAGATAAAAAAGGCGAAGTCTTGCGGCCGGCAATTATTTGGTGCGACAGCCGGGCCGTTACGATCGGTAACAATGCACTTGCAGCCATTGGAATGGACTATTGCCTGGCGCATTATCTGAATGCTCCGGGTAATTTCACCGCATCAAAACTGCGGTGGGTACGTGAAAACGAACCGGCTGTTTTTGCCAGCATTCATAAAATGATGTTGCCCGGCGACTATATCGCCTACCGGATGACCAACCAAATATACTCCACAATTACCGGCCTTTCCGAAGGCATTTTGTGGGATTTTGCCAACAACGACATTGCGCATAAACTACTGGAACAATACGAAATACCTGAAAGCATGCTGCCGGAGATCGTGCCGGTTTTTTCGGAGCAAGGAAAACTGACCCCAGAAGCGGCTGCTCATCTGGGCCTGGCAGCGGGCATCCCTATCAATTACCGGTCTGGCGACCAGCCCAACAATGCACTGTCTCTCAACGTGTTGCGACCCGGTGAAGTAGCGGCTACCGGTGGCACGTCGGGCGTAGTGTATGCGGTGACCGACCAGCCACGGTTTGATCCGCAGCTGCGTGTGAACAGTTTTGCGCACGTCAATTACACCCCCGAAAAGCCGCTTACCGGCGTGTTGTTGTGTATCAATGGTGCCGGGATACAGTACAGTTGGGTGCGCAGTAATATAGGTGGGAACGAACTGACCTATTCCGAGATGGAACAGGTCGCCGCAAAAATAGCGATCGGATCGGATGGGCTGCAGATTTTACCATTTGGCAATGGCGCGGAAAGAATGCTGGGCAATCGCACCATCGGATCCCGAATCATGGGCTTGAATTTTAATCACCATCAAAAAGCCCATTTCTATCGCGCTGCCCTGGAAGGGATTGCTTTTTCTTTTGTCTACGGGATGGAGGCGATGCAGGAAATGGGTATTCCGACCCACGTTGTGCGGGTCGGAAATGACAACCTGTTTCAATCGGAAATTTTTTCCAGCACAATTGCAACGCTGATGGACACCGAAATAGAAGTTATGGACACAACCGGCGCAATTGGCGCTGCGAAGGCAGCCGGGGTAGCAACCGGTATATATGCCACGATTGAAGAAGCAATGCAGCGGGTTGAAATTGTGCATACCCATCAGGCCCTGTCGCAGCGCGGGCGACATCTGGAAGCCTATAATGCCTGGAAAACAGCGTTGGACCAAGCGCTGATCACGACTTAATCTGAACATTCATTTCAATACAAAAACTGCTACTAATGCCTGTTGTAACCGGAGAACGTGAATACTTTAAAGGAATTAATACCATCCAGTACGAAGGCTTGGCATCGGATAATCCGCTGGCTTTTCGCTGGTACGATGAAAACCGCCTGGTGGGCGGTAAAACCATGCGCGAGCATTGCAAATTTGCCGTAGCCTACTGGCATACCCTGTGCGGCACCGGGGGCGATCCATTTGGCCCGGGCACCAAAGCATTTCCATGGCTGCGTTCGGCCGATCCCTTGCAGCAGGCCAAGGATAAAATGGATGCGGCCTTTGAGTTTATTACCAAAATTGGCATTCCTTATTACTGTTTCCACGATTTTGACTTGATTCAGGAAGGTGATACTTTGGCGGAGAGTCAGCGCAGACTGGAACAAATAACGGATTACGCGCAGGAAAAACAACAGTCTTCCGGCGTAAAACTGCTCTGGGGAACGGCGAACCTGTTCAGCAACCCGCGGTATATGAATGGCGCGGCTACCAATCCGGACTTTGAGGTGTTGGCGTATGCCGGCGCGCAGGTAAAAAATGCGCTGGATGCAACGATCAAATTGGGTGGCGAGCACTACGTTTTCTGGGGCGGCCGGGAAGGTTACATGAGTTTGCTGAATACTAATGTAAAAAAGGAACTGGACCACCTGGCGCGTTTTCTGCATGTCGCCAAAGATTATGCGCGGCAGCAAGGATTCCGGGGCACGTTTTTTATCGAGCCAAAGCCTATGGAGCCCAGCAAACACCAATATGATTTCGATGCGGCTACCTGCATCGGTTTCCTGCGCGAATATGGCCTGGACAAAGACTTCAAACTCAATATCGAGGTAAATCACGCTACCCTGGCATTGCATACTTTCCAGCACGAACTACAGATCGCCGCCAATGCGGGTATGCTGGGCAGCATGGATGCCAACCGGGGCGATTACCAAAACGGTTGGGATACCGACCAGTTTCCCAACAATGTCTATGAATTGACCGAGGCAATGCTGGTCGTGCTGGAATCGGGCGGTCTGCAAGGCGGCGGAATCAATTTTGATGCAAAAGCGCGCCGCAACTCTACCGATCTGACTGACATTTTCTACGCCCATATCGGCGGCATGGACACATTCGCCCGGGCATTGCTGGCGGCGCAGGATATGCTGGATCGGTCGCAATACCGGTCGATGCGCACCGCTCGCTACGCATCATTTGATACCGATGAAGGGAAAGCCTTCGAAAATGGCACGCTTGGCCTGCAGGACCTGCATAAAATCGCCATGCAAAAAGGGGAACCAGCGCAGCGCAGCGGCCAGCAGGAACTATATGAAAATTTGGTCAACCGCTTTATTTAAGCAACTAAAAATCAACCAGTCCGCCTGTTCTCACCGGCATTTACAAAGTCACGGCGCAAGGCTGCTATTTTGTTAGTCGCTTCATACGAAAATGGGTTTATTAATATCAGAGCACTGGCGGCTGGTTTTTTATATCCGTACAGAATAACTTCCTAAAACCAAAAAAAATCGGGTTAACCTTGCAGTATGCAAAATTTACCCCTCCTTTTTGATTGTTTTTTCCCCGGTATATTGGGCTTTGCAGTTCTACCTTTGAGCATTCCGGTTCTTAAAAAACGTACACAACTACTACGCGAATGGTGGATCAATTATTTAAAATTTTTGAGGTTACGCAGACATTGGTAGATCAAACACTGATGCATCCTGAAGCCCCACACCGGCATGATTACGAAAAAATCATCGTAAGTACGGCCGGCCAGATGGATCATTACATCGATTTCAAAATGGAACGGACGAGTTCGCCGTCGGTTGTTTTTATTCCGCTGGGGAAAATCCATTATACGATGCCCACCGAAAATGCGCGGGGATGGGTCATCCAGTTTAGAGCTGAATTCGCGCCCAATTCCGCGTTCAGCACCCTCTCCAAATTGTCGGAGACGGCCTATTATCCATTTTCAGATGCTGACACCATGACCAGAATGGTGGCGTTGTGCCGGGTCATGAAACGGGAATTTGAAATCCCCTCCCCCGATTACGATGTGATCCGGCACCTGCTGTATGCGCTGATGGCCATGATAAAATCGGAGCACAAGAAGAGTTTGTCGACCGGTCTGGAAGAAAAAACCACGCAAGTCATCGTGTTCCATAATTTCCTGAATATACTGGAAAGTCAGTACCGCAATTCGGCAGGGTGCCAGTCGTATGCCGAGAAACTAAACATCTCGGTACGGCACCTGAACACCATCTGTCACAGTGTGTTCGGCAAGAGTATTTCAGAAATAATTGAAGCGCGTAAGTTGCTGGAAGCCAGGCAGTTATTACTGCAAACTTCCAAGACGATTTCGGAAATTGGTTTTGAATTAGGCTATAATGAAAAGTCGTATTTCACCCGGGTATTTCATAAAAAAACAGGACTTACGCCTTCTGAATTCAGAGCCGCTTCCAAGCGGGTTTCTTCCTGAAAGTACCACCTTTTATCCTAAAAGTGTTACCTCGTACGTGGGCAGGTGGGTCACTTTTGCCCCGTTATATAATTACTGCCGTATGGAGATTATGCAAAATAAAAATTACACCGAAAAGCGGTTTTTGAGGCTATAATTTTGTTCTCAAAGCATGCATACCATTTGCGATTTGCACAGTTTTGTGCGGTTACAGTTTGTTGAAACAATTAATCACACTTTTAACGCATTCAATTTTATTCGCATGAAGGAAAAACAACTTATTACTCGATTCGTCGCCCCACCCGGCCGTAGCAGGCTGTGGGGAGGTCTGATGGCGCTATTCCTACTGTTCCTCGGCACGGCTGCTTTTGCCCAGAAGCCGATTAGCGGTAAGGTAATAGATGAATCTGGCAACGGATTAGTCGGCGCAACGGTCGGGGTAACGGGGACTACCGTTGGTACGACCACCGATATCGACGGTATGTTCAAATTATCGGTTCCAGCCGGTGCTACCTTGAGAATCTCTTACACGGGGTATGCCACGCAAACCATTTTGGTGGGCGACGGCGCAGTAGTCAATGTGACGCTCGCTCCCGATGCAAACGTGTTGGACGAAGTGGTGGTGACCGGTTACTCGGTCGACACGCGGCGTCAAACGACCGGTTCGGTCGCAACCGTGAAAACCAAAGACCTGACTGCGGTACCATCCGGTAACGTAGAGCAGCAATTGCAGGGTCGTGTAGCAGGTCTTACGGTCATCACCAATGGCCAGCCTGGCACCAGTAGTATCGTACGGGTACGCGGTTTTGGCGCTTTTGGCGGCAACGAACCACTCTACATCGTTGATGGTGTGCCAGTTGGCTCTACGGATTTCCTGGCGCCAGACGATATCGAATCGACCACAGTACTGAAAGACGCTGCTTCCGCTTCCATTTATGGTGCGCGCGCAGCCAATGGTGTAATCGTTTATACGACGAAAAAAGGTAGCAAAAAGCCGCAAAAAATGGTGGTAAGTTACGATGCAAGTTATGGTGTAACAACGCCGGGTAAAGGTCAGGACATTCTGAATCCGCAGGAACAGGCCGATTGGACCTGGGCAGCCCTCAGAAATACCAACCTTCCACTCACCCACCCACAGTACGGTACCGGCGAAAACCCGGTGTTGCCGGACTACATTAACGTAGGTGGCGCTTCGGGGGTAATTGGCAGTGTTGATCTGGCTACAGAAAAAGCGAAGTACAATATTGACCCATCGCTGGGCTCTATTTATCAAGTAGTAAAAGCCAACAAATCCGGTACGGACTGGTATGGTGCCATTACCCGCAATGCACCGGTAACCCGTCACGCCCTGAGTTTCACCGGCGCTACAGAAAGCAGCCGTTACTACGTGAGCTTTACCTTGCAGGATCAAGCCGGTATTTTGATTTATAACAACTTCAAACGTTATACATTCCGCACGAATACCGAATTTGATCTGACCAAAAGAATTCGCGTGGGTGAAAACCTCCAGTTTACGTTCCGTCAGGTCCTCGGACAAGGTGGTGGTGGTAATGGTGCCGGTGTTCCACAGGATGAGAATGACATCCTGTCGGCGTTCCGTATGCCTTCCATCATTCCGGTGTACGACGAATTTGGCGGATATGCCGGTACGGCAGCCAAAGGCTTTAACAACCCGCGTAACCCAGTTGCAGCCCGTGACGGCACCCAGAATGACTCCGGTTACGGCGTGGGCGGCTTCGGCAACGTATATTTAGAAATTGAACCTATTGACGGTTTGACCCTGCGCAGCAGCATCGCCGGTGGATACAGCGGCTTTAACTCGCACTTCTACTCGCGTCAGCAGTACGAAAACTCCGAGAACAACGCCAGCTTTGTATACGGTGAAAATGGTGGTAATTTCTTTAATTACACCTTCACGAATACGGCTAGCTACAAAAAGCGTTTCGGAGAATCCACCCTCGATCTGTTAGCTGGTATCGAAGCCCTGAACACCGGCGTGGGCCGCACGATTGGCGCTTCCGGCCAGAATCCATTCTCGCTGGATCCTAATTACATTACGCTGTCTACGGTAAGTTCCCGTCAGGTGAACAGCGACCAGTTCAGCGGTGTAAACTTTATCTCCGTATTTGGTCAGGCGAAGTACTCGTACATGGACAAATATTATGTAACCGGTGTATTGCGTCGTGACGGATCTTCCCGTTTTGGTGCTAACAGCCGTTATGGTGTGTTCCCCGCTGTTTCGGCAGCATGGCGGATTACCAATGAGAACTTTATGCGTTCCGTACCGTTCATCAACGACCTGAAAATCCGCGGTGGCTGGGGCCAAATGGGTAACTCGAACAACGTAGACCCGAACAACCAGTTCAGCCTGTTCTCTTCGAGCCTGAATAATGCGGCGTATGACTTGAACGGTACCAATACCAGCACACTGGAAGGCTTCTACAAAAGCCGTGTCGGTAACCCGGATGCAAAATGGGAAACCAGCACCACTACAAATATCGGTATCGACGGATTGGTGCTGGATGGTAAATTGGACATCGTAATCGACCTTTGGAAAAAAGAAACCAAAGACTTGTTGTTCCAGGTTCCATTACCCGACGTACTGGGCAACTACGCGACTTCGCCTTCCAGAAACATCGCCACGATGTTGAATCAGGGTATCGACGTGCAATTGATCAACAAAGGTAACATCAGCAGCGGCGTAAAATACGAACTGACGCTGACTGGATCGTGGTTGAAAAACGAAATCACGAGCCTGGCTCCCGGTATCGATTACTTCGACGTAAGGCCACCAACCAACCGTTTGAGCTCGACGCCAACGCGTAACCAGATCGGTTATTCGATCGCTTCGTTCTACGGTTACCAGGTGTTGAACCTGTTTAAAGATGCTGCTGAAGTATCGGCTGCTCCAACGCAGAATGGTGCCGGCCCTGGCCGTTTCCGTTTCGCTGACCTCAATGGTTTCGACGCGGACGGCAAACTGACCGGTATTCCGGACGGCAAAATTGATGAGGCCGACCGTACGTTCCTGGGTAGCCCGGTCCCTAAATTTCTGGGTGGCGCTAACCTGAAAGTAATCGTTGGCAACTTCGACGTTGAAACGTACCTTTACACGTCGGTTGGTAACAAAATCTTCAACCTGTCCAGATGGTACACTGACTTTTACCCATCTTTCAAAGGCGCTGCAATCAGCTCCCGGGTAAAAGATTCTTGGACACCAAACAACCTGGGTGCAGAATTGCCGATTTTTGAAGACGTTTCCAACTCCAGTACCAATACAGAAGCCAATTCGTTTTATGTAGAGGACGGTTCTTTCTTCCGTGTCCAAAACCTTTCGATCGGCTTCAACATTCCATCTGCTATGCTGGATAAATGGCGGCTGAAAAGAGCTCGAATTTACGCTTCGACGAACAACCTGTTAACTTTGACCAAATACAAAGGACTGGATCCGGGCGTAGGTGGTGCCGTTGATACGAACTTCGGTGTAGACATTGGCAACTACCCGGTAACGCGTAGTTTCCTGGTAGGCATCGGCTTAAGTTTCTAAGAGATATATCTGAAATAAGGTTCCAACGACTGCCATAGAAGTTGGAACCCTATTTTGGTTATCCTTCTTGCTTACATTTTTGAATTCTAAAATTTTTAAAAAAACATGAAAAATAAAACAAGTAAATTTTTGATCCTGGTCTCGCTGGGCATGGTCATAAATATATGGTCCTGCAAGAAAGACTTTCTGGAGGTCGCGCCGACTGGTCAATTGACCGAATCGGTATTGAGCTCTAAAAAAGGCATCGAAGGTGTATTAGTCGGTGCCTATGGTATGCTCGGCGGCCGTGGCAACTACTTCGGTGGTGCATCCAACTGGCTCAATGGCAGCATTCTGGGTGGTGAGGCCAATAAAGGCACCAACTCCGGTGACTTTAACGACATCAATCCGGTACAACGCTTTGAGACGCAAAAGGGCTCCCGGGTAGTATCTGACCGCTGGGGTCCACCTTTCGAAGGCGTAAGCCGTGCAAATGCCGTGCTGAAACTTATCAATACAACCGTAGATCCGACGATCACTGCGGCTGATAAAACCCGTATCGCTGCAGAAGCGCGTTTTCTGCGTGGTCACTACTACTTCGAACTGAAGAAATCGTTCAACAATGTTCCGTATATTGATGAAACATTGACTTCAGAAGAAGCCGTGAAAGTATCTAATACAGGCGACATCTGGCCTAATATCGAAGCCGATTTCAAAAGCGCTTATGACAATCTGCCGGAAACACAAGGTGCCGTCGGTCGTGCCAACAAATGGGCTGCTGCCACTTACCTGGCTAAAACTTATTTGTACCAACGCAAATTTGCGGAAGCAAAAGCCCTGTTCGACCTGGTAATTGCCAATGGTAAAACCACCGGTGGTATTAAATACGCTTTGCTGCCAAAGTATGTCGATAACTTCAATGCTGAATTCGATAACAACTCCGAGTCGGTATTTGCGGTACAATCTGCAGTTAATACAGGCAGCACCAACAACGCAAACCCGGATTTCGTACTGAACTTCCCGTACAACACGGGCCCAGCCGGTCCAGGCAACTGCTGCGGATTCTTCCAGCCAAGCTTCGAGTTGGGTAACTCTTTCCGTACCGATGCTAATGGCCTGCCATTGCTGGATGGTTCTTACAACACGGGGGCAAATGAACTGAAAACCGACCAGGGCCTGCTTTCCAACGCTCCGTTTACGCCCGACGCCGGCAATGTGGATCCACGTCTCGACCACTCGATCGGTCGCCGCGGTATTCCTTACCTCGATTGGCAGGACTTCCCAGGTTATGACTGGATCCGTGACCAGGCTTACGCCGGTCCGTATGCACCTAAAAAATACATCTACTACAAATCACAGGAAGGCGGCCTCACCGACGGTAGCTCCTGGACACGTGGCTATTCGGCTATGAACTTCACGATCATTCGTTTTGCAGATGTCCTGTTGATGGCTGCAGAAGCCGAAATAGAACTCAACAACCTGGAAAAAGCCCGTGAATACGTGAATTTGGTACGTGCACGCGCTTCGAATACAGCCAGTTGGGTGAAAAAAGCCGACGGTTCGAACGCTGCTAACTACGTAATCGGTTTGTACAACACCCCTTGGAGTGATGCAACTGTAGCACGCGCTGCGGTTCGTTTCGAGCGCAAACTCGAACTGTCTGGCGAAGGCCAACGTTTCTTCGACCTGGTTCGCTGGGGTGTAGCCGAGTCTACGTTGAATGCCTACTTGACGTATGAAGGTGCCAAACTGCCCGTAGCACTGGGTGGTGCAACGTTCAAACCGAATAAAAGCGAATACTACCCAATTCCACAGACGCAAATCGACCGTCAGGGTGGTGATGTATTGAAACAAAACCCAGGCTATTAATCGGTCCGGTTTTTACCGCAATACATAGTCGATTGTAAAAGGTTGAGCATGTTTAGGTTTTTGATTATCAGAAATTTAAACATGCTCGACCTTTTTTTTGATGCCCATGAACCGTCACTTTGACCTGATTATTTATTCGCGTTCGCAGCACGACGAAATCTACGTATGAAACACTTACTACTTCTTTTATCGCTCTGGATCGCGCTGACCGGTTGTAAACAAGAGAAAAAACTATTTACGCGGTTAGACAGCCAGCAAACTGGCATTGGGTTTACCAATACGATCACGGAATACGATTCGCTGAATATCCTCAATACCGAATTTATTTATAATGGCGGTGGCGTCGGCATTGGCGACCTCAATGGAGACGGATTATCCGACCTTTATTTTACCGGCAATCAGGTGGAAAACAAACTCTACCTCAACCGGGGCAATCTTCATTTTGAAGACATCACGCAGATCGCCAACGCCCAGAAACGGCCCGGCCAATGGTCGTCCGGCATCAATATCCTGGATATCAACCGCGATGGTAAAGCCGATATTTATATCTGCAACACCTTCGATCCCAACCCCGAAAAAAGAAAAAACCTGCTGTTTATCAACCAGGGAAATGACCCGCAGGGCATTCCCCACTTTACCGATATGGCAGATGCCTATGGTTTGGCGGATACCACGCATAGCTCTAATGCCCAGTTTTTTGATTACGATCTGGATGGTGATCTGGATCTGTTCATCGGGACCAACTTTATGGACCGAAAAGACCCCAACCGCTATTACCCAAAAGTACACGATGGTTCGGCCGTTAATCGCGACCGGCTTTTCCGCAACGACGCCCATGCGGAATTGGGACACCCCGTTTTTACCGAAGTAACTGCGCAGGCCAGCCTGGTCTGGGAAGGTTACAGCCACAGCTCGCTGATCGCCGATTTCAATGAAGATGGCTGGCCCGACATCTCCGTTTCTAATGACTATGTCTCGAATGACCTGATCTATATCAACAACCATGACGGCACTTTTACCAACCAGATTGCCCAGATATTCAAACACCAGTCGGCTTCGGCGATGGGCAGCGACGTAGCCGATATCAATAACGATGGGAAACTGGACCTTTTTACCACTGAAATGCTGCCGTATTACAACAAACGGAAAAAGTTATTTCTGAATGGTAACAATTATTCTACCTACATTAATAACGAGGATTTCCACTACGAATACCAGTACGCCCGCAATACCCTCCAGTTAAACCGCGGCATTAATCCGGCGACCGGGCTACCCGTTTTCAGCGATGTTTCCTTTTTCTCCGGCGTACAGGAAACGGAATGGAGCTGGACGCCGCTGATGGCGGACTTTGACAACGACGGCAACCGCGATCTTTTTGTGACCAACGGATTCCCACGCGACGTCACCGACCACGATTTCGGGGCGTATCGCAGCAATGTGAACTACTTGATGAGCCCTATGGACCTACAGGATATGATCCCGAAAATCAAGGTGCCAAAGTTTGTTTTCAGGAATGATGGCGATCTGCACTTTACCGATTATTCAGCCAAATGGGGCGTCAATGTAGCCGGATTTTCCAACGGCGCGGCCTGTGCAGATCTGGACAATGACGGCGACCTCGATCTGGTCGTCAACAATATCAACGATCAAGCATTTGTTTTTCAAAATAGCCTGAACGACGGAAAAGAAAAACCTAATTACCTGAGAATCAAACTGGTCGGCAATCCCGCCAACCCCGACGCCTTCGGTACAAAAGTGACGGTCTACTGGGATGGCAAACAACAGGCCATCGAAAGCGTATCGGCGCGCGGTTATATTTCCACGTCTGAAAACATCTTGCATATTGGCCTGGGCAATACCACAAAAGTGGACTCGGTGGTCGTGCGCTGGAATGACAAAGAGACCTCCACGCTCGTCGGAGTGGCGCCCAATCAGGTTTTGTCGATTCGCTATGGCGAAAACAGCGGCCGGCCGTTCGCCGTAAAACCGACCGGCACTTTCGAACAAGTCGATGTAGCAAAGTGGGGCCTGGATTACGTGCACGATGAAAAAGACTTTATTGATTTCGATATTCAACGCACCTTACCGCACAAATTCTCACAATACGGCCCGGGCATGGCCATTGGCGACATCAATGGCGACGGATTGGATGATGTTTATATCAGCGGCAGCGACCGCCGGGACGGGACCTGGCTGACGCAATCAGCCGATGGGAAATTTACCAAAAAAGCGGTGACCTACAAAACCGATCCGGACAAAAAAGGCGAGGAACTGGGCGTTTTGCTGTTCGATGCTGACAACGATGGCGACAACGACTTGTACATCGTGCATGGCAGCAATGAATACAACGCCAATTCCCCTTTTTACCAGGATGTGTTGTGCGTGAATGACGGCCAGGGTAATTTCACGATTGCTGCCCAGGCATTGCCGCCCGAAACTTCCAGCGGACAGTGCGTGAAAGCCGTCGATTTTGATGGCGACGGCGACCTGGATTTATTTGTGGGTGGCCGGGTGTTGCCCTTGTCTTTTCCGAAAACCGACCGCAGTTTGTTGCTACGCAACGATTCCAACGTAAAAGACCAGCCGGTTTTCACCAATGTCACGCAGCAAATGTGCCCGGCACTCGAATATGCCGGACTGATCAGCGATGCGCTCTGGACCGATTTTAACAACGACAACCGGCCGGATTTAATTCTGGCCGGCGAATGGATGCCATTGACTTTTTTCCAGAATGAAGGCGCAACGTTCAAAGATGTAACCGCACAAACGGGCGTTGGCGATAAAGTTAACTGGTGGACCAGCCTGACCGGCGCTGATTTTGACAATGACGGCGACGTGGATTATGTGGCCGGCAGTTTTGGACAAAATCTCTATTTTAAATGCCAGAGCAACGAGCCGCTGACCATTTACGCCAAGGATTTTGATAAAAATAACGCGATGGATGCCTTCATTTCCTGTTACTGGCAGGATTCGTTGGGCAAGAAAAAAGAGTATTTTTACCATACCCGCGACGATATGACCAAACAACTGGTCCTCATCCGGCGCAAATTCCTGACCTATGGCGCATTTGGCGAGGCCACCGTGAAAGATGTTTTCAGCGCCGAAGAACTAAAAGGTGCGCAAATCATGCAAACCAACTGGATGTCGAGCAGTTACCTGGAAAACCTGGGCAACGGGCATTTCAAGCTCAGTGCTTTACCGGTACAGGCGCAACTGGCCCCGATCTACGGCATGTTGACTTATGATGTGGACCACGACGGTTTGTTGGATATTGTCATGGTCGGCAATGACTACGGCATGGAATTATTACAGGGCCGCGCCGATGCATTCGACGGGTTGATTTTGAGAAATACCGGCAATAACCAGTTCAAAGCCTTGGAGTTGAACGAAACTCATTTCTATGTGCCACACGACGCGCGCGCTTTATCGCGTATACGTCTGGCTAATGGCCAGGCAATGTTGCTGGCCACCCAAAACCGGGATGCACTGCTCGCTTTTTCGCCGGTAATGCCAGCGGGCAAATCTATTCCATTACAAAAAGACGAAGCCAAAGCCGTGATAACCCTGAAAAACGGGCAAAAGCGCGTACAGGAATTTTACTGGGGCAGTTCGTTTTTAAGCCAGGAACCGCGCGATATTCAACAAGACGCCAATATAGTCGAGATCAGTTTTTTTGACGTGCATAACAAACTTACCCGCAAAATTGGGGCGGTCCAACAGTAAAACACGCTGTGGTAAATTTCGAGGTATAAATCCATTAAATTTCAAGCAAAATGGCGTTCAAATCCATATTTCACCTCCTTTCCGCCGGTTTGGTGGTCTGTATCTGTGCAAGTGCCGTTGGCCAAAAATTGCCTTCCGGTCCGCAGGTATTGACCTTTTTTTCGGATGTGGACGACTCGGATCAGCCGTATGGCCTGTATTTGCCACCGCATTTCAAGGCCAATAAAAAATACCCGCTCGTCGTCATGTTGCACGGCGCAGGCTCGAATCACCGCTTATCGCTGCGCCGCGTATTTGGCAAAAGCAATGCGCCCGGCGAGTCGGACGTCGAAGCCACGCATTATTTTCCGGCCTGGAAAGACGTGGATTATATTGTGGTCAGTGCGTATGCCCGCGGCACTGCCGGTTATCAGGGTTTCCGGGAAAAAGACGTGTACGATATGCTGGCGGACGTAAAAAAGCGCTTCCCAATTGATGAAAACCGGATCTACCTGACGGGGCTTTCTATGGGTGGCGGGGGCGTATTGTGGATCGGCTTGAGTAATCCCGATATCTGGGCGGCCATTGCGGCGGTTTGTCCGGCCGCGCCAGCCGGAACGGAGGTACTGGCACCCAATGCCCTCAACCTGCCGGCGCATTTCTTCCACGGCGACATCGACCAGGCTGTGCCGGTGACCGCCAGCCGCGACTGGGTAAAAAACCTGCAAGCGTTGGGCTCAAAAGTCGAGTACACAGAATATCCCGGCGTCAATCACAACAGTTGGGAGAAAGCCTACGAAAACGAATTTATTTTTGACTGGTTTAAACAGTTCAAGCGCAATCCTTACCCCGAGCGCGTGCGGTTTGTCACCACAAATTATGCCCATTCGAAGGCATTTTGGGTCCAATTTGACCAACTGACGCCGGGCATACTGGCGAGTATCGACGCAAAATTCACGGGTACTAATCAACTCGATATTGCTACGTCCGCCCTGGAGGCGTTTTCGCTTACCCTGACCGGGCATCCAAAATTCAAAGCCGGCAAACCATTACAAGTGACGCTCGATGGTAAAAAACTCGATCTGCCGGCTGGCAGCGCAGCGGCTTTTACCAAAATAAACGGCAACTGGACTGTTGCGCGTTATACCGCAGTACCACTGGCGAAAGGTCCGGGTGCCGAAGGCCCGATTTCGCGGGCATTTGCCAGCCGGCATGTGTATGTGTATGGCACCTTGGATAATCCTTCGCCAGACGTGTTGAAAGCGCGGATCGACACGGCTTCCAGGGCGGCCGAGTGGTCGGTAAATCGCGGCGAATTTCTGGGCCGGATCAAGTTTTTCCCCCACGTGATTGCCGATAAAGACGTGCGGCCCAGTGATCTGGAAAGTTCCAACCTGATCCTGTTCGGTACGGCACAGACCAACAGCCTGATCGCAAAATACAGCGACCGCCTGCCTTTACAATTGAACGCCGGTATGGAAAACTATGGCCTGTTTTATATATTTCCGATCGACGGACGCTATGTAACCATATCTTCCGGTCTGGCCTGGTGGACCGATGCAGATACCAAAGGCTGGCGTTACATGCCTCCGGTGCACCATGTGGCGGCGGCTTACAAGGACTTTATCTTATTTAAAGGCTCCGCCAAAAATGTCCTTGCGGAAGGATATTTTGACAATAACTGGCATTTGCCGGAGGCTGCCACCAAAGCGATGGAAGCCACCAAGGCGGTTCGCTTGAAATAAAATAACAATGTGAATATTGGGTTAAGATAAATGCTTGATCGCCAAGGCTAGTGACGGGGTGACTTAAAGTCACCCCGTCACTAAGCAACTGATTATCAACCACTTCCTAATCCCAACCCAATATTCGCATTAACAGTTTATTTCAAATATCAAATGCACAAACTGCCGCTTACCTGCCTGTTTATCTGGATAACTGCGGTCGACACCGCTCAGTCAATCAGTGAAAATATCCGCCTCAATCAAGTCGGATTTTATCCGAACGCGCCTAAAATAGCCGTGGTGGCCGGAGCAGTAAAGGACACATTTTACATACGCGAAACCAGTAGCCGGAACGTTGTTTACACCGGTGTCTTAAGTGCCCCGCGCACCAACCCATTTGCGGCTACAACAACCCGGCTGGCCGATTTTTCTGCCTTATTAGGGAAATAGCGGAAAGCGGACTGAACATTTCTACCTTTACGCCAGCACCATTTCTTACCTTCTGGCCATGTCCAAATATTTCCGATTGCTCTTATTATTGCTGTGCCTGCCGTTCGCCGGTTCCGGCCAGATCAACCCTGCCAATATCGACATCGTCCGCGATAGTTTTGGGGTGCCGCATATTTTTGGCAAGACCGACGCGGAGGTAGCCTACGGGCTGGCTTGGGCGCACTGCGAAGATGATTTTGAAACCTTGCAGACCTGTTTTCTGGCTGCCAAAGGTTTG
>JBBRDQ010000100.1:0-17557 GCA_038203695.1 Chitinophagales bacterium
TGACCATATCAATCAAAAACAGGAAGATTGTCCCAACTCCGGGCATTTCCAAGCAAGCGGTTTTGATTTTCGGTGCCGGCATACACCAAAAAAGATTGTTCGGTTGGCGTGCCCGATATTTTTTGAAAAAATTCAAGGGTCTTGAAAAAATCCGTTTTGAGGGTTTGACTTGATTTGATTTCCATCGGAAATATCTGGCCTGCATGTTCGATGAGGAGGTCTATTTCATGGCCGGTATTGTCGCGCCAATAGTAGCAATTTGGACGTTGCCCACGATGTAAAAACTGCTTCATAAATTCGACCACAATAAAATTTTCAAATAAAGGGCCGCGCATTGGGTGATTTTCCAAATCAATTGCCGAGCGGATGCCTAATAAGGAACAGGCAAGACCGGTATCGTAGAAATATAGTTTGGGCGTTTTCAGCAGCCTTTTGTTGAAATTCCGAAAATAGGGTGGTAGCAGAAAGGCGACAAAACTGGTTTCCAAAACTGAAAGCCAACTTTTGATGGTCGGCTGCGAAAAATTGGTGTCATTAGATAAGGACGTCTGATTAAAAACCTGCCCAATATGGCCAGCGCAAAGTTTCACAAATCGTTCAAATGCCAGTAAATCACCGATATTTTTCAACAGGCGAACGTCTCGTTCCAGGTAGGTCATCAAGTAAGAAGGGTAAAATAGGTTAGGGGGCGTTTTCTGATCATAAATTCGCGGATAAAAACCTTTAACAATATATTCAAATGGGCTTTTGAGTTGATACTCCGTATCTTCCAATTCCTTCGTTGAAAACGGCAGCAAATTGAAAATAGCCACACGGCCGGCAAGGCTTTGGGTTATTTTCTCCATTAATAGGAAATTCTGCGAACCTGTCAGGATATACCGGCCATTCAGCCCACTCTGATCCACTTCAACTTGTATGTACGAAAATAAGTCAGGAGCATATTGCGCTTCGTCTACGATAAGGCCTTGCGGATATTGTTTAAGAAACCCAATTGGATTTTCTCGCGCAAATTGGCGCGTAGGCAGGTTTTCCAGATTAACATAGGCATGATCCGGAAAAGCATATTTTGCTAAGGTAGTTTTGCCGGATTGTCTGGGCCCGGTAATGCTGACTACCGGCATAGTTTGGGCAGCAGATTGGATGACGGAACTTAATTGTCTCAATATCATGCGGGATCAGTTTTCAAGTAACGCGCAAAATTACAGATTAAAAGTTGAATTTTTAATCTGTAAGAAGGAAAAGACAGGGCTGCTTATGGTGAGTTCCTCCTAACATTATTGTTCGAAACCCTGCAACCGCAGTCGGGGAGTGGTTTTCTAAAATGATGGTCCTACCTGTTGCCGGCAACACTGCCGCCCGTAAAGCGCGCGCTGTCCAGGCGCTAAAAAAGGCAAAAAACAAACTTACCAATTACATAATGAACGACTAACACATAACCATTAACCATTAACCATTAATCATTAATCATTAACCAGTACGATCGCCCTACCCATTAAGCGGTAAAATGTCGGCTACCTTGCAAAAATAACACCCTTACTTTTCTACACCCAAGCCGCCGGACACCATACATTTGGCCCAGTTTAAGACTTAATCCGACTACTTACTCGCCTTTTTTTCGGATAATCCCCCATACTTACACTCCCACACAATTGTTAAGCGTGCCGTTTACGCGGTGCGGTTCATCTGTTTTCTTATGCTGCGACGTGCAGCCAGGAGTGTAACCCGTGTATATCGTGTTTTCTGATTTGATTTGTTTTTTGGGCTCACCCTGGCATGTCGTTCCGGCAGGACCTGGTTTATCGTCATTTGGCCACTGTGCCACCGATCACCACGCCTGTACAAACACTGACATCTTGCATTTAATCTTTCAACGATTTGATTACCAGTAAGTTGTGTTTAGCAACGCACAACTTTACACCTAAATTATACATTTTTACTCATTCATTCAATCATTACTAATCATGAGAAGTTTTACCCACTCCCTTGTGGATGCTCTTCTGAGCCCTTCCACCCGTACGTCCCAACGTCGGGCACATCACCCGAACAGGCGACCGGCTCTTTTGAATTTGCTGTTGTTGGCATGTATGCTGACGGCAGTAAGCGTACATGCGCAGTACACATTTGCTCCGGTTGGCACGATCGGTAACCTTTCCACATTCAGTGTCCTAGTACAGGGCGGATATTCTGCCCCAACGCTGGTTGACCTCAATGGCGACGGTAAACTGGACATCGTTACAGGCGCGCAAAATGGTACGTTTTTTTACTACCAGAACAATGGTACGGCCGTTTCAATGCCCGCTACACCGGGCACAGCGAGCTGGACCAGCGCGGTCGTAAACCCTTTTTCGGGTTTTGACGTAGGTTTTCGTTCTTCTCCGGCCTTCGTCGATATCGACGGTGACCTGGACATGGATATGTTTTCCGGCAACTCGGTCGGAGAATTCAAGTACTTCGAGAATGTAGGAACCGCTACTACCCCGATGTTTATTGAGCGTTTTTTTGATGATAACCCGATGTGGTTTGAAGATCCATCCAACCCTGGCGTTTATTTGCCACACAATGTTGGTGCCGTCTCGAGCATCGGTTTCCTGGATGCAGATGCCATTCCGGACGGCGACCTGGATGTTGTAGCGAGCAACTCCCAGGGTCAATTTTTCTATTTCGAAAATGACGGTGACATGTTCACCCCGTATTTCCCGATCAGAGACTCGGGTGCACCACGCGCCCAAAGCTTGCTCGCTTCTCCGCAGGTATTGCAAGGTGCCGGCAATGCTATCCTGAATGCGACGGTTTGCATGGTGGATATGAATTGCGATCATCTGTACGACGTACTTTCCGGTACCCGGAACGGCACTTTCCAGTTCAGAGCACTGGAACCCACTCCTGCGAACGGTTATGACCACCGCTTTAACACGATTTTGAGCACCATTGCGCCTTTATTTACCTCCGATGTATCGGGCAGCACCAGCGATTACTCCTACCCTGCTGCCGGCGATTTGGACGGCGACGGTGATGTGGACTTTATTTCCGGCCGTTTTAACGGTACGTTCGTTTATTTCCAGAATACAACCTGTAATACTGCGCCGACTTTAGTAGTGGGTGGCCCAGGCTGCGGTGGCACCTTTAATGTGACACTAACGACCAGCCCGCAGGTACTAACTGCCGCTAATATTGGCAATCCAAGTGCCACTACTACCTGCCCTGCCCCCAACAACAACGCAGTAGTAGATTACTCCATTGGTTCTATTAGCTGTAGCGATATCGGTACGCTGGTGCCAATCGTTATCAAAGCGCGCAATGTCACTACTGGCGTAAAAAGCACGAACTCCTGTACAGTGTATGTAAACGTATTAGATAATGTGGCGCCAGCCGTTACACCGGCCATACCGACTGTGCCACCTACAGCACCAGGCTCATTTTGTTCTGCCACACCCTATTATGTTGACTTGGATGCAAATGGTATGGCTATCATGGGTACAGTCGACCCTAATTCGGTACCAAATAATTTTGCGGATCTATGCCCTGTCATCTTATCGGTAGATGCGCAGCCACCTGCGGTGTTCCAATTCAATTGTAGCAGCATCACTCTGCCACCGTTTTTGCCACCAAACGCGGTGCCTTACCAGATCATTCTCCGTGCTACGGACAATGCTGGCAACACAGGTACTTGTATTTCCAATATTATCATCCGCGACGTGACTGGCCCTACTGTGGCTCCTGCTGCTTTGCCAGTGGTAAATCTTGGTATTTGCGCCAACGCTACACCGCCGAACAACTCGGCTACACATAATGCACCTGCATTCACGGTTACGGACAATTGTGCCAGTAGCCTGACGATGACCGCTTCCGTTACTGCTGGCCCAGGGGGGGCCGGAAGTCCGGCAGCAACGGGTTCTGCACCTAACTTTAGTTGGGCATTTACGACTGTTGGTACCTATACCATTACCTACTCTTTTACGGATGGTACTAACGTGACCACCCGCACCCAGACCATCGTAGTGGCTAATTCGCCCTTATATTTCAGTCCGGTATGCCCTGGCAACCAATCTGTAAATGTAAGCCCGACCTCGGATTGCAGTGCTTCCGTAACTTGGACAGCGCCCATCGGATTGGATTGCGTCACAGGATTGCCCGCGGGTGTTTCCACCATTGGAACACGTACACCGCCTTACACTTTCCCGGTTGGTACCGAGACCGTGGTTTATACTGCTACTAAAGGAGCAAACAGCATCCAGTGCTTCTTTACGGTGACGGTAGTGGATAACGTTGCCCCTGTAGTGGGTAGCTGGACAACCAATGCAATGCGTACGGCCCCGACTACTGGCCCGTTTCTTAATTCAACACAGTATACCTTTAATATGGGGAACTCGTGCGGAGTATTGGTCAACTGGACGCCGCCAGCGTCTTCAAATGTGACCGACAACTGTACACCACCCAATTCAGCCCCTACACTGCGCGAACGATTCTTCTTTGATCCAACGGGAGCCAACGTTCTTACGGTAAGCAGCCCTGGCTCTACCTTCCCGGCAGGAATTACCCGGGTCATTTATGATTATGTAGATGCAGCAGGCAATGTAAGTTTACTCAACTATGCCTTTGACATTATTGTGATTGACAATACATTCCCTACCATAACCTGCCCAAGCCCCATCGCAACAGTGGCATCGCCTGGGGTATGTTATGCCGATGTGTATTTGCCAAAACCAAGCGGTATTTATATCAGTGATAACTGCCCAATCGTGGCCGATTCTGTAAAAGGGCCTTTTTATGGTCCGCCTATGCAGAATTTTCCACTCTTATCTGACTTCTGGCGCTTTGAAATCGGCACGACTAATCCGGTAAGATTTACGGTAACGGACGCGAGTGGCAATACAAGTACTTGCATCATGACCGTCACGGTACGCGACAATCAAAAACCAGTATTTACTAATTGTGTGACAGCGGATGTAACCGTAAATGCTGGTAATGCTTGCACTACGACACAGTCCCTCACCCACCCAACGGTAACGGATAATTCAATTTCCTGTACTATACCAGGTACATTGACCTATACACTGACTATCAGTGGAGCAACAACGTTGCCTTCGACCCCAGTTACTTCAGCAGGTACCCTGTCACAAATTTTCAATGAAGGCGTATCACGCGTAAGGTATCTGGTAATAGATGCATCTAATAATGTGGACTCTTGTGTATATTTGGTAAAGGTCACCAATACCATTGCACCATCGTTTACCCTGTGCCCATCTTTCCAAGGTTCTATCGGCACTCTGCCAACGGATCCCGGGCAGTGCTATCGTGCAATCACGACCACTTCTTTTGCGGCACAACTCGGTGCATTTGGTGGCGGTCCAGGTTGCGACCCAGGCACGTTTGCCTTTACCCGTCTGCCCAACACGCCACTGCCTTTGAATACGCAGTTGAATGTCGGTACGCACGTACTGAAAGTAGTCGCTACGGATTATTCTGGCAACACAGCCAGCTGCCAGTTCAGCGTAACCATTGTGGATTTAAGCGTTCCGACGACAACTTCTACGATTTGCGGTTCTACTTTGAATTTCAATACCGACCTAAATACCTGTGCAACAATTCCAAACTGGAATGCACCGATCTTTAATGACAATTGTGGTATTCAAACTACCATAACTTATACCAAATCACCAAGCCTGATACCAGTTAACTATGTAAGTGGTAGCAGTCTGAGCAGGGGTATGCATATTTTCACCTACACAGCCCGCGATGCAGCAAACAATCCAGGGTTCTGTACTTTCACGGTGAATATTAATGATACGCAGAAGCCTGCATTCACGAACTGCCCAACAGGTGTTCAGTTTGTAGATGTAAATGGTCCAACTGCTTGCACAGGTACTTACACGCGTACGTTGACTGCTACGGATAATTGCACGCTGACGTCTCCAATCTCTGTTCCAGTGAATATCACGGTCAGCCTTCCAAGTACCCCTACGGCGACCCAGACCTTCACTGCTACTGACGCATCTGGCAATACACAATCTTGCGTGATTATGATACAGGCACGCGACGTAAGTGGCCCAACCATCCCACCTGCACAATGCCCGGCTTCTATGTCTCTGACTATTGGAAACCCATCCGTTTGTGCGTTACCTTATCCTGGTGGTTGGGTTGATCCCTCTGTCGCTGCGATGACTGATTGTACCGGCCCAGTCACCATGGTTAGTGGGCCAGTTGCCGTTTCGGCCAACCTGAGTCCGATCACTGTTACAGGCACTGCATCCAACCGGAATGCCTCGTTCCCAACGGGTATCAATACGGTAACTTACACCTACCGGGATAATGTATCTCCAACGCCTAACACGAGCACTTGCACGTTTACGGTGACGGTGATCGAAGGCGTACCACCGACCTTCATATCCTGCCCAAATATTACAGTCAGTACCGAGACAGCTACCTGCAATCGCAATATCACCACGGCATATTTATTGAGCCTGCCCGCTAACCAGCGGCCTGATGCTACTGACTTGTGTTCGCCTTCTATTGCTTACACGACGAATCTGCCTGGTTTGGGTACTTCTGTGGCGGCTCCTAACTGTATTAATGTAACCTGGACGGCCACAGATGCTTCTGGCAATGCAGTCAGTAACTGCACACAAAATGTATGTGTGCGTGATTTAACACTGCCAGTTGTTACTTGCGGTACGCCTTACACAGTCACGGTATTACCTGGCAATACGAATGTGGAGAATAACAACGCAACGGGCTGCTATCCAGTACTTTGTAATGCAGCGTTTACGCCAGCATTGCCAACATTCACGGATAATTGTGGTAATTCAACACCACCTTCCGTGATCGGACGTGTAGCCGGCCAGCCTGGTCAGTATAACATTGGCGGCCCTTATGCGCTCTATTGGTTGGTAACCGATGCCAATAACAATACAGCCAGTTGCGCACAACAGATCACCGTGGTTGCCAATACCTCCTGCACCCCATCGATGACGGCACTCACGGCTACTTCCGGCCAGTCGGCTAACCTGAGCAATATCTCCGGCATAACCTTCACGCCAGTAAGTTGCTGCACGTCGCCTACCTTTGTATCGGCACAACTGACGGCCGGCCCGGTAGCTGCCGGCCCGTATCCGGTGGCAGTTGTAAACCCTGCTACTTACACTTTCACTATAGCAGGAAGTTACACCGTAGAATACACCATTTCCTGCTCGAACTTCAAAGACCCTTCGGGTGGTGCTGAAAGCACCATGACGTTCTCGCGTACCATAACGGTAAATCCTTCTACGCCAGTACCTTGTACGCCGTCTTACACCTGCCCACCGGCAAATCCGCCAGTGCGCCTGACTACGCCGGGAAACAACTGTCTGTATAACATTACAACAGATGTACCGGCTGTCACGGTAACTTGTAATGGAACTACCACGGTACAACCTTCCACCACGGGCAATAAATCCGCTGGAACGTACAATGTGACTTACACCTACAACAGCAATACGATTTGTACGGTAAACATCCAGGTCCAAAATCCGGCTACGGAAATTCCGAACAACGGTATCGACGACAACTGCAATGGACAAGTTGATGAGAACAATCCAATCCCGCCACAAAATGGCTGCTGGGATGAAATCGTGGCTACTACCGCCAATGATGCTGCTGCTGGCAAACGCTATGGCGTAAGTACAGCCATTGATGGTGATTATGCCGTTGTGGGTGCAAATCAGGACAATAGCAATCGCGGTGCCGTGTATATCCTGCATTATCAGGGAGGTACCTGGGTAGAAGTTAAAAAAATTACCCTGGGCGCTTCGGCTACCACCTCCGATTACTTTGGAGAAAGCGTGGCCATTTCCGGCAACGATATTATCGTCGGTGCACGCCGGAAGAACGGCCTAAGAGGAGCCGCTTATATTTTCAGTAAAGACCAGGGTGGTGTGAACCAATGGGGTCTGGTAAGTACACTTACCCCTGGATCCCTGCCTACCGGTGCTGAATTCGGCTATTCGGTAGATTTGGAAGGTGTTCACGCCATTGTCGGCGCACGCCGGGATAGAAACGTCGGGGTGGTTACTGGTTCCGTTTACATGTTCAAACGTACCGGTTTGACTTGGGCGCAATTGGGCGGACCACGTTTTGTAAGCGGCGGCGCTGGAAGCGACTATTTCGGTTGCAGTGTATCGCTGAGCGTACCATACGCTGTTGTAGGCGCTTATGGTGTAGGCATCGGTGATAAAGGTAGTGCCTACTTACTATATCAAGGTGTGGGTGAAGCTTGGACCCAAGTTGGTGCGCCAGTTACAGCAGCAGGCTTAGATGCAACAGCATGTTTCGGGTACGGTGTTGCTATTGACGGCGCGACGTTTATTGTCGGTGCCAACAAACAGACGAATACCTTCGGCGATGCCAGCGGCGCGGCCTATATTTTCCAATTGGAACCTGCACCAACCTACTGGAGTCTTGTCCAGAAAATCGAACCATCCAACGGCAATGCCGGTGACCTGTTCGGTTCTACGGTCTCTGTCTTTGGTGATTATGCTGCCGTCGGTAGCGGCAATCCGACCGTGACCGCCAGTGGTTCTTCTGAAACAGTCTACGTGTATCTGAACGATGGTTCAAATAACTGGAGTACAGAACAGATTATTACAGACGTAAACGGCACCGGTGGCGACTACTTCGGTATCGACGTAGCCATTGATGATGCGACGCTGTTGGTCGGTTCATTCCGCGACAACGTGGGCGCTAACACTGGCCAGGGTACGGCACATTTCTACAATGTGTGTCCAACCACCATCTTCGCACCACAGAACAATGCCGACAGCCGCAACAAGGAAACGTATCCGGTCGCCGCCAATGGCACTGTACGTTGCTTCCCGAACCCATTCAGCGATGTGTTGAACATCGAACTGTCGATGGAACAGGAAGAAAATGTGACAGTGACGATTTGCGATATTTCGGGTCGTGAAATTGCCGTGGTATTCAACGATAAAACCAACGGTATCAGCAACTTGCAATGGAGTAGCCAAGGTTTCGCAGACGGCATGTATTTCGTCCGCGTTACTTCGCCAACCCTGCGTAAGGTGATGCCGGTCGTGGTATTGCGCGAACGCCCATAATTGCACACATTCGTTTTTTCATAAAACGATTTCATAAAAAGGTCTTCTCGCTTCTGGCGGGGGGGCCTTTTTTTTTAATTACGAATTAAAAATTACGAATTACGGGCTTACGCTTGGCTGCTCGGCTATTATACAATGCAAGGGGAGCCTAATGCCGTATCTTTACCAAGCCAAGAACCATTGCAACAATTTGTAATTTTTAATTACGAATTAAAAATTACGAATTACGGGCTTACGCTTGGCTACGCGGCTATTATACAATGCAAGGGGAGCCTAATGCCATATCTTTACCAAGCCAAAAGCCATTGCAACAATTCGTAATTCGTAATTTTTAATTTTTAATTACGAATTACGCTCGGCTATTATACAATGCACCCATGCAAGCGTTGCCTAATGCCATATCTTTACCACGCCAAGAACCATTGCAACAATTCGTAATTCGTAATTTTTAATTCGTAATTGCTTAAACTCGTTTCCACCGTTCCTTCTCAAACTGAACTACTGCATACCCTTGGTTTGCGGGAGGAAGTGGTCGGCATCACTAAATTTTGCGTACATCCGGCCGAATGGTTCCAGACGAAAACGCGGATCGGTGGCACTAAAACCCTGGACCTGGAAAAGATAGCCGCGTTGGTGCCCGATCTTATTATTGCCAATAAAGAAGAAAACGAACGCAGCCAGATCGAGTGGTTACAGGAGCGATTTCCGGTATGGATCAGCGAAGTCGGCACGTTGGCCGATGCTTACGCGATGATTATTAAGGTGGGGCAATTGACTGGTACAGTCGCGGCCTCCATCGAACTGACGCAGGCGATTCAGGCGCGTTTTGCCACCGAACTGCCCCCGTATTCCAATGCGCCGACTGCCGCTTATTTTATCTGGCGAAAGCCGTACATGGCGGTCGGAAAAGATACTTTTATCCACGCGATGTTACAGGCAACGGGGATGCGTAATGTCTTTGACGACCGGTTGCGTTACCCCGAAATTACACCGGATGAACTGGCCGCGATCCAACCGGAACTGATCTTACTGTCGTCCGAACCGTATCCGTTTGCGGAAAAACACCTGGCAGAATTGCAGAAAATTTGCCCGCATGCCCGCATTGCGCTGGTGGATGGTGAACTGTTTTCTTGGTATGGCAGCCGGTTATTGTACGCGCCGGCTTATTTTCGGCAATTGCGGCATAAATTGAGTTTGGTGTGATTTTAGCAAAATAAGCACTTGTACTTTTAATCCGTTGTAAGGAGTGAATGGTACCTTTGTCTTCTTATACGGTACGATATTCCCTTTTGTAATCAACCAATAAATATTTGCCATGAAACACATCCACGTACTCACTGTCCTCTTTTGCCTCGGCTGTTCCGGCGTGTTCGCCCAGCAGGATGCCCTGCCGCACACCCATGAAATATTGGTGCAACTCGCTCCCGGCGCTGATAGCCAACGTTTTTTGGCGGCTTTGTCGGCCAATAACCGGACCAAAACACCCATGTTCGAACTTAAAAAAGCAATTGCGCCCGATTGGAACATCTACCTGCTGGAAGTACTCCCTTCCGACGGCGATCAGCAAGCGCCACTCGAAGCACTGCTACGAGTGCCTGAAGTACGCATTGCACAATGGAATCACACCATCGATTACCGCGATACAGAACCCAATGACGCTAACTGGCCCAACCAAACGGACCTGAACCTGATCGGTATGCAGCAAGCCTGGGACCTGAGCACCGGTGGGCTGCACTTACGAGCCGGGGCTACGCACCCCGATACCATTGTGGTAGCGATTTTAGAAAAAGGCGCCTATATGGATCATCCGGATCTAGTGGCCAATCGCTGGTACAACCGGGGAGAAATTCCCAATGATGGCATCGACAATGACGGTAACGGCTATGTAGATGATTTTCGCGGCTGGAATCCCCGTTTCAACAACGACAGTCCCGGCGATATCGGCAACCATGGCACAGCCGTGAATGCGATCATTGGGGCGCATGGGAATAATGACATCGGCGTAACCGGCGTCAACTGGAATGTAAAACTGCTGAACCTGTCCAATATTGAACAGGAATCTGAAATTGTCGCGGCCTACTATTATATCGTAAAAATGCGGCGTTTATACAACCAGACCAACGGTGCTAAAGGCGCTTTCGTGGTGTCGACCAATGCTTCATTTGGCCTGGACAAAGCCAAAGCCGTCAATTTCCCGCTCTGGTGCGCGGCCTACGACTCGCTGGGCGCGGTCGGGGTGCTGACCGCCGCCTCTACCACGAATATGGCGCTGGACGTGGATGTCGTGGGAGACATGCCTACGACGTGTACCAGCACATACTTGATTACGACCACCAATGTCGATATCACCGATCAAAAAGTAGTGGGCGCTGGTTATGGCCTGAAGTCCATCGACATGGGTGCACCGGGTAGCGGCACTTTTACCGCGACGTATTCCGGCGGTACGGCCGCGACGTACGGTACATTTGGCGGCACCTCGGCCTCGGCACCACATATTTCCGGTAGTATTGCTTTATTGTACAGTACCGAATGTGAATCGGTTACGGCCGACGCGCTGACCGACCCTGCAGCCTGCGCCCGCCGAATCCGGGATTTGATCCTCGACAACGTATCGCCCAATCCGACATTAGATAACGTGACGATGACCGGTGGACGCCTCAATATGGCGGGTGCGGTCGACGCCGTCCGCACTATGTGCAACGGCACCGTCGGCCCGCTCAATCTACTCTCCTTAACTCCCAACCCGGTAGAAACCATTTTAACAGTGACGTATGAAACGCCGGATTTTGCGCCTTGCACGTTTCGCTTCTATAATATGCTGGGACAATTAATGTACGAAGAAACGACGGTGCCACCCAAATTTGGCGCAAAAGAGTTCCGTTTTGATGCCAGTCCCCTTCCAACCGGCGTGTATATCGCTTCCCTTCAACGGGGAAGTGCGGTCAAGTCCATAAAATTTGTAAAAAAATATTATTGAGTTTGGGTTTTCTGGTTGGAACGTTTTACCTTTGCCGCCCGAAAAGCAATTGGCTCCGTAGCTTAATGGATAGAGCATCTGACTACGGATCAGAAGGTTAGAGGTTCGAGTCCTCTCGGAGTCACAAAAACAAGTGTGTTGAAAAACAAACCTTCGGCGCACTTAATTTTTAAAAATCAGTCTGCATGAGCAGGCGAATCAAACATAATAGTCATGTCGAAAGTTTGTGATCTGACGGGCAAGCGGCCTATTACTGGCAACTACGTTTCTCACTCCAACCGTAAAACCAAACGCCGTTTCTACCCGAATCTGCAAACCAAAAAATTCTTCATGCCGGAAACGGGTGAATGGGTCACGCTGAAAGTCAGCACTGCAGCGATGCGTACTATCTCCAAACTTGGGTTGTACGAGTACATCAAAAAATTGGAAAAACAAGGCGAAATTGTTTATTTTGGCAACCCCGTGGGCTGCTAAATCTTGCAAGAAAACCACCTTTCCTAACAAGCATTTAAGTAACCAGTAATATGGCAAAGAAAAGTAAAGGCAACCGCATCCAGGTAATCCTGGAATGCACGGAGCACAAAAACAGCGGCTTGCCCGGCACTTCCCGTTACATCACGGAGAAGAACCGCAAAAACACGCCGGACCGTATGGAGTTGAAAAAATACAACGCCATCATGCGCAAGTACACGATGCACCGCGAAATCAAGTAATACAGCGGCGTAACCAACTCATTCACTCACTTACTCATTTACTCATTCATACCGAAGAGTCATGGCAAAGAAAGTATCCAAAAACGCCCGTGTAGCCCAGCGTGCTGCGAATGCGGGTTCCGGCAAAGACCATGTGAAAGTGGTGAAGGCCGTTAAAGATCCGACCACGGGTCGTTACACCTACAAACAAATGATCGTTCACAAAGATAAAGTGAAAGACTTTTTCGCCGACGCGAAATAGTTTTTTGTATCGGGTTAATTACCCGGACGACCTGTCATTACAATAGGGGTTGCAATCATAAGGATTGCAACCCCTATTGATTTTTTAAGCGGAACTGGTTAAGAGAGGCCGCGCCCCTTCCCATGCTAAGTGGTTACTTTGAACAATGATTAACATCATATTCCTTTGATAATGAACGTATCACATCAGCCATCTTGTAACCGCTCGTTTTAACGAGCGGCCAAGCGGGCCCCACAAAACACATCAGCCTTCTTTTCAAAATATCCACATCTACTTTATTATGGGATGTTTTGAAAAGAAGGCTGATGTGTTGGGTAAGTTCCCCTGATCCGCCGATTAAAAGTCGGCGGTTACAAGATGGCTGATGTGCGCTCAAGAACGCTCAGTGCGGTGAAAACTTCATCAATACCTTGTCCGCACCTCAAATTGCAGCGGCAACGATACCAGAATAATTTACAAATACCAGGTAAGTTTCAATAATTCCTTTTACTTTTGCGCCTGCTAAGATCAGATGGATAGGCCCGATGTGCCGTCGGACCCGTTGAAATCTGATTCCGGTAGCCTATTTTTTCACTTATTTCAACATTTTAAAATGGCAGTTTATTACAGCAAGGAGAAAATCTCCGAGATCGTCACCAAATATGGCGGCGACGAGAAAAACTCCGGCAACACTGAGGCCCAGGTAGCCCTGCTTACGTACCGCATCGAATGCCTGTCCGCTCACCTACGCATTAACAAAAAAGACCACTCTACCCGCCGCTCCCTGCTTACCATGGTAGCCCAGCGGAAAAGCCTTTTGGGTTACTACGCGAAAAAAGACATTTACAAGTACCGCGCCCTTATCGAGAAACTCGGTCTGCGTAAATAAAAATCGAATCCGGTGGTTGGTGTTTCCGGCCACCGGATTTTTTTTAATTGTTAACCGCTCTGCCGTTTGCCAAACGCGTAAATCTACCCGCAGGAATGCTGCCGACACCGGGAAAACATCAAAAACGGGGACTTGGATTCCCCCACACAAAGAAATCGCGTTATACTGGCTGCATTGCCCGGGTTTCTTTGTGTGATTTTTTCGGTTTTTGATCTATTTTCCAAAACGTGCTGGCGCATTTTAGTGGATAGTTTATAAAAAATGTACCCCGGATGCAAACCTGGGAAGTCTGACCCGACTTGGCCGTCCGCCGTACATGCGCTATCAACCGACGGGCACAACCACTTTTATCTATGGGAAAGCAAATCCCGCTACGTACCGCGTTCAACCTGCCGGATGGACGTGAAATTTCAATTGAAACTGGCAAACTCGCTACCCAGGCCGATGGCTCGGTAGTGGTTCGCATGGGCAACACGATGCTGCTCTGCACCGTCGTAAGCGCCAAAAAAGCCAAAGAAGGCCAGCCTTTCTTTCCGCTATCGGTCGATTACCAGGAAAAGTTCGCTTCGGTGGGCCGTATTCCTGGCAACTTCTTCCGCCGCGAGTCGCGTCTTTCGGATTACGAAATCCTGATCAGCCGCTTGGTAGACCGTGCCCTGCGCCCGTTGTTCCCCGACGGGTACATGAATGAAACCCAGGTGATTATCAACCTGATTTCTGCCGATCAGGACATTATGCCCGACTCACTGGCCGGTCTGGCTACTTCGGCCGCATTTGCCGTCAGCAATATTCCGTTAGAAGGATTATTCTCGGAAGTACGCGTCGCCCGCATCAACGGCGAATTCGTCATTAACCCGGGTCGCAAAGCCCTGGAGAAAGCCGATATGGACTTTATCGTGGCCGCCACCAAACATGATATCACCATGGTGGAGGGCGAAGCGGATGAATGCCAGGAAGGCGATCTGATCGCTGCGATGAAAATCGCCCACGAAGCCATCAAAGACCAGATCACCGCCCAGGAACGTCTGGCGGAAATGGTAGGCGAAAGCGCGCTCGTAAAACGCGTGCTGCCGGAAGCAGCAGCCAACGAAGAACTGAAAAAGCGCATCGAGGCCATAGTCGGTGAGGATATCCGCACCATGGTGCGTTCCGCATCCGGCAAAGATGTCCGCAAAGAACGGATCGACGAGATCAAAACTGTCGCTATGGCGCAGTTGCTCGAAGAACTTGGCGCTGAGACCATGGCTGCATCGGCTACCCTGGCCGATATGTATTTCGACAAAATCCGCAAGCATACCATCCGCGATGTTGTGCTGAGCGAAGGCGTCCGTTTGGATGGTCGCGCCACCGATCAGGTGCGCCCGATCTGGTGCGAAGTCGATTACCTGCCGACTACCCACGGTTCGGCCATTTTCAACCGCGGTGAAACGCAAGCACTGACGTCGCTCACCCTGGGTACCAAACAGGATGAAGCGATGATTGACACTGCCCTGTCACCGTACGATTCGAAATTCCTGCTGCATTACAACTTCCCCCCCTACTCTACCGGGGAGGTAAAACCGATGCGCGGCCCGGGCCGTCGTGAAGTCGGCCACGCTAACCTGGCCGGTCGTTCGATCCGCAAGGTCATGCCGGACAATTTCCCGTACACGGTGCGTCTGGTGACCGACATCCTGGAATCCAACGGTTCCTCTTCGATGGCGACGGTTTGCTCCGGTTCGCTGGCGCTGATGGACGGCGGGGTAAATATCAAAACGCCGATTGCCGGTATCGCCATGGGTGCGATTGCCGACGATAAAGGCCGGATCGCTATTCTGTCCGACATCCTGGGCGACGAAGATGCGATCGGTGATATGGACTTTAAAGTAACCGGCACGGCGAATGGCATTTGCGGCACGCAAATGGACATCAAGATCGACGGTATGCCGTATGCCATGCTGGAAAAAGCCCTGTTGCAGGCCCGTGAAGGTCGGTTGCATATCCTGGGTGAAATGGCGAAATCACTTTCGACCGCCAATCCGGATCTCAAGCCACACGCACCACGCGTGATGGAATTCCGCATCCCGCGCGACTTTATTGGCGCCGTGATCGGACCGGGTGGTAAAATTATTCAAGAAATGCAGCGCAATACCGGCGCGACGATTTCGATTACCGAGGACGAACAAGGTGGCATTGTGGCCATTTTCAGCCCGGATAAAACGGCGATCGACGCAGCCTACAGTCAAATCCAGCAAATCGTGTTCCTGCCGGAAGTCGGCGCGATCTACGACGGCGTAGTGGAAGAACTGGCTGAATACGGTGCATTTATCAAATTTAAAGGCAAAACCGGCCTGTTGCACGTGTCGGAATACGGCCACCAGCGCATCGAAAACTTAAGCGATGTGTTGAAAGCGGGCGATCCGATCACGTTCCAGATCCTGGACGTAGATCAGAAGACCGGCAAGATGAAACTCTCGCGTCGCGCCATTACGGCCAAGCCGGACGGAACGATGCCGACTGCTGAAGAGAATATGGCCCGCGCCAATCGCGGCGGTGGTGGAGATCGCGGTGGTGATCGTGGCGGACGCGATGGCGGCCGGGGCGGTGACCGCGGTGGCCGGGGTGGTGATGATCGTCGCGGTGGCGGCGGTGGAGATCGCCGCGGCCGGTGAGTGAAGAATTAAAAGTGAATGATGAACGATGAATGATTGATTATCAGATATTTATCGTGCAATAGTTGTCATTATAGAAATAAGCACCCGCAGCGGCCTATTGGTTGCTGCGGGTGCTGTTTTTTTAATGGATTGATACGTCGACCCCGATTGGAGAAGAAACCGATGGGCTTATTCTTTACCCTTTGACAGCATTTTACCGGTGGCGTCAAAAATGAGGTCTTTACGCTTCACTTCGGCCTCGTACACCGTGGAGCCATCGGCACGCAGAATTTTAGCGGCTTCTTTTACTTTCTTGCCTTTCAAGGCTGTCTGTACTGCCGCAGGCAAATCAGCGACTTTAATTTCGGTCTCGGTCTCCATCCATTTGCCATCGGCGGAAAAATTAGCGCTCATTTCGGCACCGTTCTGGTCAAACTCGGCTTCCCATTCACCGTTTTTTTCCAGTCCCCATTCCAGTTCTTTCACCCCGGTGAATTTTTGGTTGAACGCAGTGACAACTGCCGGCGGGGGCGTTTTTTGGGCATAGGCAGCGGAACTTGCACCGAGGCAAATCGCGAGAAGCAATAGTAATTTTGGCATGGTAGACTTGTTTTGTGAATTGATACGACAAAGGTGCAGGGCGATTTTGGAGATATTCTGGATTCGCTCGATAGGAGTTTTGAGTTTTGAGTTTTGGGTTTTGAGTTATTTTTGAGGGTGAAATGGGCTTGGGAATTGTATCAAGTTTTGAGTTTTGAGTTTTGGGTTTTGAGTTGTACATCCACTCACTTGGCCGTGGTTTTGAGTTTTGAGTTTTGGGTTTTGAGTTGTACATCTGCCCACGTTGCTTTAGTTTTGAGTTTTGGGTTTTGAGTTGTACATCCACTCACGTTGCCTTAGTTTTGAGTTTTGAGTTTTGGGTTTTGAGTTGTACATCCACTCACGTTGCTTTAGTTTTGAGTTTTGAGTTTTGGGTTTTGAGTTATTTTTGAGGGTGAAATGGGCTTGGGAATTGTATCGAGTTTTGGGTTTTGAG
>JBBRDQ010000101.1:0-17444 GCA_038203695.1 Chitinophagales bacterium
TATGAACCATTTATCCTCCAATATGATTTTGATGGAAATCTAACAAGAAAACTATTCCTTGACCTGGATCAGGAAAAGAATACACCGCGATCCATTATCTGTGATCATGGAATATGTTTTCTAACCGTTGTCAGTTTTTCCTCAATTCTTACGGAGGATACCCGTCAGGCCACCGTAAAAATCAATGCAACTTCTTCTACAAAAAATGAAGTTGATCCTGCAAAAACACTGGAACTATTTCCTAACCCCGGCTTCGGAAAAACTACGCTTGTGCTGAAAGGATGGAATGCTGCGCAGGCGGGTCTATTACAGGTGTATGACCTGCAAGGCCGGGAAGTCTATCGTACCCGCTTGGAAGCCGGACAAACCAATGACTCAATTACAATAGACCTGGATAAGGCATTGGCTGCAGGCACGTATCAGATCCTGGTGGAAAACGCCGGGCAACGCTGGGCGGGGAAATGTGTGAAAATGTAGCAAGATTTGCCCCATCCTATACACCAAATCAGCATCTGCACCGTATCCGTTTTATCCGCATCCCATTACACCCGCGCCTCCAGCACCGACCGCAACCGCTGCCGCGCCCGGCACAAGCGGCTCCGGATTTTCAGTTTGGTCCAGCCGGTCAACTGGCCGATCTCTTCGATGCTGTGTTCGCGCAGGTAAAACAGGTTTAGTGCGACAGCATCCTGCGGATTCAACTGGCCGATGGCCCGGTGCAGCAGGGCGTGGGTTTCGCGCATTTCCAGGGCGGTGCCGCCATCGCAACTGGGTTCTTCTAGCAGCAGGGGGGAATCCTCCAGCGCCGTCCAGGCAGCATACCGCCGGGTGCGCAGGCGATTGATCGTCAGGGACGTAGCGATTTTACACAACCAGGTACTGAATTTGCTTTCACCCCGAAAATCGGCCAGGGCGCGAAAGGCGCGAATAAAAGTATCCTGCCGTACATCTTTTACCGCTTCCGGATCGGAAATGTACCGGCCGATCACTACTTGCAGCAAACGTTCGTACCGTTTGACCAACGCCGTATAGGCTTGCTCTACGCCAGAACACAACACCAACGCGATCAATGCTTCGTCGCTGAGTTGGTTATAAGACAAGGTATTAGCACTGGTTGCTTGCATAATATGGTACGTTATGGGGCAAAACTGAGGGGGATTCTGTTACCGTGCAATTACTTCCTGCTCAATCCGCACTTTTAAGGTGTGAACTACCGGAAATAACAGACCAGTAGTCCACACGTAAGGTTGTCAGCAGGATACGTTTTCAAACTCATGGAGAATCTATAGGTCGCAACGGATAATTATCCGTCATTTTCTGGGTTCAGTGGAATAGTAGCATGCTGGGTAGCACAACTGTTAAAGCAAAAGGATATCTTCATGAAAAATACGCGTATGACTACTCAACTGGTGCCGCAAGACACCCCAGCCCATACGTTTAAAGTAAAATTTCCAGATGGAATGCAGCACTGTCCAGCCGACTGCCTGGTCGAAATTAGCGGAGAAAATGATGCCTGGTATGTCCACGATAGGGTGTTTTTTTCTGCTACCGCAGGAACCGATACGTGGCCTTCAACAAAAAGATATTGTACGGTTTTTCATTAAATGCATTGCTGAACAGGCTGTGGATTACCCGCGAATCCAGGTCGCCATTGGCATTCGGGGTATTGCTTTGCGTCCACACTAAGAAGATTTCCGAACCCGGAATGTACTCCCAGCGCAGCACTAGGTTGCCGCGAAACTGTACGAAATTGAAGTCGGGTTTACGGAAACCATAGTCGGTCACGCCGTCACGGTCTTCATCCACCAGAAAATCATTGCCGTTGTCGGTATTAATTTCTGCTGCCGTAAACCGGTGGAAACGCTGGTCAAAATCTTTGTCCAACGGGTTCGTAACTATCCCGTAATGGTCATATTTAGCCCGGAAAAGGAAGGGTTGTCCGTAGAACTGGATCGTCAGGGTCGGTGACAGGCTGTAACTGATCCGGGTAGTGAGCGAGACGCTGCTTTGTACTACGCCACTCACAATCGTGCGCTGCGCGCTGCCAAAAGGTATTTGTGCAACATATTGATCCTGTTGACGCCAGCTCCGGCTGAAGCCCGGCGAAATGCTCACTTTCAAGGCATTGATCGGTTGCAGCGTGATACCGCCGTACAATTCAAAAGCGTGCGCCACCTGGCCAAAACTCTGTCCATAATACGGATTCAGGTTAAAAGAAATCTTTTTCCGCGCGTCGGTTTCCACGTACACCCAGTTGCTGATACCGGAGGGCTGGCGCAGCGACGATCCGCCGCGCAGCGCATTGTTCGATACTTCAAACGGCACATAATTGAAACCCGTACCGACCGACCAGTTGTTCTTGAACCAGCCGTGGATATTGGTATTGAACGCCGTCAGCAAATGCCGGCCACTAAAATCCCAGCGTGCCCAGTGGTTGTAATTGATGCGGCCGTTGTTGAAAATGCCGAATGGTTTCTGGATCTGGTAACCCGCCCAAGTGAAGTGATTGATCTCGTCGGCCGATTGCAGGAAACCGGCATCATTCAGTTCGAGTTCGGGCGAACGCCAGGTCACGCCAGATTCAAATTTGACAATACCCCCGTTGCCGGCCGGCGTGCCGCCGATTTTACCGATGCGGAACGTACCGCCGGTACCAGTGAGGGAAGTGCGATTGGGATCTACCTCGAGGTGGCGGGCATTGTTGCGTTGAAACAGGTGCACGAACCCAGTTTGGGTTTGCAGGATCGTGGCTTTGGTGCCTTCTACCCGACTGAACAAAGCATTGCCGCGAATATACCACCAGCGATTTTTCCAGTAATGCTGAAAGTCTATACCGCCCGAATACGCGCTGCGGTGCAGTGCAGGCATCTCTTTGGTGCGATTAACGGCGGTAAATACGCCCCCGATCACCGTATTCCCTTCCTTGAAATCTTTTAGCAAACGGCCGACGAAAAAGTTGGTCAGTGGCTCGATAAGTTCTTCGCGGCGCTGGCCGAGATCGTCGATGGTAGCGTGTTCCCGGCGCGTTACCGTTTCGAGTATGCCGACCGACCAGCCTTGCTGCGTTTTCCCGCTGAATTTGGCGGCACCCAGAATAGCGGTTTTTTGCGGCACCTTAGCGTATTCGCCTGGTTTCAAAAACGGATACCCGTGCGGAGCGCCGCCGATGCGGCGCGAGTAAAACAGTTGATCCGAATCATATTGTCCGCCGGCTTCGGAGCCCGTGAGCTGGTAATCGAACAGGTTGCGGCTTTCGATAAAAAACGGCCGTTGTTCCTGAAAAAACACTTCGTAGCCATCTAAGCGGATTGCGCCGGGGTCGGCTTCCACCTGCCCGAAATCCGGATTGATGGTAAAATCCAGGATCAAATCGCGGGTGACGCCTACTTTGCCATCAATTCCGACACTGACTTTATGCAGTGAACCGTCGGCAAACGGATTGCCGGGTTCGGCTTTGAAACGCTCCGTTTTCGCCACGAGGTATGGGGCGAGTTCGATCTGGCGGCTGGAGGGCAGGTTGCGCAAACCGTGTAATTCCGCAAAGTTACTGACCCATCCGCCCGCGCTTTGGGAGATGAACTGATAAAGCGAACGCTCCTGTTTGCGGAAACACAACCGCGTCACTTCGATGCCCCACACGGGTTCTACCTGGTTGCCATAGCGCAACTGACTGAACGGGATTTTGATCTCGGCGGTCCAGCCCAGGCTGTCTACCCGCGCTTTGGCGTCCCAGACCGGGTTCCAACTGGCATCCCAGTTGTTGCCGTTATTAGAGACGAATTCATCGCCACGCACGCCACTCGAAGAGACCGTGAACGAAAAAGCCGTGCGCAGATCGTGGTAACTGTCGATATTGATTTCCATCCAGTCGCCCGGAAATTCGTCGCGGCGGCTCATGCGGCTGATGATACTGTCGGGTGCCGAATCGAAACAGCGGTAGCCGACATACAGGTATTTATCGTCGTACACGATCCGGAATTGCGTGGGTTGTGCCGGTGGCGTGTTTTCGTCAGGCCGGTTTTCAATGAAATCGCCGCCCCATGCTACCTGGTTCCAGCCGGCATCGTCGAGCACTCCATCTAATTTTATAGATTCATTGTCAACGTGTTGCGTGTTGTATTGTTTTTTAATAGGCTGGGCTGGTGCCTGGCCTGTAGCCAGATGGGCCCATGCGCACGCGACGCAGCAAAGTAAGCAGGAACGGAGCATAATAAGGTTGAGTTTTGTTGCGGGAAAAGACAGACACCGAGCTGGCAAGTTGCATGCTCACTCCGTTGTTTTGTTTTCCATTTGCTGAATGAGCGCTTTTATTTGCGCCAGCTCGTCCGGCGTAGTTTGTCCGCTAATGCTACCGCCACACCCCGATCCATCATATTGGGTAATTCCCGCAGGCTGTCCGTCAGCTTCGAAGCCGCCAGGTCGGTTTCATTTTTCAAAAAACTGATTGCCGCTTCCGTTGCCAGCACCTGTGCTTTGGGAATGAGCGCCGTAGGTTTGAATTGTTCCCAGTAGTGCGTAGCCTGTTGCAGGTCGTGCCGGGCAAACGCATAAAAGAAAGCCGCATCCAGCCAGACGATATTGCGCAAGCCTGCCGGGATACGATCGGCCTCCCCGATGTAATCCAGCAAATGCTGCTCCGCGGCATCCAGATCGCCCCGGTCAAAAGCGACCTGGTGAAAAAAACTATGCAAATACACGCCGAATGGCGCATTTAACTGGATTGCTAGTGCCTGGGCTTCGGTTAACTCGTTCCTATCCAGCAATTTGGGCCGGATTCCACTGCTGCTGGCGGTGATTATTTTTAAAATCAGGATGTCAAATTTTGCCGCATCGCCACCTTTCAACAAGCGCAGTACCCGCGCGCCATCGGAAGAAAAACCATTCATGTGAAACGGGAGGGCCGTGCTTATAAAAATAATCAACGACAGGAAGGCGAGCAATGCGAGCCCGTACACCAAGATCTGCTGACCAACCAACCCCGTAATATCAGCCGGCGAAAGCAACCGAAACAAGACATATCCGATTGCGGCTAACAGTATACTCGCCACCGGTCCACCGGCCGCATAGATGGAAAAGCGTTTGGGCAGGTCTGCGGTGCCGGTGGGCAAGCACAATACGAGACCGCCGGCGGTATTGACATTTTTATTCCATTTAAAACGCCAGCCGTCCTGTTCCTTTTCCCACATAAAAGGCCCCACCACATACAATCGGAAATCAAAATTCACCCACACCCCTGCCAGCGCGTGCCCTGCTTCGTGTACCGCAATGACGATAAAGAAGAGGGGAATAAAAAGCAGGGCCAAGGTAATGACTGTGATTTTAGATAGGTCTGCGGCAGCACTTATGCCCATCTTCCCGGCGAAAAAACCGGCGCCCAGACAAAGTAACATGCCGGTGGCAAAACCAAGATATTTTTTGTAGTCCGTTTGCTGGCTCGATTGCAAATTTTCCATCGCTTTTTTGCAGGTTATGGGTTGCGCATATTTCGTATAACGGTGAAATTAAATGATTGGTTTTATCGGGCGGGAACATGGATCGCAAATATTTTCGTTGGCCGTTATACTACGACCTACACCTTCCTGCCAATTTATTGGCAAAACAAATCCCCAACGTGAAAATTTGACTTGTGAACTTGGGTCGCCGATTTCTTCCTGCCAATTTATTGGCAAAACAAATCCCCAACATACAGCGGCCCGTAATCCTTCCTGCTCAATCCACCAATTTATTGGTGGTTGGTGGTACAGACCTGGATTAGGCGCATCATACGATCCTAATTTAAATATAAAAACGGGAGGCATCTTTTTGCAAAGTGCCTCCCGCCAATTCATCAAACAACTATTATCAACTTACTCTTCGGCTTTGATCAGACGTTTGGTCGAAGTACCTGCTTCGCTCTGCAAACGCACGAGCAACAGGCCGTCCGGGAAACCGGCCAAATCAAGATCGACCTGTTTCGCGCCGGATGCTGCCTGCTGACGCTGCAGCAAGCGACCGGCCGGATCGTAGATTTCAATCCAGACCTGTCCGGAGAATACTTCCGTGAATAATACCGTCGCCTGTGTCCGCGCCGGATTAGGCTGAATCGACCAACTGGAAGACGCCAGTGGTTCATTGGTTCCAACGATCTGCACAAGTTGGCAAACCGAAGTGACACTGCAAGCACCTTGCGTGACAATCACCGCATATTGGCCGGTTACTGTCGCGGTGTAACTGCTGCCGGTCGCGCCGGGAATCGGCGTGTTGCCGTTGCAATCAATCCACTGGTACGTGGCATTGGCGGCAAGTGCGGTCAGGGTAGCATTTTGCAGGGTAACGGTGGCATTCAGCGTAGTCACCATCAAAGTCAGCGTAACGGTCGAGTCGCATCCCGCCGCAGACTGCAACTGTGCGATATAAACACCCGGTAACGTAACCGGATTTCCATTAAACGGATAACTGTCGCCCGCGCAAATAGTCGCATTAAACGCGGTTGTAACCACTGGCTGAACCGCCAAAGTCAATACCACCGTAGAATCGCAACCAGTCGCAGAAGCCAGGTCGGCGGTGTACGTACCCGCAATCGACAAAGGCGTTCCGTAAAAGTTGTAAGCGGTTCCGCTGCAAATTGTGGCCGAAATTTGCGTGATTGGGATAGCCGGGAAAATGGTCAGGAACACGGTAACCATTGAGTCGCAACCGTTGCCGGAGGCATTCGGGAATACGAATGGATACGTTCCGCTGGTCGTCAGCGTCTGGCCATTGTAATTGTATGGTCCACCGCCGCACAGTACGGCTGCAAATGCGCTTTCTGCGAGCGGAAGCACGGATAACTCGAGGGTTACCGTCGAATCGCAGCCATTTTCGGCACTTAATACATACGTAAAGGTGCCGGCGTTGGTTAGTATATCACCATTGTAAACATACGGCTCATTGGCACAAACGGTAGCCTGGAACGAACTGCTCAACGCCGGTAATACGGCCAGGTTCAGTACGATCAGCGAATCACAGCCGTTAACGCCCGTTAATGTAGCATTATAAGTGCCCGCTGCGGTTAATAAAGTGCCGTTAAATGGGTACGTTTCATTGCTGCAGATCGTCGCTGCAACCGTCGTAGTGGAAGTTGGCAGCACCGTCAGATTCAGTATAGCAATGGAGTCGCAGCCGTTGGGTGTAACCAGGGAGATCAGGTAGGTGCCACCTTGTGTAAACGACTGGCCATTGAACGTATAACTTGCCCCTGCGCAAATCGTGGCGGTGGTTATACTTTCGAGGGTAGGCAATACCGTCAGGGTAAGGGTTACGATAGAATCGCAGCCACCGGTGGTAGTGATCGTTTGCACGTATTCGCCGGCATCGGTCAGGACTTGTCCGTCAAAATCGTACGAACTACCCGCACAAATGGTTGCCTGTAAGGTAGTTGCAAAATTTTCTACGAAACTTAATACCAGTGTTGCGGTCGAATCGCAGCCATTGGAACCCGGCTGTATCGCTAGGTATGTACCGGATACCGTCAGGGTATCGCCAGCAAAAATATAGGAACTACCGGCGCATACGGCTAATGTACGCATGGACGACAGCAGCGGCAACACCGTCAATTGCAACGAGACAATACTATCGCAGCCATTGATGGCGATGTAGGTAAAATTATACGCACCGCTCATGGTCAGCGTATCGCCATTATAATCGTACCCCTGACCGGCGCAAATAGTCGCTGAAAGCGCCGTTTCAGCCACCGGCAATACCGTTAGATTCAACGTCACAATACTGTCGCAACCGTTGGCACCGACAAAGGTGAAGGCATAATTGGCTGAATTGGTCAGCGCCTGGCCGTTGTACAAGTAAGGCTGATTGGAGCAGGTAGTAGCGCTCAAGGCGGTAGTGGCGATTGGCAATACCGTAAGCGTCAGTGTTACGGTGGAGTCGCAGCCATTGGCACTGCTCAAAACGGCGGTGTAAACGCCACTTTGCGTGAGTGTATCGCCATTAAACACATAGTCAGCGCCAGCGCAGGTAGAGGCCGATACGGCGACAATTTGCACCGGCAGCACGGTCAAAACCAAGGCAACGGTGCTGTCGCAACCATTTACCCCCGTCAACAAGGCAGAGTAATTGCCTGTAGCGGTCAAGGTATCGCCATCGAATACGTAGGATTCGCCCGTACAAATACTGGCAGCCAGGGTGGTACTTTGGCTTGGCAGTTCGTTCACAACGATGGTAACGATGCTGTCGCAGCCGTTGGCAGCGGTAAATGTATACGGATAACTACCCGTACTGTTTAAAGTATCGCCCTCGTACAGATACGCTTCACCCGGACACAGATTAGCCGTAATTTCCGTTTTGGGGACCGGCAACACCGTCAGGGTCAGGGTGACAATGGAATCGCAGGCATTTGCTGCACTCAGTACATTGGTGTAGACCCCGCTTTCATCCAGCAGTACGCCGTTAAAATCGTATATTTCTTGCTGGCAAATCGTCGCCGAAAGGGCCGTCGTCGACCGCGGCAATACCGTCAGCGTAATGGTCACGGTCGAATCGCAACCGTTTTCGCCGGTCAGTACGATGTCGTATACGCCGCCCACCGTCAGCAGGATGTCGTTATAATCCAGCGTATCACCCTGGCAAATCGTCAGGTCAAATGCATTGGTCTGGACCGGCAAGACCGTCAGCGTCAGGGTGACAGTCGAATCGCACCCCCCCGCAGCAGTCAGCGAATCAATATAAACGCCGCCAATGTCGAGTGAATCGCCGCCGAAAACATAGGTTTCACCGGCACAGATAGTTACATCGCGATTGATATCAAAGAAATCCGCCACGGTAAAATCCAGTATTACCAGCGAGTCGCAGCCATTGGCGGCGGCTAACTGTTCGATATAAATACCGCTTTGCGTCAGCGTATCGCCCTGAAAAATATAACTGAAACCAGTGCATACGCCTACTTCCAGGTGGGTGGCTGCGGAAGGCAATACTTTCAGCGTCAGGGTCACAGTGGAGTCGCAACCGCCGGCGGCCGTCAGCGAATCGACATAGACGCCGGACACGCTCAGCGTATCGTTGCCAAAGATATACGTCTCGCCGGTGCAAATACTCGCATTGATTTTTACGTCAAAAAACGGCACTACGTCGAGGGTCAGGGTGATGGTCGAATCGCAGCCGCTTTCCGCTGGCAACACGACGGTGTAGATACCGCTTTCCGTCAGCGTATCGCCATTAAACAAGTAGGACGAACCTGCACAAATACCGGCATTCAAGGTAGTGACCGGACTGGGCAGCACGCTTAATTCGAGTCTGACAATGGAGTCGCAACCGTTCGCGCCGGTTAAAACGGCCTGGTACGTGCCCAGTTGGCTCAATAACTGCCCGTTAAAAGGATAAATTTCGCCCGCGCAGATCGTGGCCTCCACGGTACTTTCTCCCAAAGGTAATACCACCAGATCGAGGATTACTACTGAGTCCAGACCATTGGGCAATACAAATCCGGCCGTGTACTGGCCCGACTGGTTGAGCGAGTCGCCATAGAACACATAAAATTCATTGGCGCAGATGGTGGCGGCAATGGTGGTATCGCTCGGCGCAGCGAAATTGGTGGCGGCAGCCGGTTGCGGTCCCGCTTCTCGCACCACGGATAGCAGTCCGGGATAGTTGGGCGCGGCCTGTAAAACCACCAGCCACAACATGGCTGTGGCCGACAGGCCCCAACTGATTGGCTTTTTGTTGCGTTGTAACATGTCGGTCAACCGAAGCGCTGACAACAAAGATGTAAGTTGTTGAATCATGATTTGATTAAAATTTTGTAAAAAAATGAGTACTGTTCAAGGGGATATTTTATCAGGCAAAAATGGCGTAGTGCGCAGGAGGGGGTATTAAACGGGCATTAAAATAAAATTAAATTGCCAATGGGCACTAAAGGAACAGTTGTACGGTAAAACAACTGCCCTTGTGCAAGACCGATTGGACGTAGATATCGCCATTGTGCAACTGTACAATCCGACGGCACAGCGACAGACCGATACCGTGTCCTTTGATCGCGGACTGTACATTGCTGCTGCGGTAAAACGGGTTAAAAATCAATTCCTGTTCTTCTTGGGGTATACCGATTCCGTGGTCGCTGAACATAATATCGATGGATCGATCGCTGGCTGCCACGCGGATGCGCACGGCATGGTCGCCCGAAAATTTACAGGCGTTATCCATCAGATTGAGGAAAGCGGTCTTCAGGAGTTGTTCATTGCCCAAGATAGTGAGTTGCGCTTCATCTTCCGGAAAAATCTCATATTCGAGCAGGAAATGGTAATCCGCATGCGCCCGGACCAGTTCATTTTGCGCCTCGAACAGCACTTCGTCTACCCGGACAGGCTTGAACTGGAACCGTTGTTTTTCGATGCCCGACTGGGCCAGTGTCAGCAGTCCGTTGGTGAGTTCGACCAGCGTCAAGGTGTCGTCGAGCAGCGATTGCATGGCCTGTTCATACTCTTCCGGGCTGCGTTTGCGGTCGAGTACCAGTTGCAACTGACTGGTAATGGCGGCCAGCGGATTGCGCATTTCGTGGGAGGCGTTGCTCACAAACTGCTGCTGCACCTCGAAAGCGGCTTCCAGCCGGTGCAGCATCGCATTAAAATTCATCGCCAGCCGGGCGATTTCATCGTGTTTATTGCCCTCGTCAATGCGCTGGCCGAGATTGCCGGCACTGATACTGGAGACTTCCTCATTCATCCGCGCCAGCGGTTGCAGCACTTGTCCGGCAAATACCGCTCCAGCCAGCACAATGATCAGAATGCCCACTACCAGCCCGGCCACCAGCACATTGCGCAGGTTTTCCAGTTTGCCGCGCCCATACCGGTCGAACGCGGAAGAGATCACGATAAAATCGCCTTGCTCGCCTGTATAGGTAATACCGATATGCTCGATATCGCCAACGGCATATTCGATCTGCTTTTGGGCACGGATCTTTGCGAGCAATTCGGAGGAATATGACACTTCCAGGTCATCCAGGCTGCTGTAAATCAACTTGTTATCCGGATTAAAAATCAGCACTTTTTCCTGAAACATCGCATGGATGGAATTCTTGTCGATGATGCGCAGCAATTTTTCATCCACTTCCTGCACCGTTACAAAAAGTCTTGCGGTAGTAATCGCCCGGCTTTCCAGCCGGGTATAAAACTCTTCGCGGCGGTAGTTTTCCGACAAAAAATAAACCCCCAGCGAAAACACAATGAGAATGGTCGCCACGATGGCCGTAAAGCGAAGCGTAAGTTTGGTCCGGATGTTCATACGGGCAGCACCGTTAAATAATAACCCATGCCCTGTTTGGTGTGGATCAACTTGGGCTCGAAATTGCGGTCGATTTTCTTGCGCAAAAAGTTGATATACACTTCGACTACGTTCGTTCCGGTATCAAAATTGACATCCCACACGTATTCCACGATTTCATGCCGCGAAGCAATCCGCCCGTTCCGCCGCATCAGGTACTCCAGCAAACTGAATTCTTTCGCGGTCAGAACAATCGGCGTACCGTCACGGGTCACTGTTTTATAGCCCGTATTGAGTTCCAGATCGGCTACCCGCAATACTTCTCCGGCGGGTTCTTTTTCGAGACTGACCGTATTTCTTTTGAGCAATATCCGCATGCGCACCACCAGTTCGCGCAGGTCGAACGGTTTGACGAGATAGTCGTCCGCGCCTGCATCGAAACCCGTGAGTTTTTGTTCCACGCTGCCGAGCGCGGTCACCAGGATAATCGGAAGATTCGGTTGCGCTGCGCGGATGATCCGGCATACATCATATCCGTTGATAAATGGCAGGTTTAAATCCAACAGCACGATGTGGTATGCATTGGTCTGCGCCAGATGTCGCCCGACAGCACCATCCGGTGCCCATTCCACGATAAATCCATTTTCTTCCAGCCAGGTCTTTACCGAAGCCGACACCTTGGGCTCATCCTCGATCAGCAAGACTTTTACATCGTTCATATTCGTACGCTTTTAGGCAAAAATAGTGGCAACACCGTTGTGCTGCCACCAAAATCAAACAAGATAATGCAAAAAGCCTTTTCATCGGTCGCGATCCTAGGTCAGCCGGAAACTCGACGCGCCCAACAACCCGGTTTCACCGTAAATAGCCACGACATAATTGCCGGATTTCAACCGGTCATCAAATTTATAACTGAAGGAAAGGCGCTGTGTTTCGCCGAGTGCAACCTGCTTTACCTGTTGTGCAACTACGGCGACGGGACCGGCCGGCGCTTGAATGGTGGTTTTGACCGGCATTTCCGACACGATGGCGCGCCCCCGGTCGTCGGTAATAACCAAGTATAATTTCTGGGCGGTGCGGTACACCTCCGGCACTTCGACCAGATCGAAACTGACCAACATATCGCGGGCTTTTTTGGCGCGAACGGTGAGTTTGTCGTGCTTGCGCGCCACTTCTACCCGGAAAGAGGTGGCCTTGAAACGGGCGCTGCGGGTCTTGCGAATCTGCTCTTCCAGTTGTTTGGCCAGGCTTTCTCGCTGCCCGCTCAGTGCGGTATTCTCGCCGCGCAGCTGGGTATTTTCGCCGGTTAATAGCTGGTTGGCAGCGCGCAATTGATCGTTTTCGCTGCGGATTGTGGTAATGATCGTCTCGTATTCGATTTTGATCTTGCGCAGGTCTTCCACCTGACTTTTCATGGCCTGGAGATCGCGGCGATTGCGGGATTTCATTTTTTTAATCAGCACGTCTTTCTGGAGGATCAGTCCGGCGCTACTGGCCTCCTTGCCGCGCAAGTCTTCATTTTCCAGCCGCGCATGCTGGTAATCGGCACGGAGGCTGTCCAACTCGCGTTCGATCATGGATTTTTCCAGTTCCAGCCCTTGTAATTCCGCTGCCTGCCGGTTATTTTGCATCTCGGTATCATTGGATTTTTGCCAGAAGAAAAACCCTACTCCACTCAGCAACAGGAGTAACAAAAGACCTACCAGGTTAAGAATGCTCGAATTGCGTGTCGTGCTCATAATTTTTTGTAATCGTTTGAACTGTCAAGAGAAATTACTAGGGCAAATTTTTCAAAAGAAAATGCCTACGGGCATTAAATGGTTATTAAAAGAAACTTAAAAATGTCGATGACGGGTGCAACGATAGCGCCATAACGTCGACCTTGCGCTATTTCACCAAGAAGAAGTGGTACTTTGCCATCATTTTTAACGAATCTAACATGCCTAAAAACACACTACACTTGCTTCTACCGGCGCTGTGTTTCGCCTTTAGTTTATCTTGGGTATCCGCCCAGCAATCGGTGGCCCGGCAGTGGAATGAGGTCCTGTTGCAGGACATCCGCGAAGATTTCGCCCGCCCGCCCGTCCACGCCCGCAACCTGTTCCACGTATCGATGGCCATGTACGACGCCTGGGCGGCCTACGACAGCATTGCCGATACTTACCTCCTGGGCAAAACGGTGAGTGGTTACACCTGCCCGTTTACCGGCGTACCAGTACCGGCGGATATTGAAGCCGCACAAAAGGAAGCCCTCAGTTTTGCCGCGTTGCGCGTGTTGCAATCGCGCTTCAGTTTTTTCTCGCCCAACGCCGGCGCGGCTTATGTGCGGGCGAATAATTTAATGTTCCAACTTGGCTACAACCCCAATAATACGTCCATTGATTATCAAAATGGCGGCCCGGCCGAACTGGGCAATTACATCGGTCAATGTATCGTGCAAATGGGATTCCTCGACGGTTCGAACGAGGGCAATAACTACGCACCGCTGTTTTACCAGCCGGTGAATTTTCCGCTGGTAATGAATGCCCCTGGGTCTTCCAACATCATTGATCCCAATCACTGGCAACCGTTACAATTGCTTACGGCCATCGACCAGAACGGCAACCCCATCCCGTCCATTCAGCGATTTCAAAGTCCGGAATGGGGCAGCGTGACGCCTTTTGCCCTGACGGCGGCCGATAAAGCGGTGTACACCCGCAACGGACACGATTATACGGTCTATCACGACCCGGGTCCGTTTCCCACCATCGATACGGCCAATGGGGGCGGCCTTTCCGACGAATATAAATGGAATTTTTCCCTGGTCTCTATCTGGGCTTCGCACAATGCGCCGGACGATACGACGATCTGGGATATCTCCCCGCGGTCCCTGGGCAACAACCAGTCTTACCCTACTACCCTGGCCGGATACCATACGTTCTACAATCTGGAAGAAGGCGGCGATAACAGCCCGGGCCGTCCGACCAATCCGCGCACCGGTATGCCCTACGCACCGGAATTCGTACCACGCGGCGACTATACCCGCGTACTGGCGCAGTTCTGGGCCGATGGGCCGAACTCTGAAACCCCGCCCGGACACTGGTTTTCGATCCTCAACCGGGTAAACGACAATCCGTTGCTGGTGAAAAAATTCCAAGGGAAAGGACCCGTACTCAGCGACCTGGAATGGGATATTAAAGCCTATTTTGTGCTCGGCGGTTCTGTACACGATGCAGCCGTCACTTGCTGGGGCATTAAAGGCTGGTACGATGGCGTTCGCCCGGTTTCTGCGCTGCGCTACATGGCTGAGAAAGGACAGAGCACCGATTCGCAACTGCCGCACTACAGCCCGGCAGGTATTCCACTGAAGCCCGGTTTTGTAGAACTGGTGTTGGCCGGCGATCCCTTAGCCGGTGCTTCCAATGAAAATATCAATAAAATCAAGTTATTCACCTGGAGAGGTCCGCAGTATGTGCTCAATCCTGCCACCGATATTGCCGGGGTGGGTTGGATTCTGGCCGAAAACTGGTGGCCCTACCAGCGCGCCACGTTTGTCACGCCGCCTTTCGGGGGGTATGTGTCCGGCCACTCCACCTATTCCCGCGCTGCGGCGGAAGCACTCACGCTGCTTACCGGCGACGAATATTTCCCCGGCGGTATGGGGGAGTACCACATTGCGGCCAACAGCGGTTTCCTGGGACTGGAAAAAGGACCCAGCCAGGATGTCACGCTCCAATGGGCCACCTACCGCGATGCGTCCGACCAGTGCAGCCTTTCCCGTATCTGGGGCGGTATTCACCCGCCAATGGACGATATACCGGCCCGTCTGATCGGCGCAGAGATCGGCGTGGCCTCTTTTGCCAAGGCGGAAACCTATTTTTACCAGGATGCCGACGGCGACGGCTATATTTCGCTGGACGACTGCAACGACCACGACGCATCGGTGTATCCCGGCGCAGCTGAATTGTGCGACAATCTGGACAATGACTGCAATGGTTCAATCGATGAAAATATCGCCACCTTTACCTTTTTCGCCGATGCCGACGGCGACGGATACGGCACCTCGACCGCACCTTCCCTGCTCACCTGCCAGAGTGTAGCCCCCGTCGGCTATTCCGAAAACGACCTTGACTGCGATGACAGCAACGCTACCATTAATCCATCCGCCGTCGAAGTCTGCGATTTGATCGACAATGACTGCAACGGCTCGATCGACGATAACCTGACCCTCAATTCCTATTATGTCGATGCAGATGGCGACGGTTTCGGCGTCACCAGCGCCGCCAATGTGCAGTCCTGCCAGATAACGGCCCCGGCCGGATATGTCGGCAATGCCCTGGATTGTGACGATACTGATGCCGCCATCAATCCGAATGTCGTAGAAACCTGCGACCTGATCGACAACGATTGCAACGGCCTGGTCGACGATAACCTCACCCTCAATACCTATTATGCCGATGCGGATGGCGACGGCTTCGGTTCGGCCACGGCCGTCTCGGTAAATATTTGTCAGATCGTCGCGCCAGCCGGTTATGTGAGTAATGCGCTGGACTGCAATGATGCTGATGCCGCAATTCATCCGGGCGTGGCCGAAACCTGCGATGCCATCGACAACGATTGCAACGGTTTAGTCGACGATGCCATTACCTTTTACACGTATTTCCTGGATGCCGACGGCGATGGTTATGGAGCGGCGGATGCAATTATGAGCAGTTGTGAGGAAACGGCACCGGCCGGATTCTCGGTAAACGACCTCGACTGCGATGATACCGACCTCACGATCCACCCGGGTGCCACCGAAATATGCGACGCGGTCGACAACAACTGCAACGGCGCTACGGATGAAGGATTAGCCACTTATACGTATTATGTCGACGGCGACGGCGACGGTTACGGCAGTACCGGGACAGTCACCCTCGAATCGTGTCTGGCGGCTGCGCCAGTCGGTTATTCGATCAACAGTATCGACTGCAACGACGGCAACGCAACGGTATATCCCGGCGCCGTGGAACTGGCCGATGGGCTGGACAACAACTGCGACGGTTTTATCGACTCCGTGGTTGGCACCAGCGCCCCATTACTCTACATACAAGTGTACCCGAATCCGGTACAGCACCAGTTAACCGTTTCGAGCACATTCGAATCGCGACTGGATGCCCGCATTGTCAACGCCTTTGGCCAGGTCATCTATGCCGAACAACTGCAACTGACTCAACATCTTGCCACGATTGATTTCCGTGCATTAACGCCCGGCGTTTACTTCCTGCATTTGTCGGCGCTGTCCGGCCGCAGTTCGGCGATCTTGCGGATTGTGAAGATGGAGTAGGTGGAATGTGGGTAGATTATTTTTAAAAAAGCGGCGTCGGGTGGTAACACCGGACGCCGCTTTTTATAGAGTATATTGAGCAAATGCTTGCATTCACTACGCGCCCAATACAATTGCTGTGAAAAGGGCCAAAGGTCGGCTTGCCGTGAAGGGAGAAAAAATTCAGTGGGACAAAGTGGTGGTGGGTAAATTGTCGCTTGTGCATACCGATGCTGAAAAACATATCCGAACTGCGCCTGTTTGGGTAAAGAGTCTGGGTAGAATTGTGCGATTGGTGGCAGTCGAATATTTAAGAGAAGATGGCCGATTGCAAAGTAGAAAATTGCACTTCTGTACAGATCGTGAAAAAAACTGGCAATGTATCCTGAATCGCTACGGAATTTGGTTTCAAATTGAATTCCTTTTTCGAGATGCCAAACAGTTTTTGGGCATTACAAGTTGCCAACCAAACCAAAATTGAAACTCAGATGAATCTGAGTTTGACCGCTTTGTCGGTGGCCAGGACAACACACTGGCTAACTATTCCAAAAGAGCAAAGAGGGCGCTTTAGCGGATAAAGACGGGTTTAGAAATTTGAGTGCGTGACAAAATCGGGGCATGTTGAATTGAGTGGCTCGGTATGTCAAAAACTGGGAGTTTAAAAGTTTTTGTAATTTTAGGTTACGAAATCAAAATTTCAAAACTTAAAAACTCCCGGCGAAAGTTATGGAAGAAATACGGATACAGGCACGAATTAAGGAAGAAATTGACAAACTTATGGTTTTGGCCTCATGCTATATTGAATCAGAAGTTGGGGTTCATACGCTTGAGAAAGGGCTGTTTAAGCAGTTACTGCGCATTGGACTGGCGTTGTTGAGTTATATTTTGGAGGAAAAGATTAAACGTTTATCCACCATTGGTGCGGCGCAATCAG
>JBBRDQ010000102.1:0-17411 GCA_038203695.1 Chitinophagales bacterium
GTTACTTGCGCTGGGAAGCGGAGATAACCTATCTTTTCAATGAAATCGATAAACTACAATACTCACCCATTATGCCGCCGCAGTTGTAGTGTTTTGTGATCAATCGCATTTCGGATCAGAAAATAAGCCTGGTTGATTTCAGCAAATTACAACCAGGAACAGTCATTAATGAAAATGTCGGCAAACGTCGGTACGATAAAGCTTTTGAGTGGCGGATTGCCTTTTCGGTTTATCAGCGCACCATCGATAAAAGCGCCTACCAGTATTGGGAAAAAGTACAACAATTACTGGTGCCTACCGGAACGATTTTCGACGCGCCACCTGCCAAGGTAACCGGCAATCTGCTGAATACTACCGACCCCGACCGGCCTGCACTCGGCTGGTTTGAAGTAGCCGGCTGCGATACAATGCGCGTTTTTACACAAAATGGCGGTTTAGGGCCGGAGTTCATCTTACAGGACCGACCTTATTGCAAATATGATTTTTCCAAGTGGCCGCCGGTAAATCGCCCCGAATGTGACAATTGCAGGCTTATTGAAGGCGCAACTTTACAAATCCCCTCCTGGTGGCGTTGAGTTAATTACGAATTTTTAATTACGAATTACGAATTAAAAAAGGAACGTCCAACTGATAATCAATCGTTTAACGAAACCGTAATTCGTAATTCGTAATTCGTAATTCCTAATTCGTAATTAAAAATCATTTTCCCGTTTTCCAAACCGACTGAAACTGTGGTTTTCTCCCTTCATTAGCGACTAACCAACGTGTTTCGTCCCATTGCACGACCGATTCGAACTGCCGGGCGAGGAGGAATTTCGGCAGGCGTTTGCGCAGTTGTTTGCCCTGCAAAAAATTACTGTCCTTGAAATTGGTGAAGTAAAAAACACTGGCTTTGGTGTAGGGCAAAAAGCCCAGGCGTTTCCCGATGATATAACTGGTAATCGCCAGGGTGCTGCCATCTTTGCTCAATGCCGCGCCGGTGACCACCCGGTTTTTCAGGTAAAAACTATCGCGTAGTTCGGCTACGTACGTGCCTGGGCGCGCGGGCAAGACGTAGTGTTTGGTGTAAAAATTACCCTTAAAGTTATTTTTTGAAAACAAGTGCAGGCTGTCGCGAAAGAAAACAATCGCTTCGCAGTTGAAATTCCAGGCAGTTTTATCGGCTGGCGCAAAATCGCGCTGGTCCGGGTATTTAAATAAAATACTGTCCAGCGCACCGGTGGCGGGATTGTATCGATAAATGCGCAGATCGCGGCGCTTATTGTAGTTGTTGCCCACATCGCCCACGTACAGGTTGCCTTTAGTATCGGAAGTCAAATCCTCCCAGTCGCGATTTGGCACGGGTAAGTGCCTGACTTCCAATAATTTACCTTCTATTGGGTCATAGCGAAAAAGATCGGACGGGTTGTGGCTGTCATTGAGCAACCAGAGATCGCCGTTGGTGGTACGCGCCATACCGGATACTTCTTTGAGCACAGCGGGCAGTTTAGTCCGGCGGGGTACTTTGTGTTGGGCGGCGAGAAAAAACGGCAGGCAGAGGGCGAGTACAAGGCCCGAAAAACGAGTAAAAGAATACATGCAGAAAGTTTTGTAAAGACACAACCTGCAAGGGTCGCGCCAAAAAGGGCGCAAAACAACGACTTTTTAGGTAAATGTCTTAGGGATGACCTAAACTTTTACTGCAGTGCACCCCAACTTTAACTATAATGCATTGAATTGATGACGCACGGCGGAGCTGAATAACAGGTACAACTTGCGTTTATCCGATACCCGGAAGCGCTCTTCGGTGATGCGCTGTGCCGGGGCATTTTTAATTTTCAGGAAGAGATGGGTATAATATTTATATGCCAGATAGACGCCAAAACGCGCCCCCTTGGGCAATTGGCGAATGCCATCCAAACCTGCGGCAAAATCCTCCTGAATATCATTTTCAATGCGTTTTTTCTCCGCCCCATCAAAACGCCGGAAATCTACGCCCGGAAAATATACGCGGCCCCGTTCGTCAAAGTCGCTTTTGATATCCCGCAAAAAATTGATCTTTTGAAATGCCGCACCTAACCGACGGGCCGGTTCTTTTAGATGCTGGTATTGGGAGTCGTCGTGCGCACAAAATACCCGCAAACACATCAAACCTACGACTTCGGCCGAGCCATAGATATACGCATCGTATCCGGCTGCATCGTACGCGTTGTTCGACAAATCCATTTCCATACTCAGCAGAAATGCGTCGATCAATTCTCGCTCGATGCCGTATTGATGCACTACCTGCTGGAAAGAATGCAGCACCGGATTCAGACTGATCCGTTCCTCGATTGCCAGATACGTATCCGCTTTAAACCGCGCAAAAAGTGCCTCTTTGGGGTACTCGTGAAACGTGTCGACGATTTCGTCCGCAAAACGGACAAATCCATAAATACCGTAAATAGGCGCTCTGAAACGCTTATCAAATACGCGAATGCCCAACGAGAAAGACGTAGAATAACGCTGGGTAATCAAGCGACTACAGTCTGCACAAGTCGAATGGAAAAGTTGTAGATGATTCATCCTGTTGGTGTTAACAAATTTTTGATTAAATTTCACGAAGCCTCAACCCTTGGCACCGTACTTTTTAGCAATTTCTCGGGCCACTACCTGTCCACTAATTAATGACGGAGGCACCCCCGGACCCGGCACGGTTAATTGCCCGGTATAATAGAGGTTGTCGATGCGACGGCTTTTCAGCCTTGGCTTCAAAAAAGCCGTTTGCAGCAGCGTATTCGCCAACCCATACGCGTTGCCCTTAAAAGCGTGGTAATCGCTGACAAAATCGGCATGGGCATAGGTACGTTTATACACGACCGCATCCCGGATGTTTTGTCCGGTGAGTCGCTCCAATCGCTCCATCACTACATTGTAATACTTTTCACGTATTTCGGGCGTATCTTCCAATCCAGGTGCTACCGGGATCAGCAAAAACAGGTTTTCACAGCCCTCCGGGGCTACACTTGGATCTGTTTTAGACGGAGCGCTGACGTAAAAAAGCGGGCGCTCCGGCCACTTTGGCGTATCGTAAATTTCTTGCCCGTGTCGTTCAAAATCAGCATCAAAGAACAAATTGTGATGCGCTAAATTATCCAGGCGTTTGTTTACCCCCAAATAATAAAGCAGGGAAGACGGGGCCATGGTACGCGACTCCCAGTATGGAGGACTGTAGTTTGCATGTTGAGACTCCATCAATTGTGTATCGACATGGTGATAATCAGCCGCGCCTACGACGATATCTGCCGCATATTCCTGATTATTGACTGTTACTATTTGTGTAGCCCGACCCTCCTGCACGTGAATGTGCCGCACTTCCTGCCCCAACTTAATTTGTACACCCAATCCCTCGGCCAATGAGACCATTGCTTCCACGATTTTAAACATCCCCCCCATGGGATACCAAGTCCCGAGCTTCATATCGGCGTAATTCATCAGGCTATACAGGGCAGGCGTCTTTTGTGGGGTGGCACCTAAAAAAAGCACCGGGAATTCCAGCAATTGAATCAGTTTTTCATTTTTAAATAATTGCCGGACATGTTTTGAGACAGAGGTAAACATTTGCAACCGAAACAAACTGGATATAATGCGCCAGTCGGCAAATTCCATAATTCCGTGACTTGGTTTGTGCACGAAATCCGTCATTCCGACTTTATACTTGTAACCGGCTTCTGCCAAAAATTTCCGTAAGTTAGCCGTACTGCCCGGCTCATAGTGCTCGAACATACCCTCCAGCGCCGTCATATCGGCTGGGACATCCATGCGGTCGTCTGGTCCAAACCACACTACGTACGAAGGATCGAGTCGGGTCAGATGGTAATAATCGCTCACTTTTTTGCCAAAACGTGCAAAAAACTGTTCAAAAACATCGGGCATCCAGTACCAAGAGGGGCCCATGTCAAACGTATATCCCGCCGCCTCAAACTTGCGGGCACGTCCACCCGGTACCTCATTTTTTTCCAGCACGGTCACCTCAAAGCCATCTGCCGCCAGGTTGCAGGCTGCCGACAGACCCGCAAAGCCAGCGCCAATTACAATTACTTTTTTCCCCATGTCTTTTGTTAATCAAAAAGATTAAACACCATTTGTGTAACCTTTGTTCAAAAATTAGCGCACAATGTTAAACAAAAAGATCAAACTTACTGGTATATGTAGTCTAACATTTACAATCTGGCCTTGAAGATACCTGTATTAGACAACTTCAAATCGTCGAAAGCGTTTTCTTACAACAAATATGTCGCTCATTTCCACTATTTTTCCCAAATTTGCCCACTACTTTGACTACAAATGGACATTTACAAGCGTAAATCGCATTGGAAATGGTACTTGGCCGCCGGAGGCGTGTTGATTATCAGCATTTCCCTGTACTACACCCAATACATTGCAAATCAACTCATTGAGCGTGAAAAACAGCAGGTAGAACAATACAAAGAAGCCCAGTTATTGCTGGCCCAGGCGGACCAGCAATTGGACACGTTCCAGTTTTTTCATTGCGATGTAACGTTCCCGCTTAAAGTGGTAAAGGACAATACCACGATACCAATTATACTAGCCACCAAGGGCGGCAAAATCGAGGATTGGCGCAATGTAGGGGAAGACGCCAACGGCAATATCGATTCGATCAGTCTATATGCGGCCTACAATCGCATGCTGATCGAAGGCGGCACCATCGATGCGTCTATACCGCCCAACATCAGCAAAGTGATCGTGTACAGTCATTCCCGGCTGCTCTCCTTGTTACAATTGTATCCGTTTATTCAACTGCTGTTGATTTCCCTGTTTATTGCGTTTGGTTATCTTGGGTTCAGCGCTTCGCGGCGGGCGGAAGAAAATCAGGTCTGGCTGGGCATGGCTAAAGAGACCGCACACCAGCTCGGTACACCGATCACTGCTATCCTCGGCTGGGTAGAAACCCTGCGTCTGGTTACGGAAGACAACCCTTCCAGCCAAGAGATGCTGGACGAACTGGGCAAAGATGTAAATCGTCTCGAACTCGTGGCCGATCGTTTTTCTAAAATCGGCGCTACCCCCGAACTCAAACCCGTCAATTTATACGATCAACTGGAACAATGCCGCGCTTACATGCAGCGGCGTGCACCGCGGCGGGTAGAATTTGATTTCCCAGATCCGGCAGCACATCTGCCGCTGATGGTGGGCGTGAACGGCCCCTTGTTCGACTGGGTGATCGAAAATCTGCTGCGCAATGCGATCGATGCGATGGAAGGCGGAGTAGGTAAAATCACGGCTAACGTGTACGAAGAGTCCCACTTTGCCTGTATCGACGTCATGGACACCGGCAAAGGCATACCGGCTAGTAAATTCAAAACCGTGTTCAAACCGGGTTATTCCACCAAAACGCGCGGCTGGGGTCTGGGACTGTCCTTATCCAAACGCATCGTCAACCAGTACCACAGCGGCAAAATCTCGGTGCGGAAATCGGAAATCGGCAAGGGCACTACGTTTACGGTGAAATTGCCGAAGTTGTAAGATACTGACCCGTTTTAATCGGTGCGTGCATCGGACTTGCCGCACCAAAATTAGCCTGGCACGTAAGACGTGCCAGGCTGGAGGTGTTTAATAAATAGAGGACGCCAATCCTTTTAAATAGAGAGAATAAACCAATAAAAGTTTGAATTATCGTGATAGAGATTAAAAATAGTTGCGCATAGTACGTTTGTTTTCAGGCCCTATTGAAGATGGCTTATGGGTAGCGGATAGCCAATTAAAGTTGATATAGGAGGATAGTTTTAACAATGTCATTCATTTCACAAAAATTATTACTGTGATAATTGATGAAACAAATATCGCTACAAAAACCTTTTCTGCCCCGTTCAACATTATAACTGTCGGAGAAAATCTTATAACTGTGCCGTTTCAGCACATAACTGTTTTTAAGCATATCCTGAGTCAAGCATTAGCACGCTAAGATTCAATAAAAGTTATAAATTGGGTGAATGTTTGTTAGTTGTTATTGTGTACCTTTCGGATCGAACGAAAAATTCACTGTTATGCGACTGCTCTTCGTGCTACTCCTCTACGTATTCATTGTGCTGCCTGGCCGGGCACAATCACTTTCGTATACGCATTATGGTGTGAAGGAAGGACTACCCGGCAATGTGGTGTACTGCGCCGCACAAGACCATCGCGGTTTTATGTGGTTTGGAACGGACAAGGGTTTGGTTCGTTTTGACGGGAGGCAGTTTCAGGTGTTTGGGGTAAAGGATGGGCTACCCGATCCAGAGGTACTTAATTTGTTTGAGGATAGTTATCATCGGTTGTGGATATCGTGTTTTAGTCAGCAGATTTGTTACATTAAAAACGGTCAATTCTTTACGAATAAGAATAATTCCTTATTAGAAAAAGTTAATTTCAAAACAGCAGCAAGTGAGTTTTCAGAGGATAAAGATGGGAATGTATGGGTTGCAGGTAGAGACAAGTTTGCTTATATTTTTAAATCGGATACTATCCAAAGGGCAGAATTCTCTTACCCTGTTGCCAGAGTTGAGCAAATTGGCAATTTGGTTACTGGAATAAGTATGAAATATTTAATGCAAAATTTTAAAGTCATTTATGCTTATAAACCCGATGACGAGAAGACTTTGTTCGTATCAAGTGCTACCATTGGCGATCAAACGCTTATTGCACTTACTACCAAATTACTTCTGATAGATTACAAGAATGGTTTTTTTAGTAAAAAAGATTCTTTTGTTCAACTGGGAGGTCGTGTCTTTGCAGATCACAAAGGCCACTTTTGGGTTCCCGCACCTAAAGGTGTTACCTGTTTCGATAATAATAGGCAGGACTTATCAAATCCCGTTACTTATCTGCCTACAAAAAAAATAAATGCCGTATTTGAAGATCAGCATGGTAATATGTGGTTTTGCACCAGTGGAGATGGTATATATTCATTATCAATGGGCAAAGCTGTTTCATTTAATCTGTTAAACGGATTAAATGATAACAATATTCATACTTTATCTCACGATAACAAAGGGTACATTCTATCAGGTGATAATTCAGGCAATATATATGAAGTAATTAACTCCAAAATTCAAAAAATAGCCTTGGAAACTACAATTAGCTCTAATCGTATTCGACAAATAATTAGCACAACAGATAACAGCCGATGGATCGCTACTGATCTCGGACTATTCCAAAATAAAGGAAATTTAACTTATAAAATAAAAAACAATCGCCTTAGCGGCCTCAAATCGATCCTCCTCAAAAATGATACACTCTGGTTTGCCAATCACGCTGATCTGAGTTTTCTCAAAAAGGGCGAGGATCATTTTTTACAATACGCCAAACGACGCACGACCGTCCTTTGCAAAGATGCCGAAGACATTATCTGGGCCGGAGGCATGGCCGACCTTTGCAACCAACGCGACCATTTCCAATTCAATTGGGGTGACAAATTCCCCGACTTGAAAAAACATATCATTGCCATACACAGCGCCGGACCCGGCAAAATCTGGGTTGTTACGCCCGAAAGCGGCCTTTTACTGCTGGATGTCAAAGCCGGCGCTGTCACCCGGGTGCAACACATTAATCAATATCTGGAGCATCCAATCGAAAACATTGCCGCTCTTTATTGCGAAACCAATGCTAATGCCAATATCTGGCTAGCCACCAACAGCGGCGTCTACGGGATCAATGCCATTAATTGGAATGTCGTGCATTACGATCATGAAGACGGCCTCGCTGACGACGATGTCAATACCGTTTTGGTCATACACGATACCCTCTGGGCTGGAACTGTGGCTGGACTGAGTTACCTACCACTAACCTATTCGGGCGACCGCACCAATTTTAGCTCTTACATTACCGAGATTCGCTACCAGTTAAACAATCAGACCATCGTCTGCAATCTGCTCGATACCCTGCCCAATATTCATCGCATCGTCCTGCCATCCGGTGCTGCCATGGCCACGTTAAATTTTGCCGGCCTGGACTACCGAAATCCTGGAAGCATTCGTTATCAATGTATTACCACCAAATTACTCCCTTCGTTTGGCTGGTGGACCCGCCAGAATCTCTACACCTTTATCAGCAATGGTTTTCGAAATCCCAGCGACACTATCTACACCGAAAGTAACAAACTCAATTTCGGCATTTCGCCGCCATCGGGCAGTTACCAGATTAAAATAACCGCCATCATGCGGGATTTTTACAGCAATAAACCAGACCAGTGGACAGTGGTAATGCATCCGCGCTGGTACAATACCGTATGGGTCGACCTATTCATCTGGCTCAGTGTAGCCGCCGCATTCCTGGTCATCCTATACTCTCGTACGTACTATCGAAAATTAAATATTGCCGTGTCCGATCTGCAACTCCAGGCCCTGCAATCGCAGATCAATCCGCACTTTGTCGGCAACAGCATCAATGCCATCCAGCAGTTTTTCTTTCCACCCAATCCACTGGCGGCTAGCATTTACATCGACTTGTTCACCAGTCTGTTGCGACGCACCATTTTTCTATCCGAAAAACATTTCAATACCTTCGAAGAGGAATTATCCTACGATACCGATTACCTGGAAATGATGAAATTGCGGTTTGGCGATCGTTTTCATTATGAGGTTACCGGAGCCGACACCATCCCTCCAGAGATGCCATTTCCCTCTATGTTGCTGCAACCTATCCTGGAAAATGCCACTATCCACGGTCTGGCACCGGATGGCGCTTCCAAACTCTCCCTCCAATTTTCGCTGATTAACGATAAATTCCAGTGCCTGGTCATTGATAACGGCATTGGGTATAATGCTGCAATAGTAAATCGGAAAGAGCATAAATCAAAAGGATTGGATTTGTTATTGAAAAAGGTAAAAGCCTTTAATCAACTGTATTCCATGCGGTTATCGCTCGAAGTCAAAGATCGAACCGACTTCTCTGCTGACCGGGGAACCTGTGCCTTTATTACCTATTATCCTAAAAAAATAAAAAGGCAACCGCGTATCTTGCGCTATTAATCCTGATTATGCTACGCAAACTTCACCTAAAAAATTCAACAACTCTATAGATAATTTGCCATGAAAAAAATTAAAACATTATTAGTTGATGACGAAATCAGCGCTTTAAATACGCTCCGGGGCATGTTAACAGAATTTTGCCCTTGCATCAACATCGCGGGAGAAGCATTGTCTATTCCGGATGCCTTGCGATCGGTTGCTCACATTCAACCAGAACTGGTCTTCCTCGATATCGAGATGCCGCCCAATGGCACCGGATTTGATTTTTTAAAACTGACCGAACAATATGATTTTGGCGTAATTTTTACCACTGCTTACCCGCAACATGCGCTCGACGCCATTAACGATGTACAGGCCTGGTCTTATCTCGTCAAACCCTACAGCATCGAAAAATTGATTAAAGCCGTGAATGTCGCGGCCAAGAAAATAGCCGACGCAGCTGCCGCAGCACTCTCCGCCGCCGAAAAACCCGGCATCATCCTACCCGACGGCCGCAAAGGCAGTCGCGTTTTGCGCACCCTCGATATCCTCTATTGCAAATCTGAGGGCGCAACGATTACGATTTATTTCAAACGCCATGGAAAAGTCGAGAAGGTAGTCCACTACCATACACTGAAAGACTTTGAAGCGCAACTGGCCCCTACCCTCTTCTGCCGCGTGCACCACAGTTATATTGTCAACCTCGCTTTTGTGGAGCGCTACGATACAAGTCCGAACGCGCGCATCATTTACCTGGAAGGCGGGCTCGAAATTCCTGTTTCAATCCAAAAGGTAGAAACCTTCGAGCAAAAAATAGAAGCCTACTTACAGGCCTGAAAACAAAAAACGCATGCCTTATACAGACATACGCTTTTTGTAAAAACGGTCGCGCGGCAACAGCAGCCGGCGCCAGTGTGGGAAATGCTTTGACAGCGGAGGGAAAATAGAAGGCCCGGCTCTCTAAACGCTATTCCCGGCGACCGATATTCTTAGGCACTGCAAGCCTCACAATCCGGGTTGTCGATGCTACAGATATTTCCTGGTACGTCGTCGATTTCCAGCGCCGTCATGCTGGCTACAGATACCGGCATGGCAATCGTGTTGGCCGAAGTCGCGGGAATTATCGCCGTTGCTTCCACCTGTTCCGCAGCCACGAAGCGCTGCTGGTGTTTTTTGCCCAAGGTAAACTTGATCGGGTCTACCGCTGCCTTGGAACGCAGGTAATACATCCCGGTTTTCAGTCCTTTCTGCCATGCGTAAAAGTGCATCGACGACAGTTTGGCAAAATTCGGCGCTTCCATAAACAGGTTGAGCGATTGGCTCTGGCAAATAAATGCCCCGCGATCCGCACTCATATCGATAATCGATTTCTGGCTGATCTCATACGCTGTTTTGTACAGCTCGCGGATTTCCTGCGGAATATCCTCCATCCCCACGATGCTGCCATTGGCAGCCATAATCGCCTGACGCATTTCATCGTTCCACAGACCCAGACGGATCAGGTCGCGCATCAGGTGTTTGTTCACCACAATGTGCTCACCGGCCAGGGTGCGGCGGGTGTACAAATTCGACGTGTACGGCTCAAAACATTCGTTATTACCCAAAATTTGACTGGTCGAAGCCGTTGGCATCGGCGCCACCAGCAAGGAATTGCGCACGCCGATTTTCATAACCTGCTTGCGCAGCGATGCCCAATCCCAGCGGTCGGAAGGATGTGCGCCCCACAGATCGAACTGGAATTCGCCTTTTGACAGCGGACTACCCTGGAACGTCTCGTATGCGCCGTTTTTTTCAGCCAGCACGCAACTCTCCGTCATTGCGGCAAAATAAATCGTTTCAAAAATATCTTTATTCAACTGCCGGGCCGCAGGGCTGTCGAAGGCCATGCGCAACAGGATAAATACATCGGCAAGTCCCTGCACGCCCAGGCCAATCGGACGGTGCCTGAAGTTAGAATACGCCGCTTCTGGAATCGGGTAGTAGTTTACATCGATCACTTTATTCAGGTTGCGCGTGACGACCCGGGTAATGTCGTAGAGTTTCTGGTGGTTGAACTGGCCGTTCTCCACGTATTTGGGCAGCGCCAGCGAAGCGAGGTTACAGACCGCCACTTCATCCTTGGAAGTATACTCCAGGATCTCGGTGCAAAGATTGGACGAGCGAATCGTACCCAGGTTTTGCTGGTTGCTTTTTTTGTTGGCCGCATCCTTGAACAGGATATACGGCGTGCCAGTCTCGATCTGACTTTCCAGGATCGCGTTCCACAGATCGCGGGCTTTCACCACTTTACGGGCGCGTCCTTCCTGTTCGTATTTATGGTACATGGTTTCAAACGCATCGCCGTACACATCGAACAAACCACTCGCCTCGTTTGGATCAAACAGCGACCAGTCCTGATCGGCTTTCACACGCTCCATAAACAAATCGCAAATCCACATCGCATAGAACAAATCGCGGGCGCGCATTTCTTCCTTGCCGTGGTTTTTTTTCAAATCCAGGAATTCAAAGATATCGGCGTGCCAGGGCTCCAGATATACCGCGAAGGCACCTTTACGCTTGCCGCCACCCTGATCCACATAGCGGGCTGCATCGTTGAACACACGCAGCATCGGAATAATACCGTTGGAAGTGCCGCCAGTACCTTTGATATAGGAACCCGTCGCCCGGATGTTGTGAATACTTAGGCCGATGCCGCCAGCTGATTGTGAAATTAAGGCGCAACGCGACAGGGTTTCAAAAATCCCGGCAATGCTGTCGTCGGTCATGGAAAGCAGGAAACACGAGGACATTTGCGGTTTCGGCGAACCGGCGTTGAACAGGGTCGGCGTAGCGTGGATAAACCAACGTTCTGACATCAGATTGTACGTCTCGATCGCTGCGTCTATATCCGCACCGTGGATACCCACCGCTACGCGCATAAACAGATGCTGCGGGCGCTCTGCCACTTTCCCGTTCATCCGCATCAGATAAGAGCGTTCGAGGGTTTTAAAGCCAAAATAATCGAACTCAAAGTCGCGGTCGAAGATAATCGCAGAATCGAAGCGTTCCTTGTTGGCCATCACCACATCGTGCGTATTATCGCCGATCAAACCGGCACGTTCGCCGGTCTTTGGATCGATGTAATTGTACAGGCTATGTATAACTTTTGCAAAGGACTTTTCGGTCTCTTTGTGCAGATTGCTCACCGCAATACGGGCTGCCAGCAGCGCGTAATCGGGGTGAATGGTGGCCATGGTAGCCGACGTTTCCGCTGCCAGGTTGTCGAGTTCGACCGTGGTCACACCGTCGTACAAACCCATGATTACCTTTTTGGAAACCTCGATTAGGTTCACATAATTGGTGTCGAGGTTGTACGTGAGTTTGCGCAAACGGGCCGTGATTTTGTCGAAGGACACCTCTTCCCGGCGTCCGGATCTTTTGATTACTTGCATCATCGGTATAGTATGTTTTGTTTGATATCGCATTAATGTTTCATGGGTTGAAAAAACAAATCTGCCAGGTCCGGTTAATGCCTAACCTGGTAGAATATTGGATTGATCAACGATTTTCAACCTTAGGAATGGTGGACCTTTATTTCACCACTTGTAGTTGCTCGATTTTACCTTCCTGGGTAATGATCAGGTAATACACCCCCTTGGGCCAGTTGGCCGTTTCCACCCGGATATTATTACTGGCCGATGGCCGCAAGGTTTGTTTAAGGCGTCCGGCGGTATCGTAAATTTGAATCTGCTGCACCGGTTGCTGCTTGTCAGCATGCAACATCAAATAGCCGTCCACCGGATTGGGGGATGCGGACCAGTTGATTGCGCTGGTAATGGGCATACGCGTTGCGGTCAATTGATTGAGGCGGTACTGGTTAAAAAACCGCCAGATTTCCCGGCTGGCATTTATATCCTGGTTGGTTACCCCGACATTAAATGCTGCTCCCGGCCACGTATGACCGCCGCCGATAATTTTGAAATGCTCGACCGTACTGCCTTGATCGCCCCCGCTGTACACATAATGTTCGGCGGTGGAGCCATCGGCGGTATTGGTATTGGGCACTGTCGTTTGTACCGGCGTAGGGTCGCAGTGGTTAAAATTAACCCAGGCATTGACCAGTGTCGGTATCGCGACGAAACCATTTACAGTACTGCCATTGTAAGGGACGGTAGCATCAGCCGTACCGTGAATTTCCATGACCGGAACGGGATGAACCGGATTGCACGCATTCAGATTTGCCGTAATCATGCTACCAGTGACCGAACCAATGGCGGTAATCCGGTCATTGAGTCCGCAAGCGAGCGCGTACGACATAAAGCCGCCATTGCTCATACCGGTAGCGTAGATGCGATTTACATCGATATTATAGGTGGCCTCCAGCGTATCCAGTAGATTGTCGATAAATGCTACATCATCTACGGTCGAACCGGTGCCGAACGTATTGAAAAATCGTTTGCCCTGGCCATCCAGCGTTCCATTTGGCAATACGATCAGAAAATTAGCCGTATCGGCAAATGGCCGGAAATCGCCATAGAATAACTGTTCGACGTTATTGGAACCGTATCCATGCAGGTTTATCACTACCGGCACGGGGGCATTTCCAGTATAAACAGCAGGTTTGTACAAGAGGTAATCCCGTAATAACCCACCGCTATTAATCGTGCCCGGCAACGTAGTCTGAGCATTTAACAGCGAATTTACAACAAGGCTGATCAAGAGCAAAATTGTACGCATAGTAGTTATGTTTGAATTTATGGTTAAGCGATGGCTGATTTTGTCGTTATTTTGCGGTGCGTGACTATCTTTCCGCAGCACGTATAAAAGTCGCACTTTACAAATCAACGCATGAAGCATTCTCTTCTTATTCTTTTTGGTCTTTTAAACCTGCATTTATCCGCCCAAAAATATGAACTCACCCAGGCGCAGGTAGACTCGCTGGACCGGTTGCGCATCGCCTATATCGCCCAGTATAAAGGGTATGCGATGGATGAGATGGTACGCAGTGGCATTCCGGCAAGTATTACAATCGCGCAGGGTATTCTGGAAACTGCCGCCGGGACCAGTGTTCTTGCAGTGACTGCCAATAATCATTTCGGCATTAAATGCGGCAAATCCTGGCACGGCAGTACCTTCTTTAAAAACGACGACGAATACGATGCCAACGGTCAAATTCAAAAGTCTTGTTTCCGGGCTTACTACAATGTGGGCGATAATTTTGCCGATCGAAGTATGTTTCTCCATGATCCGCAAAAGAGTAACCGCTACGGTTTTTTGTTCCATTTTGCCCCGACTGATTACATCAGCTGGGCCAAAGGGATTCAACTTTCCGGTTACTCGCCAGTCGGGCATTATTCTGCCCGTTTGGTCGAATTCGTCGAGCGTTACCGCCTGCACGAAATCGATGAATATGTTGCTAATCAATCCAATATGTCAATGAACGTGGATATTGCCACCAGCCGTTTGGTTACGATTAATCAAACGGCTGCGGTGTATGCCAATGCGGGCGAAACAGTGGCCCAACTGGCCCATTTGTACTTTGTAGACGCCCGGTCTTTACTCGATTACAACGAACAACGCTACAACCTGGAAACCCCGCTGCCACAAGGCGCTGCTGTTTTTATGGGCCCCAAATCTGCCGCCTGGCTGGGCGACTCGGAGTTTCATTACGCCGCACTCGGACAAAACATGGAAGATATTGCCCATATTTATGGTATCCGGGTAGCCGATTTACGCAGGCGCAATGCTTTATCGTCAGGACAGGAACCCCTGTTTGGTGCTAAAGTACGCCTCAAAGGAGTGCAGGAAGCCGCGGAATTTGTGAAATTGCGCACCCGGAAAGTAGAAAAACCGACCGCTAAATCGCCGGAAGATTTGCCCTTGCTGGTCTCAATTTCGCCGCTTTATCCGCTTAACTACGCAAATGCCGCAGCATTACAGGAGGCCCTTCTTTTTGCTTCAAAAGCAACGCCGGTGGCCGTTTACCGGTACAATCCTACCATTCCCACCGTCCGTCAATCTCAACCGGTAGCCGCCACAGCAATCCCGGCTGAAGAGCCCGCTTTTCACCGCGTTTCATCCGGAGAAACACTGACTGGAATCGCCCGGAAATATGCTTTATCGGTCAGCCAGATTCAGCAACTCAACGAATTATCCGGTAATCTGATCCGGGAAGGACAGCTGTTGCGCGTTAAATAATTGCAAGGAGGCAGCACCGGGACCGTTAATTATCCCGGTGCTGTATCCTCATTAGAAATCTGCATCCATCGCGAACACTTGTTCGTCGCGGTTGGCCATTACGCCCGATTTCTGGTAGTCGCCCACGCGTTTTTCAAAAAAGTTGGTCTTTCCTTGAATTGAAATCATATCCATCCAGGAAAATGGATTTTCCGTATTGTATACTTTTGGATTGCCGAGTGACATTAACAAGCGGTCGGCCACAAATTCAATATACTGGCCCATCAGTTCCGCATTCATACCGATCAGCGATACCGGCAGCGCGTCGGTAACAAACTCTTTTTCAAAAGTAACCGCTTCGGTGATAATGCTTTGCACTTCCTCCTTATCCAGTTGGCTTTGCAGCATGGAATACAGCAGGCAAGCAAAATCACAGTGCATGCCTTCGTCGCGGCTGATCAATTCGTTGGAAAACGTCAGGCCCGGCATGAGGCCGCGCTTCTTCAACCAATAAATAGAACAGAAAGACCCCGAAAAAAAGATGCCTTCTACTGCTGCAAAAGCGATCAGCCGGTGGGCAAACGTCGGCGCTTCTTCGATCCAGCGCATCGCCCATTCGCCTTTTTTAGCCACGCAGGGCAGGTTTTGCAGGGCGTGAAAAAGATAATCTTTCTCTTTCGGTTCCTTAATGTAGGTATCGATCAGCAATGAATACATCTCGGCGTGAATGTTCTCGATGGCTACCTGAAAACCATAGAAACAACGGGCTTCCGGGATCTGGACTTCGCGCATAAAATTGAGCACGAGGTTCTCATTGACGATCCCGTCGGAAGCAGCAAAAAACGCGAGCACATGTTTGATAAAGTGACGCTCGTTATCGTTCAGTTTGCTGTCCCAGTCTACCATATCCTGACTCAGATCCACTTCTTCAGCGGTCCAGAAGGAGGCTTCCGCGGTTTTATACATTTTCCAGACCTCCGGATGTTTGATGGGCAAAATAACGAAGCGATCTGGGTTCTCCGCCAGAATCGGCTCAATGGGTTGTGATGGTACGGAACTCATAGTAGTATGATTTGATGATTTATGGAGATTATAAACGGACAAGGATTGAAAATATAAACGACTCAAAAGGCCGACACTCCTAAGCCGACTTTGTGGCCGGGTAGCAGTAACAGCGATGGTATAGGGAATAGGAATCGAGAAGGCGGAGTAAAATTGTTCCGATTATTTACTTCGGAAGCGATAGCGAAAGTACAAGGATAAAAAAGACTCTAATGGTCATTTTTTCCACAAAATGTTGATAACTATTCTAAAATATTGATTATCAATAGGTATTTAATATTGAATTTGTTATTAACAATGTGGATAACTTTTGTTAGTAATTTTTAGGTTACGTTTTTAAGTCGAAAATACGGCGCGTAACTGCTTCATTTTGAATAAGAAAACCATTTAGGTCAAAAACCGACTACACAGCGCTCCGCTGCTAATTGCGCCAGATCGATATCTAGGCGCAGGCGATTTTTTTCATTGTCAAATTCATCTTTATAGTGTGCCTTCATGGCCTTGCGGCGCAGTGCTTCCACAAAACGGCGGGCATCTTCCGCATTTTCGAGCAGCAGGGGCGGCACTTCGCGGGGTTTGCCGTCGCGCCCTTTTGCCACCATCGTGAAGTAAGAGGTATTGGTATGATGGGTTTGCCCGGTCTCTACATTTTCAGCGATCACCCGGATACCCACCACCAGTGACGTACGCCCGACGTAATTGACCGAGGCGTGCAGCGATACCAGTTCGCCGACCTCAACGGGTTCCCGAAATTCTACATTGTCGATTGACACGGTCACACAGTATCCGCCGGCGTGTTTGGCAGCACAGGCATACGCTGCTTTATCCATCAGGGAGAGCAGGATGCCGCCGTGAATTTTACCGCCAAAATTGGCATATGACGGGATCATCAATTCCGTGATCGTGGTGCGGGAGTGTTGTACGGCGCGCGGAGCAGTCGGTGTATTTTCCATTGGACAAATATAAGGCTGGATACTAGCAATTTCAAAGCGGTAGAAACCTGACTTTGCTAAATACTGGTAAAAGTAACAATCAGCCAAATTCCCCAAAGTGGTGTAAAATATATGATTTGCGGTAAAACGGACAGATACAGGCGTACAGCAGCGCAACAACCTTTATCGAATCCTTGTTTCTAAGCGGAATTCGAAGTAATTTTGCCCGTTTCTGAAGGGCCGTACAGATCCGCTCAACCACACGCAACGCATGAACGCAGCACCACCATCCACC